>NZ_JBALSN010000273.1:0-8730 GCF_036966985.1 Neobacillus drentensis | reverse complement strand
AGAAAAAACGCTTGAATCAAAAAAGATTCAAGCGTTTTTTCTATGGGCGTAAACACCTTCCAGATTTTTATCCAAGTTTCTTAATTGAAATATTTTACATAGGGGCGTATTCTATTAAAGTTGGTTTTTATAAGAAATAGAGATAGGCTATATACATCAAAGGTCTATGAGCCAGCAGTTAGTTCTATTAAACTGAGGGAGAAGAGATCTAATGAAATTAAAATGGTTTTTAATGATGGCAGGCTTAATTATAATTTGGAGTGTTTCTTGGCCAATTTATAAAGTTGCATTAGTGTATACACCTCCTTTGCTTTTTGCAGGGATGAGGTGTTTGTTTGGCGGTGTACTCCTAGGTGCTGTCATTTGGAAAACACGTGACCGGATCCAATGGCGAAAGAATTGGAAAATATATGTCGTCACCGGCACTTTAAATATTGCTTTGTTCTATGGGCTGCAGACTATGGGGCTTAAATTAGTACCATCAGGCTTATTCTCAGTCATTGTCTATTTTCAACCTATTTTAGTAGGTCTGCTTGCATGGCTATGGTTAGGCGAATCGATGACCCTCCCTAAGGTATTGGGACTTATTCTAGGGTTTCTTGGAGTCATTTCTGTAAGCGCAGAAGGATTTTCCGGCCATGTTTCTATTTTAGGTATTATACTCGGCATATTATCCGCGCTTTCCTGGGCATTAGGTACAGTGTACACCAAAAAAAATTCTCACTCGGTTGATTCTCTTTGGATGGTGGCATTCCAGTGTTTAATTGGGGGATGTGTTCTGATGATAGCCGGACTTTCGTCTGAGAATTGGTCCAGTATTGTTTGGAATGATACGTTTAAATGGGGTCTTTCCTTTGGTACGATTCTAGGGATTGCGTTATCATGGATTCTCTACGTTATACTTGTGAAAACAGGAGATGCCAGTGTTGTGGCAACATTTACATTCTTGGTTCCAATGCTCGCAGTTATCATCGGAACTGTATTATTAAATGAACCCTTTACGAAACTTTTATTCTTAGGAATCGTCCTGATCGTGGCCAGTATCTATCTTGTAAATAAGAAGCAAAAGCAGGCATCGGAACAGGTCGTCATTCAAGGGAAAATGGGAGTTTAATATTTATTAAGAAGTGATCCTCGGTTTAATGGGTCACATTTTAATATTAGTAATAAAAAGGATAGTGGAGCAGGATAAATGCTCTATCTATCCTTTTTTTGTACATTTTAATTGGCTTCAAGACCTTATTACTGGATCCGCTCATCATGAAAATGGTCTATTTTTACTGCATCATAATATTTTTGTTAGAGGAATCCCTTCTTATAAGTAAGGGGAAAGACAATAAATTCAGGAAAGGGGCTGGATTATGATTGAAAATACAATGAAGCTGCCTGATGGGAGAATCTTAGGATATGCAGAGTACGGGCAGCAAGACGGGTTTCCCATTATTGCGATGCACGGAACACCCGGGGCTCGAATTTTAGGAACCTTCAGTCGGTTGGAGCAGATAGCACAAAATATATCGGCAAAGCCCTTCAGGATATTTGTGTTGGAGAGATCCGGTTATGGTCTTTCTGACCCTCAACCAGGTCGAACCATAGATAACGTCGTGGAGGATACAGCATTCTTTGCAGATAGCATCGGATTGGCACATTTCGCTATTTTTGGCGGTTCTGGAGGGACTCCCTTTGTCCTTGCCTGCTGTCAACGCCTTCCCCACCGTGTCACAAAAGCGGCCATCTCTGCAGGAGTTGGACCTGTTTACCTGCCTAATTTATTCGAAAATATTAGCGATGAGGAAAAAGCTTTCCTTACAGATGCCAGGGGAGATTCTAAAGACATCATTTCCTTTACTAAGAAAGCCCAGGCAGACCCTGTTAGGTTTATTAAAGATTTATTGGCCCAGTCGAATGAACAAGTACCAGCAAAGATTCCTGATGCTTTCATCCAAATGATCGTTGAAAGCACGAAAACCCCGTATGGGATGATAGACGATTACCGCGGGTTCGGAAAGCCATGGAATGTTAACTTCGAAGATATTCGTACTACTGTGCAGTTTTGGCACAGCGACGCTAACAAATCCGTGCCTATCTCGCATGCAGAGTACCTAGCGAAAAAAATTCCGGGGGCCGCCTTAAGAAAATTCCATAACCTTAATCATATAGAGACGTCCCATGCTGCCCTACCTGAAGTATTGAGTTTTCTATTAGAGTAGATTAGTATTTTCACTTATAAACAGGAAAATGGGCAGGCCATAAACCTGCTCATTTATTTTTTTTAATATGTTGAAGATTAGCACTTAAGGCTTTTAGCACTTCAAATATTATTTTTCCCTTTATCCAAGTTGGGAAACATCACTCATTATCCATAAAGTTCTGCTTCTCCAAGTATTTCAGCACTGTTTGCGAATACTCGAGGTGAGATTCCTTCGTGTACTTGGCAATGGTGTAGATTTGGGCGAGGTTTTTCAATCCAAGTCGTTCGGTCATTTCCTTAAGCTTAGGATTGGCCATGTACCGGTTCCAACCCTTTTCATTTCTATCTTTGTAGATTTCGAGAATGTCTTCATCTGAATAATCGTTATATTGTTCATAGTGAACAAGTCCATGCCTAGGCAAACGATCGCGCGGAGCAGGGTTTTCTGCGGGGTACCCTAATGAATAACCAACAACGGGTACGACATTGGGCGGCAGGTTTAGCAGCTCACCAATTTGATCGCAATTTGCAAGCGTTGATCCCATATAGCAAATGCCCAACCCGGCATTCTCTGCTGCTAAAGCACAGTTCTGTGCGGCCAATGTGGCATCAATGGCACCAATCATTAAGCTCATGAAGTTATCGAAATGCACTGGTGCATCATTAAGCGCAAGCCATTTTCGCATTCTATTAAAATCGGCACAAAATGTTAATAGAATAGGTGCATCCACTACCATCGATTGCTCCATATGTGCGGTGTACAATTTTTTCTTTAGCTCTTTGTCTTTTGTGACGATAATCGAATACGTCTGCATATTTCCGCTAGAAGAGGCACGGATGCCCGCATCTAAGATTGATCCAACAGTTCTTGACTTACTTCCCTGTCTTCATATTCTCGTATAGACCTATGCCCGAAGATAACATCGGTTAATTCCAAAGCAATATTTTTTCTATTTCTTTTTATTTGAATACTCATTTCCTAGAATTCCAATTTTAAAAAGAGCCAGGTTCTTATGAAGTTATGAATAACTTATGCAGAAAAGAATAAATAGCATCTATTCCCCTATCTCCCCCATAGCAAAGTTATTACATAGTTGAATACAGAATGTCATAATTTAAGATTAATAGTGAAGTTTCCACTTCAGCTTTTTTCCGAATATTCTAATTATTCTATATATCGGCACGATATTTGCATGTAAGAAAATGTAACTATTTTCTATTTTAAGGGGGCTTAAAAACATGCAAGAACATCCTAACAAAAAAATGGACGGGTCTGCATCAGAACTTCACGATAGTGATGCTGCCCATCTGGCATCGCTTGGATATGAATCTGAATTTCGTCGCGACATGAGTCCATGGGCAAACTTTTCGCTTGGGTTCACCTATCTTTCTCCTGTAGTAGGTGTGTACACATTATTTGCATACACACTTGCTCAAGGCGGCCCACCAATGATTTGGAGTCTTATCATCTGTGGTCTTGGACAATTACTAGTCGCACTTGTCTTTAGTGAGATTGTTGCACAATTCCCTGTTGCAGGAGGAGTTTATCCTTGGGCCCGTAGATTATGGGGACGAAAGTATGCGTGGATGACTGGCTGGGTTTACTTAATAGCTTTGTTTGTTACGATTGCCAGTGTTGTATATGGAGCTGGACCTTTTCTGGCAGAGGTTTTGGGTTTCGAAGTATCAGTGGACTCAACCATTCTTTGCGCAATAGTCATTCTTGCACTATCGACAATCATCAATTTCCTAGGCACAAAGGTTCTCGCAGCAGCAGCAATAATTGGTTTTACTGCTGAGATTATTGGCGCGCTTGCAGTTGGTTTTTGGCTGCTTTTTACTCAAAGGCATCACAGTCTTGATGTGCTCTTTGATTCCTTTGGTGCCCAAGGCGGCCATAGCTACTTTTATGCATTTGCTGGAGCTGGACTAATCGGAATTTTTCTATATTTTGGGTTCGAAGCTTGTGGTGATGTTGCGGAAGAAGTACCCAATCCAGGTGCTCTGATCCCAAAGGCAATGCGCAGGACGATTTACATTGGTGGTGCTGCCGCAGTTTTTGTTAGCCTTGCTTTAGTACTTTCCATTGCTGATATTCCGGCAGTTATCGCTGGTAAAGATGTTACGCCAGTTGATACGATATTAACTAATGCATTTGGTAATGTTGGTGCAAAGATCGTAATGGGCATTGTATTGATTTCTTTCCTTTCATGTGCAATAAGTTTACAGGCGGCTGCCAGCAGACTTGCCTATTCTTATGGGCGTGATGACATGATTGTAGGAAGCCGATACTTAAAAAAGTTTTCACCTGCTCGTCACATTCCACCTTATTCGCTGCTTCTTGCAGCTTTTGTTCCAGCTATTATTGTTCTTGGATCAAAGGTATCTACAGACGCGCTCACAAAGATCATCAGTTTTGCGTCGCTTGGAATTTATATTGGATTCCAAATGGTTGTCCTTGCTGCAATTCGAGCTAGATTAAAAGGATGGAAGCCAAGTGGCAAGTACCAATTGGGCAAGTGGGGACTGCCTATCAATATTGGTGCTCTTGTCTATGGAATAATTGCAATGATTAACATGTGCTGGCCAAGAACGCCAGATGCAGCTTGGTATGATAACTATATCGTGCTCGTTTCGGGAATCGTAGTTGTCGCTGCTGGTTTACTATATATGATGATTCATCGCAGCTACGGTCATAGCAAAATGCCGTATAATGATGCGATACCTAAAAAATATATCTCCCATCAAAACAATGACAGGTCAATGTAGGTTTGTTCCAAACTCATATTAGAGCGAGTTGCTGAGAAACGGTGCCCACCCCCTTGATGCATTGGGGGCGGGTTCTTTTGCATCATCCTGCTGTGTCGGTCACCTTTAAACCGCATCCTGCCTGACTTCTGCAGTGGCTTCTTTTTTTTCCCATGCATGAAGTAGTAAAGAGCCGTGCTAGCCAAGACGATTATGGCCATGCTGTCACGCTCCTGAAAATGTCGAAGAATTCGACAGAATGTAGGTAGTAACAGGCACTTATACTATATGTAATAATATGAAGTTCGATTTTTATGAAAAATCTGAGCAGGAGCAAGGGAATGGCCTTCATCATGTGATGAAGGCCATTAAAAAACTAGCAGAACTCCCCTCGAACTATGCCTTATAAATTAATACATAATCCCCCGGTCCAATGAGCGCAACTCCAAGGACTACAGCGATCAAAATAAAGTTATATTCATATCCGCCTTCAGTCAGCCAAAAGCCATTTTTGCCATGGACGGTGAAGATGGCATCAATCATAACTATAATGATAAGGATTGCACCTAGCCAGGTGAGCAGTCCCGCTGAAAACAGCAGTCCGCCGGCCAATTCAAATATTCCTGCTAAAATCGCCCATGTCTTGCCGCCAGTCTTGATTCCAATCGACCCTAAAAATTCACCAAACTTGACTACCCCAGGACCGCCAAACCAGCCGAATAATTTTTGGCATCCATGCCCCACGAACGTCATTCCCACAGCCAATCGAATAATCAAGAGCCCTAAATTAATCATTCCTACCCCTTCTTTCAAAGACGATAGCCCAACATTATTAAAGCCGGACAACTAAATTTCCCATTTAACTTACTACTTTTTACTGTTGATTTACCCGGGACCGTTTGATAAAGAACGATAGCACTAATGCTACAAATGCGATTCCGGTTGCAACAATAAAGGCATCATTAATCCCATCAATCGTAGCTTGCTGCATGGTTTGGCCGTAAATTAAATAAGTTGAAAGCTCTTTTCCTGTTGAAACCGGCAGGTTCGTGAAAGCTGACAGACCTTGAGCTAGCTGCGATAAACTACTGGTTATAAAAGAATTGGAACTTGAGATTGCATCCCCATACTCACTATAATGGAACCCTTGTCTTGTCGTCATGACTGTAACTAGGAAGGCGGTCCCTATACTTCCAGCGACTTGCCTTGCTGTATTAGAGGCAGCCGTCCCATGAGCGCCAAGATGACGTGGTAGCTGATTCAATCCTTCTGTCATGACGGTCATCATGATAAAGGACATTCCAAACATTCGCATCACGTATAGAAACAGAATATGGCCATAACTGGTCGTCATACTCAGACTGGTAAATCCCCATGTGGTAAGTACAGTAATTGCTAAACCAGTGACGGCTAGCCACCTTGCGCCGATTTTATCAAAAAGGGCTCCTGAGATAGGTGACATAATGCCCATCACGATGGCACCCGGAAGCATCAACAGACCTGATTGTAATGCTGTATACCCTCGAATGTTTTGCAAATAAATCGGAAGTAAGATCATGGCGCCAAACATAGCCATGTTAACAATCATACTGATAACCGTTGTTAAGGCGAAAATATCATATTTAAAGACCCGTAAATCAAGCATTGGCTTTTCTGCCGTCAGTTCGCGCCAAACAAAACAGATTAAAGAAATAATTCCTATGATTAAGGAAATAACCACTGTTTTACTGGACCAGCCATCATTACCCGCTTCACTGAATCCGTATAACAAGAACCCAAAACCTAGGGTTGAAAATAAAAATCCTGAGAAATCAAATTTAGGATTTGTTACTTTAGTAACGTCCTTCATCCACATGAAGCTAAGAATTAAATCAAGTACACCGATTGGGATAACAATATCGAACAATAACCGCCATGAAAAATGGCCAATGAGCCACCCGGATAATGTGGGACCAATCGCAGGAGCAAATATCATGACAATCCCCATAATCCCCATAGCCTTGCCGCGTTTTTCCGGAGGGAATAATGCAAAAAATACAGTCATTAACAGGGGCATAATAATACCGGCACCGCAAGCCTGAATGACCCTTCCGATCATGAGCATACTAAAGTTTGCTGACACTGAACATACTACCGAACCCAATGTAAATAAAAAAATGGCGCTAATGAACAGTTTTCTTGTTCCAAACTTCTCTATTAAAAAGGCCGTTATAGGAATCGCAATTCCGTTTACTAACATATATCCTGTGGAGAGCCATTGTACGGTATTGGCTGAAATTCCTAAATCATTCATAATATGCGGAATGGCCACATTCAGTAGTGTTTGATTAAGAATGGCAACAAACGCACCAAGCATTAAAGCCACAAGAATTTTTCCGGTTCCTGATTCTTTTCCAGTATCCGAAGAAGATGGTTCTTTCTGCTTTTTCATGCTTTCTTCCGGCTGAACATCCTCCTGGGCATATTCCAATTCTACTTCGATGTTAGCGGAATCTTTCAACACTTCCTGCGAGGAAATATCCTCAGCCTTTATGTCCTTGATTTCAATCTGAGGTATATTTTGCTTAATCTCCTCATCATTAGTCTCAGGGAAAGCAGCCTTCTCAATTACCTCTTCATTCATCTTTTCTGTTTGTGCTCTACGCGACTTCTTTTTATTGATGATATAAAAATTTATTAAAAGTAGTAGCAAAAGGCCTAAGACAACATAAACAGTGATATAAATTAACATGTTATCACCTACTTATGAATCCGTACTGTTACGTTCATACCGGGAACGATGGCTACACCTTTATTATCATCAATAGAAATTTTTACCGGAATCACTTGAGTCACTTTGGTGTAGTTCCCTGTATTATTCGAACTTGGTAGCAAAGAAAATGTTCCAGCCGTCGCTAAACCGATTTGCTGTACTTTTCCTTTTAACGTGTTATTTGGAAAAGCATCCACATAGATATCGACATCCTGACCGATTGTCACTTCATCAATTTTAGTTTCCTCAATATTTGCTGTAACCCAAAGGTTATTAAAATCATATTCTTTCGCTAATGGTGTTCCTGCAGCCACAAATGAATTTTGAACTCCACTATTCTGAACAATCGTTCCGTCTGTTGGCATTGTCACCTTCATGTCTATAGGTTTACCATCTGCATCCGTTGTTGTAATGGTTCCAACTTTAGAATCCTTTGAAAAGTGATCACCGAGTTTGCCTTCCCAATTTGTCAATTTACCATTGGCCGGAGCCGCAATCGTTACTTGTTGTCCTGCTATTTGGGCATTATCCGTCGATAAATAATTTACTGCTCCATTATAGTAGGCATATCCTCCGACACCACCACCCACTAATATAAGCAGAATAATTATGTTCAATAAGAGCAATTTTTTAGTGCTCATTCATTTTTCCTCCCTTAATGGATGAATCATTTAAAGAGTGCAGTTTCGTGATCTCCAATTCCTTATTTTGTCCGCCCATCACACTCTCCCTTCTTTTGCTTTCCTTATTTAACTCTGTATAGAGCAGCACTTTCAGAATAAATTATAAATAATCTATTTTTGAGCGTCAATAAATAAAATGACACATTGTCACAATGAATATTGACAAATAAATATAGGAAGATTATCATATTTCTAAATTATATTATGACATGTTATCATTTCAAAAAAGGAGTTCGTCAATGCCAAAGCAAACCTTTTTTAATTTAACAAACGAAAAACAAAGATCATTAATAAATGCTGCTAAGAAGGAGTTTTCGAGGGTTCCTTTACATGAGGCATCCATTTCGAATATTATC
>NZ_JBALSN010000272.1:0-12209 GCF_036966985.1 Neobacillus drentensis | reverse complement strand
TATATAAAATGTATCTTTCTCAGTAAATATTATTAAAAAGAAACTTAGCTAACGTTCTCTAATGATTTTTAACATTTCCTCTTGGTTTCCATTTGCGAACATGTACCTTGCAACTAGAGCGTCGTTTCCTCTACTATCTGGATTGTTCGCTGGTGGATGCCAAAGATGAAATACTTTTGCGTCGTAGTTCACAAAATTCCCGCACAGTGTATTTACTGACCAAGCAAAAGCGTCATCTTCCCCTCCCCAGCCGATAAAGCGTTCATCAAAACCACCGACTTTTTCAAAATTCCTTTTTGGGATAAGGTTTACTTTACCGGCAAATCCATCGTACATCCAATTAACTTTATGGCAATCTTCTAATTTTACATTTAAAGGCCAGCCCGGTTTAGTTCTCATGACTTTTTCTGTAACATCCATTGGAACATCATATACTTCCTTAAATGGAATTACCCATGCTGCATATTGCAATAATTTTATCGATTCTAGAATAATGTTAGGGTCGAACACAGTATCAGCATCAACAATTAAAAGAATATCTCTTGTAGCTTCTTTCGCAGCAAGATTTACCGCCTTGGCTTTATTAAACCGACTAACTTTTGTTCTGCCAACAATCATTTCGGCACTAGGCATGGTCGTTTCAAAAAATTTTTTCACCCATAGAAATGCTTCAAGTCGTGGACCATAATCATTTTGAAAAGGTATGATTATTGAAACATTCTCAAACATATAACTTCTCCTTTCTATATTAAAAGTACATCCTTTAAAGGTCTTACTCCATATCGTAACTTGGGTTGAAATTGGGTTGAACAATCTATATACAAACAATCACATTCCATAATGCCTGTACAAGACCCGCAAAATTAATAAAAGTCTCAGGAAAAAGGCACAAATAATTGTGCCTTACAACGGTGAGTTTCCCTTAATACATACATTTTATAATATATTCTATTGTGTTTATTTTGGTTTGGATTATTAACTATAATTTCCCTATGCGAAATATAATTTTCCTTCTTGCACTAACCTCCCTCAATAAAAGAAGCGAAAACGCCGAATTACTCCCATTTTCTTAGAATTTCATAGTTATTTACCTATCGGTAAATGTCTTTATAGATGGAGGATCTTCACTTGAAAGGATATATTTGGACAAGGTGAGAAAAAAGAGCCATAACCCATTAACCAACACCTTACAGAAAGTGGTAGATGAGTTAAAATATGATCGCACTGGTGGATGTCCACATTACTCATGGAGGTCAACCCTCCCATGCCTCACAGAGTCTTCGCTCTCAAATTCCTTCGTCCAACCTTTCCATGAGGTGGATGTCAGCCATGCTGCCCCACAGGGTCCTTTGCCCGTAATTTTGTTGCTTTGCCGACTAATCCGTGCTTCAAATGTACCCAAATCTATAACTCAGCCCCTACTACATATGATGGAAATGACTGGTTAAACTAAAGAAGACGAAATAAATAGAAAGGGGGAAAAAGCTGTGACACGGAAACTTATAGCCTTTTTCCTGTTTGTCGGCCTTCTTTTCACCGGCGGTTTTCAAACAGACGGCGAACCGCCAACCGACCCCGTCCAGATGGGGAGGGAAGAAGGATATTATGAAGGAATCCGATCGGGGCTTGAAGACCGTCATAATTTCAGGATCTCCCGTGCTTGGCAGCAGATGCCTCGCTCCAAACTGAGCTTGGACAACAAGATGGAAATAGTTCAGCCTCTCATAAAAATAGGACTTCTTCGACAGGTCTACCTCTCTTTTTCCTCTGGGGAGAAATTCTACGCCTACCTTCATGCCCATCCGGAAATGAATGCGGTACAAGCTGCCCAGCGAATACTCGGGCAGAGGTTTGTGAGGGCGTACGAAAAAAGTTTCCAGAAAGGTTATGAGAAATCACTCACTGCTCCACCCAAAAAGGCGGCAAGTTACGCGGCCTTATTGAGGGAGAAAAAAAAATAAGGGGGAAAATAAAAGGGGCAACCTCAAGGATGCCCTTTAAACTGCACTAAACAAAGGAACCTGGGTGAAGGATTGCCCGTATATTAAAAACAACTATTCCCATCGATTTGTTGGTTTGGATAGAAATTGTTTTAATAATATAGCACGCAGACTTTCTGATAAAGCATCAACCGATAAAACTTTTTCAAGTTTCTCTTTATTAAATCTGTCAAAAAATTTTACATCATTAACTAATGATACAGAAACTTGTTGAGGATGTTCTTCAAGAAGCACTAAGTCATCGTTTGGTGTTACCATTCCCTCCTTTAATACTCTTAAAAGGAACCCTGTTTAACCAGTCTCTCTCATTCAAATAACCATATTAGGTACTTCATATTTTGCAGCAAGTATATAACAAGGATTTCGGGGTTCGGAGACCTGAATAACTGCTTCACCAAAAGTAAAAATATCTCCAATATGGGCAATATCTTCTTAAAATGCTTTAGTTGAAAGATCAAGCGTTAAGTTTTAATTACCATTTTTTTCAATTTCTAATGTATAATTACATTAGAAAAAAATTAATGGAGGAACTTAAGTGAATAAATATGGACGACTTTCATTATTAATGGTTGGTATCTGCATATTATTGTCTTTCTTCATCAATGAAACTAACAAATATCCGGGCATTTTCCTGTTTGTATTCAGTATCTTATCAATAGTAGGAATTATTTTTGCAATCTTATCAAGAAAACTTACAAGTATCATTATTGGTGTAGTTCTAAATAGTGCCACATTAATTCTATTTTTCTTTTTGTTATTGGCAATGGATATTGGAGAAGTATAGATAAGATAAAATAGCCTTTTGTTAAAAAACGAAACAATGAAAAAGCATATATAAATTTGCTAGAAGACGGATAAACCGTCTTTTTTTATTTCTGTATTGAGGTTTTTTTCTTGTGCTAACCTGCCCGTTACTTCAATAAGAAAAAGCGATCCTTCCTTATTGAAGCATCACACCCAGTTCGTTTAGTAAAGACCTTGATTAATCAATACCATCTGGTTTTTCGACAAGCACATTAGGCTCATTATGTTTCGACAGGTTTGGTTTGGTTCCAATTACGACAGTTGCGTCCGATTCATCGTTGTGTATCAATCGAGGTATCAACCCGAATTGGGCAAAGATTTCTAAGGACTGAGACGCCTGCATTTGACTTGTTTCTACTAATAAATGCCCTCCTGGAGCTAGCCAGAGGGATGCTTCTTCTGCCACTCTTCGTTGAATATCGAGTCCGTCATTTCCTCCGTCAAGCGCCACCTTCGGTTCATATAAACGTGCTTCCTGTGGAAGTAGTTCCATTGCCCCTGTAGGCACGTAGGGTGCGTTTGCTACCACGATGTTTACTTTCCCGCGTAGGTTGGCAGGTAGAGCCTTATAGAGGTCCCCTTCAAATACGTGACCACCAAGGTTTGTAACATTTCGGAGAGCACAGCGCACTGCGATTGGATCAATGTCGACTGCATACAACTGAATCCACTCTAACCCTTTTGCAATCGCAACACCAACCGCTCCAGTACCGCAGCAAAGGTCAACGACGATAGCTCCAGTTACTGATAAGGCAACCGCAGTTTGGACGAGGTATTCTGTACGGATCCGGGGAACGAAGACTCCTGGGTCTACAATTATCCTTATGCCGCAAAACTTCGCCCAACCAATGACATGTTCAAGTGGGGTACCTGTCATTCGAAGATTGACCATACTTGAGAGCTCATCCAATGTCATTGACTCAGAAAAAAGAAGTTCAGCCTCTTCTTCTGCAAAAACACATCCGGCGGACCTAAGACTTTCGATTATATTTTTTTTAATTTGGTCTTCCATATAAAAATTAATTTGCTTTTCTATATATACCACCTAATTTTTATAAAAGTATTATAGATAGTTCGTTAAAAATTGGAAAAATCCTTCTTCAACCAACATGCCCCATCAGCACAACAAACAAAAAAAGACCGCAGCAGCAGTCTTAGGTAAGATTATTAATGAATATTTTAAAATAAGTCTTCTTCATCGATTTTCATGTCTTTATGATAATACTTCATGTCACGCTCATTGATTTCCCGCATTACCCTGCAAGGGCTTCCTACTGCTATTACATTGGCGGGAATATCCTTGGTAACTACACTACCAGCACCAATTACTGTATTTTCTCCAATTCGAACTCCGGGTAAGATAATTGCACCTGCTCCGATCCAAACATTATCTTCAATTACTACTGGCAGGTTATACTGTGCCGATTTTCTCCGTAATTCTGGATGAATCGGATGAGTTCCTGCATCAATCGTCACATTAGGACCAATTAATACATTATTGCCTATATAAATATCGGTGTCATCTACCAATGTTAGGTTGAAATTGGCGTAGACATCATTTCCTACATGTGTATGTCGTCCCCAATTTGCACGAAGCGGTGGTTCAATATACACGTTGGTACCTACTTCGGCAAACAGTTTATGTAAAATTTCCTTTCTCTTTTCTACTTGAGAAGGTCTAGTTTGGTTAAAGTCATATAATACCTCTAGACATTGCATCTGTTCTTTCATTAAAGCTTCATCATTACAGAAATATAATTTTCCGTTTTTCATTTTTTCTCTGATTGACATAAATACTCATTCCTTTTTTCAATCGTTTATTGAACTCTCAATCCGTATCCATCTTCATTTTATCATTAGCCTAAAAAATTTGATAAACATCATAGATTTCACCTCGCTAGTCTCCTATATATTGTTTTCTTTAGGTATCTTCCAGAGGTTTCAACTTCATGGACAGATTAATCATATACTTTGTTCATTTAAACGAAGTTCTCTCTTAGTCGGTTTATATCCGCCCTAGGTGAAAAACCAAACATGCGGGAATATTCTCGACTGAATTGTGATTGACTTTCGTAGCCCACCCTGAATGCGACATCAGCCACATCTGATGACTCAGCTAATAACAAACGCCTAGCTTCCTGTAATCTCAATTGTTTTTGAAACTGAATCGGACTCAAAGCAGTTACCTCTTTAAAATGCCGATGAAGCGAAGCGACACTCATATTAGCTATTTCTGCTAGATCCTCTATTCGAAAGGACTTTTCATAGTTATTAATGATATTTTCGATTACGTTTCTAATTCGGATAGAATTGCTGCCTTCTAAAGCCATTTGCTCCAGTGCTTCTCCGTGCTTACCTTGTAAAACCCAATAAAGTATCTCTTTCTTATATAACGAAGAAAGTATTGGAATATGTTTCGGATTGTCTAGTAAACAAGCTAATCTGATTACTGCATCCAACAAAGATGGCTCTACTTCACTAATAAACATCGCTCGTTTCGCATTTTTTCTATGTCCAGATTGAATATCTGTGTCACTTAAAACCTCTAAGACTTCGCTCGTTGTAAATTCAAGTTTGAGTGCCAAATAGGGAGAGTCAGGTGAGGCTTTGATAACTTGCCCTGTTACTGGCAAGTCAACGGATGCCACAATGTAATTGCCAGGACCGTACCTAAAGCATTCCTCTCCCAACCATACCTCTTTCTCTCCTTGGACGATAATGCAAAAGGAGGGTTCGTTAACTCTAGAGATAGGTTCGGTGATAATGGATTCACGGATGGAAATAATGATGGGATGGAGGTAGGATGGACACCATCCTGATCTGTATAACGCTCTATAAGTTTGCCTAGTTCATTCTGCTTGTTGATTTTCCCAGACATGTCTTAATCTCCTTTTTTTCTTCATCTTAGATGGTTTCATTTTACTGGATATTCGCTGCGTGAGAAAGGACTTTGATAGGATTAGGCAAAAACTTGAGACAAATGGGCGTAGGGTTTGTTTAGCAGTTGTGAAATAATTAAAAGGGCAATTACCACGCATAAATTGAATGTGTTTATAATGAAAGTGAGGAATAAATAAATAAATAAATGGAATATGTGAAACTAGGAAATACGGGATTGGATGTATCTAGATTTTGTCTTGGCTGTATGAGTTTTGGTGAAGCGGAAAAATGGATACATCAATGGGTACTTAATGAAGAGCAAAGTCGCTCTATTATCAAAAAAGCACTGGATCTTGGTATTAATTTTTTTGATACAGCGAATGTTTATTCAATGGGAACCAGCGAGGAATTCCTAGGACGTGCCCTAAAGGATTATGCCAATCGTGATGAAGTTGTAATAGCAACGAAGATTCATGGTCGTATGCATGAAGGTCCAAATGGTGCAGGATTATCCCGAAAGGCAATTATGAGCGAAATTGATAAAAGTCTTAAAAGATTAGGGACCGATTATGTAGACCTTTATATCATCCATCGCTGGGATTACAATACCCCTATTGAAGAGACGATGGAATCATTACATGATGTGGTGAAAGCTGGAAAGGCAAGATATATTGGTGCATCAGCCATGTACGCATGGCAATTCCAAAAGGCATTACATGTAGCTGAAAAAAACGGCTGGACTCGCTTTGTATCGATGCAGAATCATTACAACCTCATATACCGTGAAGAAGAGAGAGAAATGCTTCCTCTTTGTAAAGAGGAAAAAATCGGGGTGACTCCATATAGTCCGCTTGCATCAGGAAGATTAACTCGTGATTGGTCAGAAACAACTCAACGCTCTGAAACAGATTTCATATTAAAATCTAAATATGATGCGACTGCTGATGCAGACCGATACGTTGTAGAGCGAGTTGCAGAATTGGCAGAAAAACACGGGGTTCCACGTATTAATATCGCACTGGCTTGGCTACTACAAAAAGAACCAGTAACTGCTCCTATTATCGGTGCAACGAAAATCTCTCATCTCGAAGGTGCTGTAGGTTCTTTATCAGTTAAGCTAACACCTGAAGAAATTACGTTTCTTGAAGAGCCATATGTACCACATCCAATAGTTGGACATAATTAATCCTTTGATTATGAATAGAGAACCCAATTTTCTATTACTAGGAAGATTGGGTTTTATTATAATCTTCGGGAAATCATCATGCTACAATCATTATACCTTCGTCCTTCAGCTAATCCTCCCCCCTACTTTAATAAGAAAAGCCGTCAAATGGCAGCTTGGTCTTCAAAACTTGCTTCTTTAGTTTAAGGAGGACTTTCAACCAATAAATTGCCTTAATAGTTGGTTAAACTTGTCACGTTCTTCCCAGAAAGGACCATGACCGCTATAATGAAACGGAACAAGCTGTGAATTTTTTATTGTTTGTTGTAGTTCATGAGCCTGGGCAAATGGAATAACTTTGTCGTGAACACCATGAACTATTAAGGTAGGGACAAGTATTTTTTGCAAATCTCCATAAAGCTTCTCATCTCTTAGTGTAATAATGATCGCTGCCGTTGACCAACCTGCTGCTTGTAAGCCCAATTGAAAAAACCACTCAGAGAATGAGCTTGTTATATATTGAAAGAAAAAGTTGTCTACTACTTCTCTCATCATTTTAGGACGATCACTTAATGCTTGAGTAAGGAATTTAGTCGCAGTTTCTATAGTAAAGCCTATAGGAGCCGCTGCATCTACTAGGACAAGGTTGGATACTCCGTAACCATTATGTCGGGACATATATCGAATCGCGATTGCTCCACCTGTAGAGTGACCGACAAGAGTGAAATTGTCTAATTGAAGTACATCAACTACTGTACGTATATCATCCGCCAATCGGTCAAAATTGTATCCACTTATTGGCTTATCCGACTTTCCAAATCCTCTCCAGTCAATTCCAATACAGCGGTAACCCATAAAGGGAAGAACATCAAATTGATATTCAAACTGTTTATGACTTAGCGGCCAACCATGTAAAAACACGATCGTCTTACTTCCCCCGGGATTAATATCTTCAACATATAATTTTACGCCTGATTCTACACTAACATAGTATCCCACTCCGATTCCCCCTAAAAAGCTTTGCCAATAAGATATTCCTTAAGGTAAACATAGGTGAATACCTATTACTTATTCGCATGCGATGTCGTCGGTGATTAAGGACGATGCTTCTTGAACTCCCTGCATCCGTTAGCCCAACATAAAAAGACCGCCGCAGCGATCTCGTTCTTAAACTCTTGCACCCATTCTTAGGTCAGTTTTCTACTATTATCTTTAGTAATGAAAACGTAATAGAGCCCTGTCAATGTTTGAGTTAGTAAGAATATTGGAAAAGAGTACGACAATTGATAGTTATTTTGATAAGTAAGGATATGAAGAAGTGTAAATATCCATTGAACTGTAATACCAATAAAAGCCCAAGCGGTAATATAAAATATAAATGTTATTTTATTAATCCGTAACACATGATAAAAATACATGAAAAGATAACCAAATGGGGCAAATAATGAATAATAGAATAGATCAAATAGTTCATAGTGATTACTATCGTTTTGCTTGTAAAAATCTAGGAGACCTCCACCTATCGTAAAATCAAACAACATACCAGTTGATAAACCTGCAAGTATACTTATAAAAGTTACGTCCCTACCTAGTTTTTTTGGTAAAAACATCATTATTGAGTAACCGATAACATTCATTATGATTAGTGAAATCTCATTTAGGCTAAAGTTTTCGATCCAAATCATTTAATGTTTAGCTCCTTTTAAAACTAATGAGTTGTAACAGTTTAGAATAAAATATCCTAACAAATGTAATAAGACATAGTATAGATAATCATAGATCAAATTCCATTGATGGAAATAGACAACATCAAGTTTTAGTAAAACAATTTTAATTAAAACTAAAACAAAGGAAGAAATAAGAATCGCTGAAATTTTCTTTAACACTGTCGAGTTTCTAGGAATACTACTCATTCCAAGTACTATAAACACTGGGATAATAAAGGTACGATGAATAATATATGCTGTATAATTTAATGGAACTTTAGAATATGTAATATATTTTAGCTCATCATTTGTTATCCAACTCCGGTTAATATCAATAATAAATATAAAAAATATGATGGCAGAAATTTCTATTTTTGAAAATGGTTTCTTCATTGCATAAAATATACTTATAATTAACCAAGCTAAATAAACAATGATTGAAAATGCCATCCTAAGTCCACCTCTATTTTTATCATCAACTATATTTAGACTTTGAATAAATAAAGGGATTTATACATTATAGGCAATAAGATGTTACACTATATAACATAGATTGTAAAAAACCTTCGGCAAGAAAACCAAGATGATACTCCTTTTGTTTTATAATTTCTAATTCAACTAATCAGCACTTTAGCTGAACAAGAAAAAAAGCCGCAGCTGCGACTCTTTGTTTCTCTCAACCACTCTTTAGTTATTTCCTTTAGCTATAAAAGGGGTATTTTCAACTTTGCTCATCAGAAGGTCTCCGTTTATGTTTTTCATTAATGATTTTCTTGTTAAGTATCCTTACTTTACCAACCATTAGCAACCTCATATCTTCTACAATATATTTAGCTAACTCTTCGTCAGTAATGTCATCGCCATCAATATCAAGACGAAATTCCTGACCTTGAATACCCCCACCGTTCGTAAACTCGATTTCAAAGTCAAATTGAACTCTTTTATCCATATAGAATCACACCTTAACCTTGGATTAAAATTGATCTAAATATATATATATTCAGGTTAACAATTCTACGATGTCATTTTTAATCCAATGACTGCTACTAATATTAGAGCTATAAATAAAATACGTCTCCAATCCTTTGCTTCTCCATAAAAAAGCATTCCAATAATCGTTCCACCTACAGTTCCGATCCCTGTCCAAACGGCATAGGAAATTCCCGCAGGGAGGGTTTTCATTGCTAAACCCAGAAAACTAAAACTAAAAATAAATCCAATGAACAGTATCATATATGACTGTAAGTTTTTGTCTTTAACTACTTTATTCATACCTGTAACCCCAACCACTTCAAAAGCTCCTGCCAAAATGAGATACATCCAAGCCATGTTACACTGCACCTTCTTTCTTACCGGATTCAGTTGTGACAAGCTTTAAGCCTACAACACCAGACAGAAGTAAGAGAATAAATAATACTTTCGTCCAACTAAAGGCCTCTCCAAATAACAACATCTCCACCACAACAGTCCCAGCTGTCCCTATTCCAGTAAAGATTGCGTAAACTGTAGCAACGGGTAGGCTTTTTGTCGCTTTTATCAGTAAAACGAATGATATATATATAAGTAGAGCAATACCAGCCCAAGAAAGCCAGTTGCTCGCATGCTTTAGTCCTAATGCCCACAAAACCTCAATAAGGCCAGCCAATATGACAAATACCCAATTTCGTTTCATTTTCATATCCCCCAAAAAATATAATTATTCCTTCGAAAGTCCACGCCAATAAAGATACCAAGAGGCATCCAATCTCTTCATTGAGCGTTCGGACCCTCCATATAACATTTCAACAAATATTCCATCTAAAACTCCTAAAAATGCAGAAGTAGCTCGTTTTGAATCAATGGTTGAGCTAATTTCTCCCTCCACCATAGCCTTCTCAATGACCAACAGGAGATGATTTTCTACCTTATCCAAATACTCGTAAACATAACTTATAACCTGTTCATAAAGATGATTGGGTGGAAAGAAAGAGATTCGAAGCCAAAATTTTGTTATGTTGTTCTTCTCATATCTTTCTTTATATAGCAAAAGAAAATTAAATAAGAATTCCTCTATAGATTGTGTCTTGTTACTGTTTATATAATTAATAACGAATTTTAATTCGGCATCAAATACATCACTGCAAACCTGTAGAAAAAGTTCATCTTTTCCTTTGAAATGAGTGTAGATCGATTGTTTTTTGATTCCTACATCATCAGCTATATGTGCCATGGATGTTCCTTCATATCCCTTATCCGTGAAATGATTCAGTGCAACATTCTTTATTTGATTATAAGTCATAAAATCCACCTTCCGAACGGTCGTCAGTTATATTTTAAAACTTATCACACATTAATCTTTCAGTCAATACAATATTTGGCTTAATAAGGTTTTACAATTCTTATTGGGCTAATCTGCCCTTTAGTCGAATAAAAAAAAGGCTGCATCATAGCAGCCAAATTAATTACATGTATTTCTTCACAAACACTCCTATTTTCACTTTCCCCGTCACATCAACTATCTTTTCCAAAGTTATCAAGCAAAGCACGAACTTCATCTGTTGATTTCGTGTTCATCAATTGATTTCTTAATTCAGCAGCTCCAGGGAATCCTTTGACATAAATTTTGAAAAAGCGATGAAGCCCTGTGATGGAACGAGGCAGTACTTCCGCATATTGATCTTGAAGATCCAGCTGCAGTCTTAAAAGATCAAGGTATTCATTACTGCTATGCTCTTTTGGCTCTTTTTCAAAAGCAAAAGGATTTTTAAAGATACCTCGCCCGATCATAACGCCATCAATACCATATTGTTCAGCAAGCTTCAGACCCGTTTGACGGTCAGGAATGTCTCCATTGATTGTTAGTAGTGTATTTGGTGCGACACGGTCACGTAATTTTTTAATTTCCGGAATTAGCTCCCAATGCGCATCTACTTGGCTCATTTCCTTTCTTGTCCGTAAATGAATAGAAAGGTTCGCAATATCCTGTTTTAAAATATGCGTTAGCCACTCTTCCCACTCCTCAACCTCCTCGTAGCCAAGTCGTGTTTTCACGCTGACAGGCAGTCCGCCCGCTTTTGCAGCTTGAATAAGTTCAGCCGCAACGTCTGGACGTAGAATTAGGCCACTACCTTTCCCTCTCGATGCCACATTCGGTACAGGGCAGCCCATATTAATATCGATGCCTTTAAATCCTAGCTCTGCCATGCCAATACTCATTTGTCGGAAATATTCGGGATTATCCCCCCAAATATGTGCCACTATTGGCTGTTCATCTTCTGTAAAAGTCAGACGGCCACGCACACTTTTCATGCCCTCTGGATGACAATAGCTATCCGAGTTTGTAAACTCTGTGAAAAATACATCCGGTCGACCGGCTTCACTTACTACGTGACGGAAAACAAGATCTGTCACATCTTCCATTGGGGCAAGTACAAAAAATGGCCGTGGTAAATCACGCCAAAAATTATCTATCATTTCAAACTCAAATCCTCTCAATATGGATACAACTTTAAACAATCGTTAAAAAAAATAAAAAGTCAAATGCTCCACTTCTTTTATACTTATATCATGCTTAATAACTTTTTATCAAACACAAGTATATTTGTACATTTATTATTTGTGAAAAACTATTGTGAAAATCAGCAGTATATATTTTAACTGAAATCGTTCCTGAAT
>NZ_JBALSN010000271.1:5016-12830 GCF_036966985.1 Neobacillus drentensis | reverse complement strand
TATCATCTTAAACAATGGCATTTGTTAGTTCAAGGAACAGTCGGTGAGGTTTTTAATAAAAGAGAAATTCTTGAAAAAAGCCATTTACAAGAACCTTGGATTATGAAAGTGCTTGAAAAATTTCAAAGAACGAATTTATCCAATAAAAAGTATCCGAGGTCGAAAGCTTTCAAAAAAAATAGTATGTTAACTTTCGAGATTATATGGTATAGTTATAAAAAAATTTAATAAATACTTTAAATAAGTGCTCACTATTGTGAGGTAAAAGGGAAACTAGTGAAAGTCTAGTACAGCCCCCGCTACTGTAAGAGCTGATGAAATTACAATGCCACTGAGAAATTGGGAAGGTGTAAGAGTAAAAAGAAGCTTAAGTCAGGAAACCTGCTTATTTAAACGACACTTGCTTTTCGGAGGGAGAAGTATAGGCGGGACAATGATACCTATTGTTTTTTGTGTTTCAGTATGCTTTTTTTATACTGCCATTTCACATGCCTGTATTCCTTTTAAAAGGAGTGCAGGCATTTTTTATTTGGAGGTAAGTTTATGAAAAAGGGAAAAATTTTTGTTGTTGGCTTCGGTCCCGGTGATCGTGAGCATATTACAAATCGAGCTGTAGTTGCATTGCAGCAAAGTGATTGTATTATTGGCTATAAAACATACGTGGAGCTAATTGAACCTTTCGTGACAGCAAAATCCATTGTCAGTACGGGAATGACAGAAGAAGTGTCACGTGCACAGGATGCAGTTAAGAAAGCTGAAGCAGGCCATATTGTCTCAGTCATTTCCAGCGGAGATTCAGGCGTTTATGGTATGGCTGGATTAGTGTATGAAGTGCTGATTGAAAAGGGGTGGACTGAAAAAGAAGGAATTGCAGTAGAAATTGTTCCAGGTATTTCAGCCATTAATTCTTGTGCGAGTTTATTGGGTGCGCCAGTCATGCATGATTCCTGCACGATCAGTCTAAGTGATCATTTGACGCCTTGGACTGTAATAGAAAAGCGTATTGAAGCAGCTGCGATGGCGGACTTCGTTATAGCTTTATATAATCCGAAAAGCGGTAGACGGACACGCCAAATTGTAGAGGCGCAAAATATTCTATTAAAATATCGNNTGTGAAAAGTGCTTATCGTGAAAATCAAAATGTAGTGCTGACAACACTGGCTGAAATGCTTGAACATGATATCGGAATGCTGACAACGGTTATTATCGGGAATTCTTCTACTTTCTTTTATGACAATAAAATCATTACCCCTCGAGGATATCAGCGTAAATATACGCTAGGTGAAGAAAAGCAAAGTTTAAAACCGCATCAGCGTTTGAAAAAGGAAGCCGAACCATGGGCATTAAATCAAGAAACAGGGGAATCGAAAGCTGGTTATGAGCAAATTGAAAGAAAAAAACAGGATGTAAGCTCATTAGATTTGGCCTTAAAGGCTTTATCTATGGTGTCAAAATCAGAAATAGAACATCCGCATTTGGTTCACCAGCCGATCGAAAATATATTTGAATTTGCTGTTTCACCTGGTGTTGCTAATAAATTTATTAAGCCAGAGCAAATGCGCGTATTGGCAGAAACCATTGGCGAGACAGGCACCATGGAATATACACCGGATCATCGTTTTTTACTAAAGATTCCAACAGATCAACCGGAATCGATTGTTGAAAAACTTGAACAAAATGATTTAATTGTCATGCCTGTAGGCGATGTATTAAATGTAAAAGCTTGTGATTTTTGCTACGGTGAAAAAGCAGAATCGATTCCACATGCAGAAGAAATAGCAGCAAAATTAGGAGGCATAAAGCTTCCAAAAGAATTACATATTGGTTTCAACGGCTGTGGTATGGCCTGTTATCGGGCAGTATTCGATGATATCGGAATCGTTTACCGCAAGAAAAAATTTGATTTATTCATTGGCGCAAAACCGGTTGGCCGTACAGCCCATGCAGCACAGCCAGCAGCAGAAGGAATTGAACCGGATCAGCTACTCCCGTTATTAACGAAAATTATAGAAGAGTACAAACAAAATGCTCATCCAAATGAACGCCTTTTTAAATATTTTAAAAGAGTGAAAAAAATTCAGTATTTTAGCTATCAGGATATGAGCTCCAAAATTGAAGTCGAGCCGGCACCATGTGGAGATTAGGAGGAAGACATGATTTTATTTTTAGCAGGCACAAGTGATGCGAGAGCATTAGCCATTCAATTGCAAAATCAAGGCTATCCTTTATTAGCAACAGTTGTCACAGAATCTGCAGCCGAAAGTTTAAATGCCCACCATATTCCTTATCAAGTCGGGCGGTTATCCGTTGATGACATGATGGCGCTTATCCAGAAGCTAAAGATGACCTGTGTCATCGATGCCAGCCATCCATATGCGGAAGAAGCTTCGAAAACCGCAATGGCAGCAGCACAAGCATGTGATATTCCCTATATTCGTTATGAAAGGCCGGAAGAACAGTTTATTTCTCCACTAATTACAGAAGTTGAAAGTTATGAAGAAGCAGCTAAATTAGCTCAATCTCATAAAGGGACGATCATGCTGACAACAGGAAGCAAAACCTTGGAAATATTCACCAAATATTTAATGCGTGATGAAATTCGGCTTATTTGCAGAATGCTTCCAAATATAGGGAACATGGAAAAGTGCAATAGTTTAGGTATCAGACAAAAGGACATTATTGCGATTCAGGGACCATTTTCGGAATCTTTAAATAAAGCACTATGTGAGCAATATAATGTGACTCTAATGATTACAAAAGAAAGTGGCAAAGTGGGCTCTATTGATGAAAAAATGACAGCTGCTATGCAATTAGGGATTCCAGTAATTTTAATAAAGCGGCCAGCTATAGAATATGAAAATTTTGGTACTTCTTTCGAAGAAGTAACTCAACTATTAGGAGGTTTTATTCATGGCAAACATGAACTTTAATACAAAATTTATTCCTTTAACGGTCGATCCAGACAAGATTTATGATCACAGTTTCGCCATTATTAAAGAAGAAATGGGCGAACATTCATTTACAGATGAACAATGGCTAGTTGTTCGGCGGGTGATTCACGCTTCAGCAGATTTTGAGTTAGGTCGCAGCATGATTTTTACACCTGATGCCATTGAGGCAGGGATTCAATCCATTTTAGCGGGCCGTCATGTAGTGGCGGATGTACAAATGATTGAAAGTGGTTCAGGTCGGAAACGATTCCAAAAACATGGCGGGGACTTACATTGTTATATTGCGGATGAAGATGTTTCAAAGGAAGCAAAGTCTCAAGGAACAACACGGGCTATTATTTCCATGCAAAAAGCAACGCGTTTACATGAAGGAGGAATTTATGCCATTGGCAATGCGCCAACTGCGCTGCTGGAATTAATTCGTTTAATAAAAGACGGTGTGGCAAAACCGGATTTAATTATTGGAATGCCAGTCGGCTTTGTATCAGCAGCAGAGTCGAAAGCGGAGTTAGCAGTGCTGGAAGGGATTCCATTTATTACGAACGTAGGGAGAAAGGGTGGCAGTACAGTGACGGTCGCTGCACTTAATGCCATTTCGATTATGGCGGATGAACGAGCAAAAGAAACGAAATAAAAAAGATCCTTCACAAATGCGCCACGGCTACACGACAGGAGCTTGTGCAACAGCGATGACAAAGGCAGCACTGCAAGCTCTTGTCGTGGGAAAGGTACCAGATGAAGTCACGATTTATTTACCGGTTGGACAATATGCAACATTTAAAGTCACCGCATTTGAAGTGTCAGATAGAAGGGTAATGTGTGAAACGATCAAAGATGCCGGTGACGACCCTGATGCTACGCATCAAGCACGAATTCAGAGTACCGTTTGTTATTCCAAAGAAAAAGGCATTCATTTAGATGGCGGAGTTGGTGTAGGGCGTGTGACAAAAGCGGGACTACCAGTACCAGTGGGTCAAGCAGCGATAAACCCCGTACCACGTAAAATGATAAATGGTGTTGTTCAAGAAGCAATTGAAAAATTTAAATTGGATTGCGGAATTGAAGTAATCATTTCTGTACCGGATGGCGAAGAAATCGCTGAAAAAACATTGAATGGGCGGTTAGGCATAATCGGTGGAATTTCGATATTAGGTACACGGGGAACAGTGGTTCCATTTTCAAGTTCTGCTTATATGGCAAGTATCGTACAAGCGATTAATGTAGCAAAAGAATCAGGATGTGAGCATTTAGTCATTACAACGGGTGGACGCAGTGAAAAATATGCTATGCAGCAATATCCTCATTTACCAGAAGAAGCATTTATAGAAATGGGCGATTTTGTTGGTTTTACGTTGAAAAATATTGCACGGAAGAAGATTCCGAGAGTCTCGTTAGTAGGGATGATGGGGAAGTTCTCAAAAGTTGCCCAAGGCGTTATGATGGTTCATTCAAAAAGTGCACCTATTAGCTTTGAGTTTTTAGCAGGCATTGCCAATAAAGTGGGTGTTGACGAGGAGGGACAGCGAGAAATTTTACGGGCGAATACAGCTTCACAGGTTGGTGAAATGCTTCAGGGAAACGAGGCATTCTTTGCAGCACTTTGCAAAAACTGCTGCTACTATGCACTGAATCATATGGATACTGACATGAAAGTATCGACAACCTTGTATGCCATGAATGGAGACTGTTTAGGAAAGGCTGAGAATATTGACAAATTGGATGAAGATGATTGGTATAGGGGATAATGGCGCGGAAGGTTTGCTCCCCCAATATGCTGAGTGGATCAATGAATGTGATGTGCTTGTAGGCGGGGAGCGTCACTTAAAATTTTTCCCGGAAAATAAAAAAGAAAAAAGAGTAATCAAAGGTGGTTTGTCAGCGTTAATAGCTGAATTACAGCAAGAAACACGAAATGTCGTTATTTTGGTGTCTGGTGACCCACTGTTTTATGGACTTGGCAGTTTACTTTCGAAGAAGCTTTCATTAGAGATTTATCCTTATACAAGTTCGGTACAGCTTGCTTTTTCTAAAATGCAGGAAAGCTGGCAGGATGCGTATATTGTCAGCTTGCACGGCCGTTCTATTAAAGGGTTTGCACAAAGAATTGATGGACGTAAAAAAATTGCTGTTTTAACAGACGAAACGAATTCTCCGCAGGCAATTGCAACGTATTTAAAGCGTTTTGGCATGACAGAATATGATGCCTTCGTTGCTGAAAATCTACAAGGTAAAAACGAGCGCTGTCGCTATTTCACATTGGACGAAATGGAGCAAAGTTCCTTTTTTTCATTGAATGTTGTGATTTTAAAACAGCGTGAGGTAGTGGAACGTTCTTCTCTTGGAATTCCGGATGATGCCTTTCTTCAGCGAAAGCCAGATAAAGGATTAATTACGAAAAGAGAAATTCGGACGCTTTGTCTGCAAGAGTTAGGGATTAAGGAAAATAGCATTGTTTGGGATATAGGAACCTGCACAGGTTCAGTTGCGATAGAGGCAGCGAAAATGGCTCGGGAAGGTGCAGTGTATGCAATTGAAAAAAATGATGCTGACCTTGAAAACTGCTTGGAAAATCAATTAAAACATCGTACAGATTTTGTTGCAGTGCTGGGGAAGGCACCCGACCGTTTGGATGAATTTCCTGATCCGCATGCGATTTTTATTGGCGGCAACGGTGGAAATATGGAGCATTTATTGCAAACATGTATTGCACGCTTACAGCCAAATGGACGCCTTGTTATGAATATTGCTACTATCGAAAATCTTGCAGAAGCGCTGCAGCATCTAAAAGCATTAGGTTGTGAAGTATCAATATTACAGGCACAAATTTCAAAAAGTAAGCCAATCTTAAATTTAACACGATTTGAACCGTTAAATCCAATCTATATTGTGACAGCAAGGAAAGGAAAAGAATCATGAGAATAGGAACCTTATTTGGATTAGGTGTTGGGCCGGGAGATCCAGAATTAATCACTGTAAAAGCATTTCGCAGATTGCAGGAAAGTCCGGTCATTGCTTATCCCAAAAAATTAAAAGGCAGTAAATCTTATGCACATCGTATTGTGGAAGTGTATATAAACCCGGCAGAAAAAGAGATGCTTGGTTTAATATTCCCCATGACAAAAGATGAAGATACATTAAGAACTGAGTGGACAAAATCTGTGGAAGCTATCTATAGCTATTTAGTTCAAGGAAAAGATGTAGCTTTTGTGACTGAAGGGGATCCGATGCTGTTCAGTACATTTATTCATTTAATGAACTTAATGAAATCGATGTACCCTGATGTCCCGATTGAAACGGTAGCAGGCATTTCATCGTTTAATGGTTCTGTTAATCGCTTAGGGATTGCATTAGCTGATGGTGATGACCATGTCGCCATGATTCCTGCGACGGAGGATATGGATGAAATGCGCCGTGTTATTGAAAACCACGATGCGATCGTCTTTATCAAAGTAGCAAAAGTTATAGACGCAATGCTCGATCTATTAGAGGAAATGAATTTATTAGAAAATGCACATGTCGTTACAAAAGTTACCTCTGATGAAGAGGTAATTTGGAAGATTAATGAACTACGGGGTGCAGAATTAAATTACTTGTCATGTATGGTGGTGCGCAAATAATGAAGAAAATTTGGATTATCGGAGCAGGTCCGGGCGATCCGGATTTAATCACGGTGAAAGGTTTAAAGCTATTAAAAGATGCGGATGTTGTGATGTATACTGATTCACTCGTAAGCGAAACGTTAGTAGCGGAAGCGAAGGAGTCAGCAGAAATTATCCGAACAGCAGGGATGCATCTTCAAGAAATGGTGGATTGTATTGTCGAGCGTGTCGATGCAGGCAAAAAGGTTGTACGTTTACACACAGGCGACCCGGCGATGTACGGGGCAACGATGGAGCAAGTGGCTCTATTGAAGCAGCATGATATTAGCTATGAAGTTGTGCCAGGTGTAAGTTCTGTTTTTGCATCTGCAGCAGCTGTTGGTGCAGAGCTGACGATTCCTGATTTAACTCAAACTCTCATTTTAACGCGGGCTGAAGGGCGTACACCAGTGCCAGAGCGTGAAAAATTACAGGCACTGGCAAGTCATCACTGTACGATTGCCATGTTTTTAAGTGCGACATTAACAAAGAAAATTACCAAAGAATTGCAGGCAGCAGGATGGGCAGACGATACACCAGTTGCGGTTGTACAGCGTGCTTCATGGCCTGACCAAAAAATTGTTCGCACTACACTAGCTGAATTAGATGAAGCAATGCGTGTCAATGGCGTTCGCAAGCATGCGATGATTCTAGCGGGCTGGGCATTAGACCCGCATATCCATGAAAAAAATTATCGTTCGAAGCTCTATGACAAAACCTTTACTCACGGCTTCCGCAAAGGTGTGAAGGGGAATGATTAGTTTACGTGAAGGGGAAATTCCTGTAATCGAAAAGCGCAAACCATATGCCCTCGTTGCCATAACGAAACATGGGGTGGCACATGCAAGAAGCTACACGGAAAAATTCCCATATGCGGATCTTTATTATATGAAGAAATTCGAACAAGGGGACGAAGAGGCACGCCAAATTCAGTTATTTGATGGTACGGTTCGCCTATTATTGCCCGCTTTGTTCCAGCAGTATAAAGGAATCATTTGCATCATTTCCCTCGGTGCTGTTGTTCGCATGATTGCTCCGCTTTTGATTGATAAAAAGAAAGATCCTGCAGTGTTAGTTGTGGATGATAAAGGCCAGTATGTCGTCAGCGTTTTATCAGGTCATATTGGCGGTGCCAATGCCTTAACCCATGAGTTTGCCAATGCGATTGGTGCTTCACCAGTTGTTACAACCGCGTCTGATGTTCAAAAAACGATTCCCGTGGATT
>NZ_JBALSN010000271.1:0-4985 GCF_036966985.1 Neobacillus drentensis | reverse complement strand
CGTGGATTTATTTGGCGCCCAATTTGGGTGGATGTGGGAAAGTGAAGAAAAATTAACACCTGTTAGTGCATCGGTTGTCAATGAAGAGCATGTTGCGATCGTGCAGGAAGCGGGTGAAAAAAATTGGTGGATGTATGATCGCTCAATGCCTGACAATTTAAAAATTTATCCAACGATAGATGAAGCGATCATGGCAAAGCCACAAGCGGCACTGCTTATTACAGATCGTTTAATTGAGGCACATGAAAAGGTACTGCTCGAGAACGGAGTTTTGTATCGTCCAAAATCAATTGTACTTGGCATTGGCTGTAATCGTGGTACGGCAATGGCAGAAATTGAACAAGTCATAGATGAAACATTAGCTGAGCTGTGTTTAAGTAAAAAAAGTGTCAAAGCAGTTGCGACCATCGACTTAAAGAAAAACGAAACAGGCCTGCTTGAATTAACCGCTAAACATAACTGGCCATTTGTAACTTACACACCTGACCAGCTAAATGAAATACCGATGCAAAACCCATCGGAAACAGTCTTTAAATATACAGGTGCATATGGGGTCAGTGAGCCGGCAGCATTGCGTTATACGAATGCGAAAGAGTTACTGCTAGAGAAAAAGAAAAGCGGAAATGTGACTATATCCATTGCACGTGTCAACTTTGAGGAGGAAGTACGATGAATCGATTTGTACTAGCCGGCACAGGAAGCGGTGTTGGAAAAACAACATTCACAATCGGCATCATGCGTACGCTTATGAAGCGTGGATTAACAGTCCAGGGCTTTAAATGCGGCCCGGACTATATTGACCCAACGTATCATACAGCTGTCACACAACGCCCTTCTCGTAATATTGATAGTTTCATGATGTCCCGTGATACAGTTCGTGCCATTGTCGCAAGAGCGAGCCAAGATGCAGATGCAGCTGTTATTGAAGGAGTGATGGGCTTTTATGATGGCAAATCCCCATTATCAAATGAAGGATCTGCTGCTCATATTAGTGAGATTACAAAGAGTCCCGTCATTTTAATTGTCAATGCAGCAAGTATGGCAAGAAGTGCGGCTGCGATTGTCAAAGGATTTCAAATGTTAGATGAAAGCTCCAATATTGTTGGTGTTATTGCCAATCAATTAGGAAGTAAAAGCCATTTTGAAATTGTCAAAGCAGCAATTGAACAAGAATGTGGAATTCCTGTCATTGGCTATCTGCCAAAAGGAGCTGTCCCTTTGATGCCAAGCCGTCATCTGGGTTTAGTACCAGCCATTGAACGTGGTGATTTAGATTCATATTTTGATAGTCTTGCAGAAGCAATCGAAGAAACAGTGGATATTGAACAACTGCTGGAAATTACAAAAACACAACCATTGGACGTTGCTGAATCTATCTTTGATGCACAGCCGCAAATAGAAGAAATACATATTGCAGTTGCAAAGGATGCCGCCTTTAACTTCTATTATGAAGAAAATCTAGAATTACTCCGTACATATGGTGCCACATTGCATTACTTCTCGCCATTACAGAATGAAGAAGTTCCAGAAAACGCTCAGGGGCTGTATATCGGCGGTGGTTTCCCAGAAGAGTTTGCTAAAATCTTGGCGAAAAATGAGGAAACGAAGCAATCTATAAGAGCCGCGCTTGAGCGAGGGTTGCCAACATTAGCGGAATGCGGCGGTTTTATGTATTTAACAGATGAAATTGTGAATCGTCAAGGCCAGGTATTCCCGATGCTCGGGATCATTCCAGGACGTGTGCGGATGCAAGATAAATTAGCGGCACTGGGATACCGGGAAATTACAGGTGTTCCGGGCAACTTTCTAATCAATGAAGAGGAGCAGGCAAAAGGGCATGAGTTCCATTACTCAACGTATGAGGGGGAGCATACATCACCAGCTTATTTTAGTAAAGGCCGTTTTCGTTCTCAGCAGGAAGGTTATCTACATAAAAATATTGTTGCTGGCTATACACACTTTCATTTTGCTTCGAATCCACAGCTAGTGAAAAATTGGCTGACAGCATGTTTGGAGGTAAACAATGGATTATTTCCCACTATTAATGAATATTGACTACAAAAAGGTTGTTATTGTTGGGGGCGGACATGTAGCACGTCAAAAGGCGGAAGCGCTGCTGCCAACAAAGGCGCTAGTGACAGTAATAAGCCCAGTAGTAACTGAGAAATTGCAGCATTACATCAATGAAGGGCTTGTAACATGGAAAGAAAAAGCATTTGAACCTGCTGATTTAGATGATGCAGCACTGATTTTCGCTGTTACAAATGACGAAGAGGTAAATAATGCAGTGGAAGAAGCGGCACAGCATTGGCAATTACTGAGCCGTGCTGATGCAAAAGGTCGTGTTGATTTTATCAATCCAGCAGTCGTTCGCCGCGGTGATTTCGTATTGACTGTATCGACGTCTGGAGCTAGTCCAGGTCTGACACGCCAAGTAAAGACAAATTTAGAATAGCAATTTGGAGTACAATACGCGCAGTATGTTTCATTTTTAAAGGAAGCACGTCAGCAAATTATACAACTGTTTACGGGCGATGAGAAAAAACAGCTATTAGCAGAGCTCCTGGATCCACAGTTATTACAATGGATGGAGCAAGGTGAAAAACAAAAATGTGAAGCGTGGCTGCAGCAGCGTATAGGAGAAAAACAGTGAGCGGATTTGTATATATTGTAGGAGCTGGTCCTGGTGACCCAAAACTATTGACGATTCGTGGACTAGAGTGCATTCAGCAAGCAGATGTGATTTTATATGACCGACTGGTGAATGCTGAATTATTAAAACATGCGAAAGCAGACGCCGAGCTGATTTATTGTGGAAAAGAACCAGGCAGGCATGGACTGATTCAAGATGAAATTCATCGTGTGCTAGTGGAACAAGCCAATCTTGGCAAGCAGGTTCTTCGCTTAAAAGGCGGTGACCCATTTGTCTTTGGACGTGGTGCAGAAGAAGCCACGATTTTACGGCAAGCCGATATTCCGTTTGAAATCGTGCCTGGTATTACAGCCGGGATTGCCGCGCCTGCTTATGCAGGGATTCCTGTGACACATCGTGATCATGCTGCAAGCTTTGCGATTGTTACAGGTCATGGCCGCCCAGAAAAGGAGCAGGACTTTTTAAATTGGTCCGCGCTTGCTCAAATTGATACGGTCGCCTTTTATATGAGCATAGGCAATATCGCGCATATATCGAAAAGCCTAATAACCTATGGCAAAAGTGAAACAACCCCTGTTGCCGTCATTGAATGGGGCACAACTAAAAATCAGCGTACGATTACTGGCAATCTCTCCACGATTGCACAAGATATTCAAATCCATCGTATCACTAATCCAGCCATGATTTTAGTTGGCGATGTGGTTAGTGTAAGGGATCAAATTTCCTGGTTTATAGAAAAGGAGCATGAATTATGTTAGATGCCTTAAAAAAGCGCCGTGCGATTCGCCAATTTGAAACGCGCGAAGTGGAACGTGACAAAATTGAGACGTTATTAGAAGCTGCAACGTTTGCACCAAATGACCGTATGCGGGAGCCCTGGCATTTCTATGTATTACAGGGCGACAGCTTAAAACGTTATGAGCAGGTGGCACTGGATTATTTACAAAAACGTTTCCCAACAAAACCACATTTAGTGGAAAGTTCAATGGAGGCCATCACAAAAACACCGCTTGTCATAGTGGTGACATCTGCCATTGTTGAAGGAGATGAAGGCGCAACAAAAGATAATACCTTTGCAGTCAGCGGTGCGATTATGTCGATGTGGTTAATGGCCGAACAGCTGGGTTTAGGCATGGTCTGGCGTACACGCGGTGTTGGCTTAGTGCATGATACAGCATTACATGATTTTATTGGTGCATCGGATGGAGAGCAATTAGTAGGGACGTTATGCATTGGTTACCCTGCAGAAGAAATCACTTCCGCGAAAAAGCGTACACCATTTGCAGAAAAAACAACGTGGCTATAGGGAGGTTTGTACATGGCTCGACAGGGGATGCTGTTAGTTTATACAGGAGAAGGCAAAGGAAAAACAACTGCTTCACTTGGTGTGGCATTACGTGCAATTGGCCGCGGCATGAAGGTGAAATACTTTCAATTTATTAAATCACCTGAACGTACTTATGGTGAACAAATTGCCCTGCGAAAACTTGGTGTTGAAACAGTGCAATTAGGAATCGGTTTTACATGGACGAAAACACCGGAGGAACATCGTGATGCACTTGCGAAAGCTTGGCAGACTGTAAAAGAAGAGCTAAAGGATGAAACAACAGATGTTTTAGTGCTGGATGAGCTGAATAATGCGTTAGCCATCACTCGTTTTCCAATCGATGATGTATTGCCATTACATGAGGTTTTAGAGGCCATACAAAACCGTCCTAAAACGATGCACCTTGTCATCACAGGCCGTTCTGCACATCCATCGCTACTCGCTTTAGCTGATTTAGTGTCAACAATTGATGCCACAAAACATTATTATGCGGAACAGGATGTTAAAGCGATGAAGGGGCTTGAGTTTTAAGCACTCAGGACGCCATGGGTAAATCACAAACTGGCACCCAATTCACCAGAAAAGGGTTTTCCAGTTTTGTTGTCGAGATTGAGGAGAAAATTCAATGATAAAAGAATCCCCTTTACAATTTGATTTTGAAAAGCTGTGGAAAGAAGGCATGTTAGACTGGCATGGCAAGATGCCAGAACGAATGATCGATGATGAGCTGGAAGAAGCATTTTGGGCTCAGTCCATGAAGAAAAAAACAAACAAGCAAACAGATGACTATGCAAAAAAAATCTACGAAAAAATGAAACCGCATATCCCGCAAAATTCATCTTGTGTTGAAATGGGGCCGGGATGGGGCAACTATACCTTCCAACTCCGTCAGGATGTCAAAAGTTTAACGTTAGTGGATGGTTCTGAAAGTGTGCTTGCTTATTTACAACAATACTTTGAAAACGATGCAAATGTTCAGTTCGTTCATAGTAAATGGGAAGAAAC
>NZ_JBALSN010000270.1:0-10383 GCF_036966985.1 Neobacillus drentensis | reverse complement strand
TCCATGCACTATGCAGGAAATGATTTTTCAACTGCCATCATCAATGGTGTAAAAGAAACTTTTGAAAAAATGGGCATAGACGTTGTGGCCGTTACGGATGCACAATTTAAGCCTGAAAAACAAATTTCAGATATCGAAACCATCATGGCTAAAAAGCCAGATATTATCGTAGCTTTACCGGTTGATCCAGTTGCTACGGCTCCTGCTTTTAAAAAAGCAGCAGAAGCTGGCGTTAAACTAGTCTTCATGGATAATGTGCCAAAAGGTTTTCAAGCAGGAAAAGATTATGTAAGCGTTGTTTCATCAGATAACTATGGAAACGGTATCTTTGCCGGTGAAATTATGGGTGATGAACTAAAAGGAAAAGGAAAAATCGGAGTTATTTTCCACGATGTTAATTTCTTTGTAAATAACCAACGTAAAGAAGCATTTGAGAAAACCATTAAAGAAAAATATCCAAATATTAAAATTGTTGCCCATGGTGGAATTATCACTCCTAACGATGCTGAAAAAGTAGCTTCAGGTATGTTAACAAAACACAAAGATCTAGATGGGATTTTTGCGATTTGGGATGTACCAGCGGAAGGAACACTTGCTGCAGCCCGTACGGCAGGAGAAAATGATTTAGTTATCACTACAGTTGATTTAGGAACGAATGTGGCGCTTCAAATTGCTTCTGGAGGGAATGTAAAAGGTCTTGGAGCACAGTTACCATATGAAAACGGAGCTGCGCAAGCTCTTGTTGCCGGATATTCATTACTTGGCAAACAATTAGATCCATACTATGTTGTTCCATCGATGAAAGTTACAAAGGAAAACGTCTTAAAGGTTTGGAAAATGGCTTATCGTCAGGATGCCCCAGAAGTTATCCAAAAGGCAGCAAAATAAACATCGCTTAACCAGTAAGAAAACTAGATTACAAACTTTCAAGAAATAAAGTGAAATAGTGGCCGCTTTTATATGCGGCCACTATTTAAAAAATCTGAAATCCAGGAAAGTTACATAGACAAAATAGTGATAAGGAGATGTTCAAATGATTAAGTACTCTTACAACACGCTAGTATATGCAGGAGAAGATATTGAAACTAGTATTGCTAGACTCTCTAAATATGGTTATAACGGTGTGGAATTTGTCGGTGAGCCAGAACAAATGGATGCAGACCGCATTAAAGGATTATTGGAAAAATATAATATTGAAGCTTCCACTATTTGTGCCATTTATAACACTGAAAGAGATTTAGTTTCCAGTAATGAAAATATTAGAAGAAATGCAGTAGAGTACTTAAAAAGCTGCGTTGATTTTGCCAGCAAAATAGGTGCAAAAGGAATCTCCCTCACTCCAACTGCTTGTATGAAAATTTATGGAGAAGCAGACCGCGAAACAGAATTGAAATGGGCTGAGGAAGGAATACGAGAGGCTGGTATTTATGCTGGAGAACATGGGATTCGTTTGACAGTAGAAGCATGGAACCGATATGAAAACTACTTAATCAATCGATTAGAGCAATCACTTGAGCTGGTCAATCGTGTGAATCTGCCAAGCGTAGGTGTGATGGGTGATACCTACCATATGAATATTGAAGAAATCGATATTGCGGATACGATCAGAATGGTTGGAGATAAATTATATCACCTTCACATCGCTGATAGTAATCGAGCTGCACCAGGCCGTGGTCATATCGATTTCGAGCCAATCGCTCAGGCATTACGTGATATTAATTATAGCGGTTATTTAACGATGGAGCTATTGCCTCCGTTTGCCGATCCTTTTAATGGCACTAGATGTGAAGAGTTTTATGATCAATACACTGATGAGTCAATTACTTTCCTAAAAAACCTTTTTAAGGAGGAAAAATAAGATGGCACAAGATACAGTAGTAAACAATGAAAATTTAGAAGCTGGGTTTGATCAAAAGGTAATGAAAGCTGCCGTGTTATATGGTAAAGAGGATTTAAGATTAGAAGAAGTACCTGTTCCTGAACTTGGGGATAAGGATGTATTGATAAAAGTAAAATATACCGCAGTATGTGGTACTGATCCGCATATTTATGAAGGTCGTTTTCCAGCAAAACTTCCACTGATCTTAGGTCATGAATTTTCCGGTGAAGTGGCAAAGGTTGGTTCTAAAGTGAGCTTTGTACAGCCAGGTGATCGTGTAACTGCAGATATCAATATTAGCTGTGGTACATGCTATTATTGCCGCCATGGCCAAAAATTGCATTGTGAAAAAATAACTCAATTAGGGGTACACATTAACGGAGCATTTGCCGAATTTGTAAGAGTTCCAGAGAGTAATATTCATAAGTTGCCAGATTCTATGTCTTGGATCCATGGAGCCTATATTGAGCCATTAGCATGTGCAATCAGCGGTCAGGATAAAGTTAATGTCCAATACGGTGAAACAGTCGCGATTATTGGCGGAGGTCCAATGGGTATCGCTCATGCCTTACTTGCAAAATTGAAAGGTGCTAGTAAAGTAATCCTTTCCGAACTAAATCCTGCGAGAATTGAATCAGCTAAAAATATTGGTGTTGATTATGTCATAAATGCAGGTGAAGAAGACCCGGTAGAAGCTGTTAAAAGATTAACAGACGGACGCGGTGCTGACGTTGTTATTGAAGCGGTAGGTTCTGCCTATACTTACGCGCAAACGTTTAAATTAGTGAGAAAAGGCGGAAAAATACTGGTTTTTGGAGCAGCCCCTGCAGATGTAACAATTCCTGTAAGTCCATTTGAAATTTACAGCCGTGAATTAACCATTGTTTCCTCCTATGCAGGAACATATGATACCTTCTCTAAAGCGATTGATTTAATCGCAAGCAAGCGTTTTGATCCAACTCCAATCTTCACAAATCATTTTGAATTTGCAGATGTGAAACACGGAATTGAAACGGCAGAGCATAATAAGGATATCCTTAAAACTGTAGTTAAAATCTCAGATTAATATATAGGTAGACAGAGTTCTCTACGGTTTATGTGGGAACTCTGATTTTTTCATAATCTAAGAGGTGAATTCAAATGTTCAAATATAGTGCCACACAATGGATATACGGAAATGAAAGTTTAGAAGATAGCTTAAAAAGGCTGAAGAAATTTGGTTATCAAGGAGTCGAACTCGCTGGCGAGCCGTATACCATTGATATTGAGGAAACGAAAGAACTTTTAACAAAGTATGAACTTGAATGCAGTTCTATTTGTGGAATTTTTACCCCTGAAAGGGATCTTTCCTCATCAAACGACGAAATTAGAAAAAAGGCAGTCGAATATGTGAAAAGATCGGTTGATTTAGCGAAGACTTTACATGCATCAACTCTAATTGTCGTTCCTACTTGTGTTGGTAAACTTAGCCCAGAAACGACGCTTGAGGAAGAATGGAATAATGCCATTCAAAGTGTGAAAGAGGCGGGTCTGTATGCTAAGGAACAAGGAATCACCATAGCCATTGAAGCATTAAATCGTTATGAAACCTACTTAGTTAATAACCTCACCTTAGCCTTACGTTTTGTGGAGGAAGTGAATGTAGAAGGTGTAGGGATTATGGCAGATCTGTTCCACATGAGCATAGAGGAACGAGATATGAGGGATTCGATAATGAAGATCTCACGTTATCTTGCCCATGTCCACATCGCTGATAATACAAGGGAGGCAGCGGGACTAGGACAAACGAATTTTGCACCAGTCATTTCACTGCTTAAAGAACTTGGTTATAAGGGTTATATTACGATGGAGTTCCTACCTGCTGTGTCAAATCCTTATGTGGCTTCAGGCCTTCAAGGGGAAGCTAATATTTTTGATGACTTCACAAAGCAATCTATTAAACATATGAAGGAAATTGTGGAAGCACTATCATAAAAGATATTAAGTATAAAAGGTGGAATTTATAGATGATTATTATCCATGCGTACTTTAAAGTGGAACCACAACAACGTCAAGTATTCCTGGATCAGGCTAACCTTGTAGCGGAACCATCTCAAGCAGAAGAAGGTAATATTAGCTATGAATATTTTGAAAATCCAAAACAGCCTAATACCTTTGTATTTGTGGAAAAGTGGAAGGATCAAGCGGCGATTGGTGTTCACGAAGCGACCGCCCATTTTCAAACCTTCGTTAATATCGTCCTTGGACTATTAAGTGAACCAATCCAAGTACAACTTTTCGATGTAAGCGAAATAAAAGGTGCCTAACTCTTAGTAGCTGTCCTTGCGTTATTAGTAACGAAAGAAAATGTATTAGATACATGGTAATTAAAATCACCAAAAATCTATTCAAGATGCCGTAAAATAAACAACCAGCTGTAATAATAAAGAGGCTCGATTTCTAGAGCCTCTTTTACTGTAAAAGCTCCTTATTTATCAAATAAAGCAGTCGGAGTGTACCTTTGGTCAAAAATGGATTACTTAGAATGCTATTTATAATGAAAGGGGACATACGGCGTGAGAAAATCTTCAGTCCTAATAAATACTCCCCGGTTTATCAATATTAAAGGAATAAAAGAAATCAGTCCAAATTGGATTAAAAAACATTCCGATCCTAATTATACAGAGATTGTGTATATTCAACAGGGGTGTGGAGAGTTTATCTTTGAAGAAAAACCTTTTATCGGACAAGAAGGAGACCTTATATTTATTCCCCCATTTAGTCATATTGAAGGTAAATCTTGTACAGACGATCCTCTCAAAGGGATTTATATCTGTGTTTCGAATCTGCATATTAATGGTAATGATAAAGGTTGTTTAACCCATTCTAATGATCTTCCTATTATTCATTTGCAAGATGAAAAAAAGGAGATTGATAACTACTTAAAAGATATTTTAAGGGAATATCGGACGAAACATGCTGGATATCAAGACGTTATCTCTTCAATATTACAAGCGGTTATTATTAAAATTACTCGTCTCTTGAAAGATTCCGATCATCATTCCTTTTCTCCAGTCTGCCTTGAGGTAAAGAAATATATAGAAGAAAATTTTAGACAAGAGCTGACATTAAACGATTTAGCTAATCTAGTTTATGTAAGCCCCTACCATTTAGCTCATGTTTTCAAGGAAGAAATGGGAGTGCCTCCCATACAATACATGATTTATTGCCGTATAGAAGAAGCAAAACGATTACTTAAGCAATCTAATCTATCTGTAAGAGAAATCGCATCCATCATTGGTTATGAGAATCCAAATTATTTTAATCTTCTATTTAAAAAATTAACAGGTAACCCGCCAGGTAAATACAGAAGGATTACTACATCTAGTTCTGATTTTTCCAAAAGTAAAGGGAAAACTAACACTTGATGTAATGGATTACATCTATTTGAATTTCTTCTGTCTGTAAAACTTATTTCTCGCAGCTAGTCTTTCCATACTAATGGAGAGGCTATTTTTAAAAGGGGAAAAGTAACTTGATAGCGAGCGGAATACGGGGTGAGGGAAAAATTAGAATAGTTTTTGACAGAGTAGGAATAATATTTTGACAATTAACAAGCCTTATGATAATCTATATATAATCGATAATATATAATCAATAATAAAAGTAGAAGAAGGGTGTGTTTCCATGAAACTATTGGTCTGTATTAAACAAACTTTTGATACAGAAGAAAAAATTGAACTTAAAGAAGGAGAAATAGTCGAAGAAACAAGTCAATGGATTGTTAATCCATATGATGAATATGCCATTGAAGAGGCACTTCGATTAAAAGAGGAGCACGGGGGAGAAGTCATCGTTCTAACAATTGGTAAGGAAAGGTCTGAAAGCGCTTTACGTCATGGACTGGCAATGGGGGCTGATCATGCTGTTTTAATTGAAGATGTAGAAAGTGATGAATTTATTATCTCCAAAGTCATAGCTGCCTACGCAAAAGATAAAAATTTTGATTTTATCTTAACTGGGAATCAATCCATAGATAATGGTGCAGGCCAAGTTGGTGTACGGGTTGCGGAAGAGCTTTCAATTCCCCACATTACTTCCGTTGTCAAACTACAAATCGAGAATCAAAGGGTATTGGCGGAGCGAGATGTGGAAGGTGAAACCTATAAAGTTGAAACTCCATTACCTGTTCTAGTTACTTGTCAGCAAGGGCTTAATGAACCTAGATATCCGTCTTTGCCGAATATAATGAAGGCAAAACGCAAATCACTGGAGCATTTAGATGTATCCGATCTAATTGAAAAGAGCGTGGATACATCTAAAAAAACAAATGTCGTAGAAAGATATAAACCCAAGAAACGTAAAGCTTGCACCAGAATAGAGGGAGAGCCAAGTGTAGCTAGCCAAAAATTGGTCAAGCTCCTCTTTGAAGAAGCTAAAATATTTTAGGAGGTAAATTATGGACAGAAAAGTTCTCGTTATCGGAGAAATGAAAGGATCGAAAATCAGAAATGTTTCCCTTGAAGCCCTAACTGCTGCGAAGCAAGTTGCTGGGAGAGGGGAGGTAATTTCCGCCGTTTTTGGAACCCATTCTGCAAAACAAGTGGATTTGCTTTCACAATATGGTGCTGGCCAGGTATATATAATTGAAGATTCCGATTATGATGAATACCATCCTGAATTATATACTCATGCTGTAGTTAAAATTATTCAAGAAACTCAACCTGATGTTATTGTTATGGGGCATACTGGAAACGGCAGGGACCTTGCTCCACGGGCAGCGGCAAGATTAGAAATTGGTTTGGCTAGTGATTGTATCGACATAAATTTGGATGCCAGTGATAATATTGTGGTTACACGCTCTATTTATTCTGGGAAACTATTTGAAAAGAAAAAGTTTAATAGTGTTCCGATATTTTTGACCATACGTCCTAATAATATAACACCTATCCGGTATGGTTCTGAGGCGTCAACTATTCCGTATACAGTTGAGAAACCCTCCCTTACTCTGCTAATCAAAGAGATCGTTCGAAGGGCGGCTGAAAAGGTTGATTTAACGGAAGCCAAGGTGATTGTTGCAGGCGGGAGAGGAGTAAAAAGTGCCGAAGGTTTTAAAGTTTTACAAGAATTAGCAGATGTATTAAAAGGGGCTGTTGGTGCATCACGTGGTGCTTGCGATGCAGATTACTGTGATTATTCGTTACAAATTGGTCAGACCGGTAAAGTTGTAACTCCTGATTTATACATTGCATGTGGAATTTCTGGTGCAATCCAGCATGTTGCGGGCATTTCCAACTCTAAATTTATTGTTGCAATAAATAAAGACCCTGAGGCCCCAATTTTTGAAGTGGCTGACTATGGAATCGTAGGAGATTTGTTCGAGATCGTCCCACAATTGACCAATGAATTTTCCAAAATTCTATTAAGCCAAGTCAAATAGTTGATTATATATTTATAGAAAAAGAAGTGCTTCATTACTTATTCTTCTCATAAATGAAAACGCTTCAAAATAAAGTTTCCTGTTTCAACTTTAGCAAAGACACACCATAGACACACATGACCATGTTCGTATAAATTACCTAATAGGGGATGGGTTCGTATGTTTCGGAATTTCAGATGGTATATTGTCTTTATGCTCTTTCTTGCGGCGATTATAAATTATATTGATCGTAGTGCTTTATCCGTAGCCATGCCTTTTATATCAAAGCGATTTCACCTAGAGCCTGCGGAAATGGGACTAATTCTAAGTAGTTTCTTCATTGGGTATGCATTGTTTAACTTCATAGGCGGATATTTTTCGGATGTTTTCGGACCAAAGAAAGTTTTTGGTACATCTATGGTGGTCTGGTCTATTTTTTGTGGTTTAACAGCGACCGCTTTCAACTTTGTCTCTTTATTTATTGTCCGTTTAATGTTCGGTGTAGGTGAAGGTCCTTTTTCGTCAACTGCAAATAAAGCCGTTAACAATTGGTTTCCGATTAAGGAAAGGGCGCGTGCGGTTGGCATCAATCAAGCAGGTCTTCCAATTGGTGGTGCTCTTTCGGGACCGATAGTCGGCTTTATTGCACTGAAGTTCGGTTGGGAGTGGTCCTTTGTAGTCATTACTTTGATCGGGTTGTTATGGACGCTTCTCTGGATCAAAACAGTCACGGACAAGCCGGAAGATCATCCAAAAGTGAGCAAAGAAGAACTTAAAGTGATTCGAGATGGACAAATGCAAGGAAATACGTCATCTTCAGAGAGCCTTCCATTATCTTATTATCTTAAACAACCTACTATATTAGTAATGGCATTATCCTTCTTTGCGTATAACTACATCATCTTTTTCTTCTTGACCTGGTTTCCAAGTTATCTGACTATGTCTAAAGGCTTGAGTATAATGAAAATGAGTGTTGTAACCATGATTCCTTGGACTTTTGGCGCGATTGGATTGATTGGCGGGGGGATGCTGACAGATTATATATTCAAAAAAACAGGAAAACTTATGTTTTCAAGGAAATTGGTGTTAGTTACTTTTCTGATAGGCGCAGCTATATGTGTTGGTTTAGCAGGAATCGCTTCATCTGTAACCAGTATTGTTATATTAATGGCATTTGGTGTTGGCTTCACATACTTAACTGCACCAATTTATTGGTCGATTATTCAGGATGTAGTTCGCGGTGAGAAGGTTGGAGGAGTCAGTGGCTTTGTTCATGGGCTGGCAAATATTTCAGGAATTATAGGTCCATCAGTCACTGGATTTATTGTTCAATTTACTGGACATTTTACAAGTGCTTTCCTCCTAGCGGGAGGCTTGGGAGTAATTGGGGCGCTGGCAGTCGCCTTTTATGTAAAACCGTTACAATCAGAGGTGGCCAATGAGGAAGTTGTACAAACTAGGACTGTTTAATTAAAAATTACCCATTCAAAACAAGTTTCGTTTAGATATTAATTACAAACCGCAGACCATTAAAAAAGGCTGACCACAAGTTTATGAACTTGGGTCGGCCTTTTTTATTTCGCGAATTCATTTATGATTTTTGGATTGTACTTCCGAACTTGAAGGAAGAGAAGATCTTTGTTGTCGCTCATAGTTAACATGCTCATGAAATGCATGGATACAGCCATCCAAATCCCTGTTTTGGAAAGCCCTTAATATAGGTTCGTGAATGTTCGCTAATTCAGACAGGTCGGTAAAATACACTTGGCTGTTTAGGTACCATATTCGGCTCAGTTTGGAAGTTAAGCTTTCCCAAACGTTACTCAGGAATTTATGGTCTGCCGTTTTATATATTTTTGTGTGAAAGTCCTCATCTGCAATCCTAATTTTTTCTAAGTCATTATTTACTCCAGCAAGGACCATCTCATTATGATAATTTTTGAGTTCTTCTATATCTTCGTCAGTTAATCTTTCAAAAGCTCTTTTAATTGCGAATTCTTCCACAGTGAGACGAAAATCATATAATTGATCAATTTCATCAAGTGAGAAATTCGAAACAAATGTGCCTTTGTTTCGTTGGGTAACGACCAAATCTTCTTCAGCTAATTTTAAAAATGCTTCACGAACAGGTGCCTGACTGACACCATAATTCTTTGCCACCTCTAATTCAACTATACGGTCCCCAGGTTGAAGTTCTCCCTTAATTATTTTTTCTCGCAGTGCTTCAAAAATTTGCTCTGAGAGAGTTTTATTAACAATGGAATTTTTCATAATATCCCTCCTTTTTCTTGTTAATAACCGATAATCGTTAATCGAAATTGTTTTTATAGTATTGTACCACATACTGTAATGAATATCCATTCATTACAGTATTCAATTGTTAATGATCTAGAAAGTTGACGTTTATTTCAGGAAAATAAATTAGATTGAACAGGTTTTTTAAATATAAAAAGATTTTGACGATTTTCAACAACAATGTTATATTGATTATAGATTATATATTATCGATAATTATTTGATTTTGAATTTACTCAAAAGGAGGCGTTTATGAAGAGATCTATTGTGAACAAATCGCTTTCTGACCAGATTCATGAAGCTTTGCGTGATTTAATCATTAAAGGAGAACTTAGGCCGGGAGACAGGATCCTTGAATTGGAAATAGCAAGAGATTTCGGTGTGAGCCAAGCCCCTGTTAGAGAAGCATTATTAAAGCTGGCTGAAGAAGACCTAGTCGTAAGCATTCGGTATAAGGGAACTTTTGTATCAAACATATCAATGGTAGAAACGGAGGAATTATATTGTTTCCGTATCATAATGGAGGAGTTAGCGATCAAAAGAAGTTTGGAAAGATTGAAAGCCGGAGATTTAAGGGACCTTGAAAATTTTTACATTGAGATGGTTCGAGCTGGTGAAACCAATGATTTGGACTCCTTAAGAGTAGCCGATATTAATTTCCATTCAAAAATATTTCACATGGCAGAACATAAATTCATGTATAGTGTGTGGGAGACGTTGGTGTCAAAACTTAATCGAATTTGGTATCTTACAAGCCAAGCGTGTTTCATCAATCTTTCTGAAGTTGCTGCCATTCATGAACCTTTCTTAA
>NZ_JBALSN010000269.1:2042-6011 GCF_036966985.1 Neobacillus drentensis | reverse complement strand
AAATCTGCAGTAAAAAGTTTGTGCATATTGTCAATAACATATTTTCCACCCGATATTTTCTATTATAAGATAAGAATCTCCCTGCAAATTCAGATTTAACCTGTATTCACTGGAAGATTCTTTGTTTCTCGATTATTCACCTATTAAACGATGACGGTCGAACTTTCACCAACATAAAAATGTTTAATTTCATATTTTTTCAATGCATCTTCATCTAATTCAATACCTAGACCAGGTTTTTCAGGAGCAACTAAATAGCCCTCAGAATCGATCATTAAGTGTTCTTTTTGGATATAGTCACGACGGTCGGTGGACCATGCCGGCGGGTCATACGGGAACTCCAAGTACGGACAATGACTAACGGCTGCTGCAAGATGCAGGTTTGCAAGTAACCCGATTCCGTTTGACCAGGTATGCGGACTAAACCATGCGCCGCTTCCCTGTACAAGCTCAGCAATTTTCTTCACTTGTGTAATTCCCCCTGACAGGGCAACATCTGGTTGGTATACGTCAAGAGCATTCACTTTATTCATTTCTCTAAAATCGTACCAGTTACGATTCATTTCTCCACCTGCAATACGGATTCCAGTCATGTCACGCAATTTTGCCATTAATTCAAATTGGTGTGATGGGAGGGGCTCCTCAAGCCAGAAAACATTTAACTGTTCCAGCTCTTTCGCTACTTGAAACGCCATTTTCAAATCCCATGTACGTTCAACGTCCCATGGCATCTTCCATCCCTGGTTAGCATCGACCATAATCTCAAGTTTATTGCCAACGGCTTTTCTTACAGCTTCAACGACTTTTATATCATCCTTTACATCTTCGTGATGAAAACGAATTTTCATCGCCTTAAATCCTTGATCCACAAATCGTAGTGCACGCTCAGCTCGTTCTTCAGGAGTTACGATTTCACCAGTTGATGCGTAAGCAAGAATTTTATTCGATTTGCCACCTAGTAATTTATACACAGGCTGCCCTGTCGCTTTCCCCATTAAATCCCAAAGGGCTAAATCAAGTGGCCAGCAGCGGCCATAATGGAAGTTGATATTGTCTATAACCTGTGCATGTCGTTCAATAGCAAACGGATCTTGCCCAATAAATAAATTCTCATGACCTTCTAATCCCATTAACAAATCGCCCGAGCCAACTCCTGTGATGCCTTCATCTGTATGAACGTAAACGACAGTTGAAGCAAAGTTCTTCCTTGGCTGAGGGTCCCATGCCGCTTTGAATGGCGGCTCCAGTGGTTTTAAATACTGTTTAATTTCAATGGAAGTAATCTTCATTTTTATGTGCTCCTCACCTTAATTTATTTGTTAATCAAACCGTTTTTTTCTAGGAATTCCTTGGCTACATCAGTCGTATTTTTCTTATCCTCATCTACTTTGGCATTCAATTCCGCCATCGTTTTATCATCAAGCTTCCCTGAAAGTTGGTTTAGGACGTCAGCTATTTCTGGGTGTTTCTTCACAAGATCTTTCGAAACAATTGGAGCAGCAAAATATGGAGGGAAATACCCTTTATCATCTTTTAAAGGAACTAAATGAAGGGCAGGTATGTTTCCAGCTGTAATATACGTTATATAAACATCAATATTTCCTTCAGCAACTGCGGAAAAGCCTAATGCCATATCCATCTCTTTATGATCTTTAAACTTAAATCCGTACATTTTTGCTAATGGTTTATATCCGTCTACACGATCATAGAAAGCTGGGTCCATCCCAATAACAAGTTTATCTGCATGGGGGACCAAATCTGAGTATGTTTTGATGTTTAGCTTTTTTGCCATATCTTCTTTCATAACTAAAGTAAACGTATTGTTGAATCCGAAAGGCTTCAGCCAAGTAAGTCCTAATTCTTTTTCATACCCTTTTTTCGTCTTCTCATAAACTGATTCAGGCGTATCATTTGGTTGTAATGTGTTTTTCAGTACATTCATATACCCTGTTCCTGTATAATCAGCTACTACTTGTAAATCCCCATCTTTTAAGCCTTGATTTAGTACAGCGGAGGTTGCAAAGCCTCCTTCTTTAATGGTAATGTTGTGATCCGTTTTATTCTGAAGTAGTTGACCCATAATTTGGGCAAGCAGATACTGCTCTGTGAAGTTTTTGCTTGCTACCACTAAATCGAGTTTTTCTTTTGAACCACCAGCGGTTTGTGATGAGTTACTCGAGCATGCAGCTAAAAGCAGGATAAATATTGAAATAATCATCAACCAAATTTTCTTCATCTTATATTCTCCTTTTATATAATTTTTGTTTATGCAACTTTGTCTTTTTTATTGGAATCATTCTGTTTCACTTTCTTCGTATGGCTCTTCTGGTTAAAAGGAGTAACTTTTCTTTCCAGTTTCTTTAATAAGAATTCTGTTAGGATTGCTAAAAATGCTGCCGGAATAGCTCCCGCTAACACTAATTCAGGACGCATCAAAGCTACACCACGGAATATGATTTCCCCTAATCCTCCAGCTCCAATAAATGCCGCAATCGTAGTAATACCAATGGTCCATACAGTTGCAGTTCGGATTCCGGCCATAATAACCGGAAGAGCAAGTGGAATCTCAATAATCCATAAAATTTGCCAGCTAGTCATCCCCATGCCACGACCTGCATCGACGACAGATTGATTCACTTCCACAATTCCCGTATATACATTTCGGATGATGGGGGCTAATGCATAGAGAACCAAGGCTATCACTGTAGGTTTCACTCCAATCCCTACAAACGGCATTAGAAAACCGAATAAGGCAATACTAGGTATCGTTTGAAATACACCTGCAACCCCTATGATGCTATCAGCCAATTTCTTATTTCTACTGAGGTAAATTCCCAAAGGAATAGAGATGAATAGGGCAATGATGATCGAGAGGAGTGAGATGTAGATGTGTTGCCCTATACTCACTAAAATCATATCCCAGCGATCCGTATAGATTTCTAATAAACTAGTGAATAGATTTGATTGTTGAGTCACATGAATACCTCCTTTAATTTAAAGCGCTTTCATTACGAACAAACCCTGTCTCTTTGTTAAAAACAAATCAGCCGGTCAAGCTTTGCAAAACGATCAGAATTACAATTTTGCAAAAAGGGACATTCCTGCATTTAATCGCTTTTCTCCAATAAACCCTTTAACAAAAGAATTGGCTGGCTTTTCAATGATTGCTGTTGGAGTATCGAATTGAACAATTCTTCCTTCGTTCATTATGACAATTCGATCAGAAATCTTTAAAGCCTCATCAATGTCATGGGTTACAAAAACGATTGTTTTATTGATCTCCTTCTGCAATCGAACTAGTTCTTCTTGTAGTTGTTCACGAGAAATTGGATCCAATGCACTAAATGGTTCATCCATTAAAATGATAGGAGGCTCTGCAGCCAATGCTCTTATAACCCCTACACGTTGTTGCTGGCCACCACTTAATTCGGATGGGTACCGATTCCGAAAAATCTTAGGCTCCAATCCAACCATGTGCAGCAATTCGTCAATCCTATTGGAGTATTCCTCTAACTTCTTTCCCTTTAATTTTGGAACTAATCCGATATTTTTTCCGATGGTCATGTGTGGCAACAAACCAACTTGTTGAATGACATAGCCAATATTTCGCCGTAGTTCGACCGGGTCTGTTTTAGAAATATCCTGACCATCAATCAATATCTTTCCAGAATTAGGATCAATAAGGCGATTAATCATCCGCAACGTAGTTGTTTTCCCACATCCACTTGGTCCAATAAGAGCTACTAACTCTCCTTTTTGAACCTCAAAACTAAGATTGAATAGCGTTTGTACATCCCCATACACTTTGTTTACATTTTCAAAACGGATCACATCTTTACCCCCTCTTTTGATGAATTGATTTACTAAGTAATATTGCAAGAACCATGCCAACCGTAATAGCGGGATAAAAAGGTTGAATATTAGCAGTTTTGCCAATCCTTTCAGGGAGAAACTGTACAAAAATTCTCT
>NZ_JBALSN010000269.1:0-1988 GCF_036966985.1 Neobacillus drentensis | reverse complement strand
AGAGAATTTTTGTACAGTAACTTATAAAGTCTCAAAAAAAAGAACATCTAAAAAGATGCTCTTTCTTTTCAATTCCTTCTTATTTACTCTTTATCAATCCAGTGTCAATCAAAAATTCCTGTGCTACAACCGAAACATCTTTATGTTCCATTTCGACTTGATCTATCATTTCCATAAAATTCTTCTCATTTATCTTTTCAACTAGGCGATTGAGCAGCTTTGATATTTTCGGATAACGTTCTAATGTTTCTTTATCTATCACCGGCGTAGGATTATATGGGGGAAAAACATGCTTATCATCTTCCAATATAGTTAAATTGTATTCTTTTATATGGCTATCCGGTGCGACCCCTACGGCAGCATCTACTCTGGAGTCTTTTACAGCTTGGGGAAGGAGCATAGACTCGACGGAAATAATATTTTTTTTATCGATTGCAAAATGATAGATTTGTTGTACATGTTCCAAACCATCTTTTCGAACCAAAAATTCCTCATTAGTGGCCAATTTAATATCGTGTTTGTTAGCATATTTGACAAAATCACTAATCTTCTTTATTCTGTTTTGCTTTGCCAGTTCACTTTTTATAAGAATGGCCCACGTACTATTTAGGTCTAGACTTTTAAGCCATTTCACACCCTTTTTTTCATCCTCTTTAGAAACACTTTGAAGAGCTAATTGTGAATCATATATCGGTGGATGATGATGATAAAACACCCTTGCCGTATTAGGGTACTCCCAATATTGATCGATGATTCCTTCTTCGAGGGCAGCACGAATGTTTAAGCTGCCTCTAAAGCTAATCTCATTGACAGAAAATCCATTTTCACTTAATAGTAAAGATGTCATTTTCATAAGCATCCGCTGCTCGGTTGGAGATTTAGAGCCAATGGTTATTTCTGGCTTGGCTGAGGATTCCGGTGAACTACGTGTTATTTCTTTCTCCTCCTTTTCACACGAAGCCAGAATAAAAATGAGCTGGAAAAGGACCATGAATATAACCGTTCTGCTCATGGAGATACCTGCCCTCACTTCTCTGTCCCCATTTGTATTTTCTTGATTTTATAAACAAGTGTATGCCTAGCGATTCCAAGCATATCCGCAGCCTTAGAACGGTTTCCTTTCGTTGCTTCCAACGCTTTCTTAATTAATTGCTCTTCCACATTTTCTAAAGCTTTTTTTAAATTGACCTCTGACAGGCTAAACAGGGGGTCATCTTTTTGATCCAGGTTTTCACTGAAATAAAATAACTCTCGGTTTAAGTCCGATTCCTCAATTTTTCCATTCATTTTCAATATATGTAACCGTTCTAAGACATTCAACATCTCACGGATGTTCCCAGTCCATTCATACGAGGAAAGTAATTGGATCATATCTTCGGAAATACTTACATCTTTAGTATATTTCAAATTTAACGTTTCAATAGATTGTTTAATGATAATCGGAATATCTTCCTTCCGTTCTCGTAAAGGGGGGATTTCAACCTCGACTAAGTTTAATCGATAATATAGATCTTTGCGAAACTTCCCTTCATTAACTAACTGTTTGATATCCTTATTGGTGGCTGAAATAATCCGTACATCAACTTTACGGTAAGTATTACTCCCCAGTCTCATAAAGCTTTTCTCCTCAATAACATGGAGAAGCTTAGCTTGCATCGCTAAAGAGATTTCTCCTATTTCATCTAGAAATATCGTACCCTTATCTGCCGATTCAAATTTACCCACTCTTGTTTCAGTTGCACCTGTAAATGCTCCTTTTTGATAGCCAAATAATTCACTTTCTAACAGATTCTCAGGTATTGCAGCACAATTGATGGATACAAACGGCTTCTCACTTCTTTTGCCTCTCTTATGAATCCACTTCGCCATTGCTGTTTTTCCCACACCACTCTCACCAAGAAGTAGAATACTTGCATCAGTGTCTACTACTTTTTCAAGGAAATAGAAGATAGATTTCATTTTCTTATTTTCATAAATCAGTTCTTCCT
>NZ_JBALSN010000268.1:6306-23674 GCF_036966985.1 Neobacillus drentensis | reverse complement strand
GAACAGTGACTAGCACCGTTCGCCCGTTTAATGCAAAAAGAAGAAGCAGGAACCATGAAAATGATTCCTGCTTCTTCTTTAAAGGGGGAATAAAGGGGGCAATCGTTAGTGACAATTTATACTAACTTCTAATATTAGGTTACTAATTGTAATTTGAAAGGATATAGACGAAACTACTTAATACTAGAAGCGCCAACTAATGATTCTGGTGTCATACCTAATACTAAAAGGCTGATTTTTGCGTAACCGATACTTTTGAGTTCTGTAAAAGTTTGTTTCAATACTTGGGAATTTTGGTCATCTTTTAATTTTTGTAATTCTTTTTTATACAAGCGCAGAACAGATCCGTACACAAAATTAGGGGTATTTTGACCAGGATCCTCATCCATAATTAAACATCCCATGTATTGATATTTAAATTGGAATGCACGTGTAAGATTAACAATATCCAACAGTTTTTTAAAAAGATTTGGATTGTCTTTTTGAAATTTCTCAAGGGCTTCGTTGGCAGTTTTTAATTCATCAATACTAGATAAAGTTATCATCATAAAGTCTTCCTCCTCTTAATTGTCCCAAGGTTTTTCTAGTGAAATAAACTCAGCTAATTCTTTACTTTTTTGTCTTTTTAATTTGCGAATTTGTGCTCTTTCTTTACCTGTTGTGTAGAGGAATTTTTCTTCCTCGGTTTCAGGGATAATACTTGGAACTTCAACCGGCCGCTTATTTTCATCTAAAGCTACAAAAGTCAAAAATGCCGTAGCTGCGATGCGGCGCTCGCCATTCATCATATCTTCGGCGATAACTTTACAAAAAACTTCCATAGATGTTCTACCTGTATATGATACAAACGATTCGACACAGACTGAATCCGTTTGATGGATAGGGCATAAGAAATCGATATGATCAGTAGATGCAGTTACGCATTCTTTTACTCGTGAATGCCTGCGGGCTGATAAAGTGGCGGCATCATCCAGTTTTTTCATCAAAACTCCGCCAAACAATGTATTGTAATTATTTAAATCGCAAGATAATACTTGCGCTGTATTAATAATGCGGCTTTCTTTCGCTTTGTTTGCTCTCATTAAGTTGCTTCCTTTCATGATGGGATATTCTAGCAAGTAAATATTATATCCACGTTGTTAAAAGGTTTTTCTTGCCTGAAATTAGTGTACGCCGCATTGTCTGGTTAGTAAAATGGTTATATTTTATCTTTAGTATAGCTTTTATCTATGTAAATGCTTTCAATTATGCATTATATAAATAGTGAATTTTTAGATAATAAAGGACGGTTCCATTATTATGAACCGTCTTGACTAGTATAGGGGAGATAAAATTAATCTTGAAACCCCTTTGTGAGCTGTTCTTTAGTGAACTTCAGCCATTCTTTTGCAGCATAGGAGAAGTATTGATCTTTGCCCCAAATAATGGCTAGGTTCCAACTGATGGACGGGTTTACAACTTTAACTGACTTAATATTTTTATTAAGATTATTGCAAATACTCTCCGGCAAAAGAGAAATACCGAGTTTGAACGAAACCATTTCTTCAATAAAAGACTGCTGTGAACTTTCAGATATAATATGTGGATTAAAGCCTACATTGTTACATGAAAGAATAATTCGATCGTTTAAGACAAAGTCCTTATTAAACAAAATAAAGGATTCGTTAGCCAATTCAGCTAACTGGACTTCCTCTCTTTCTGCTAGTGGGTGTGATGGGTGAAGGATGAGCTTTAGGTCTTCTTCCATAAAAGAGAAATGGTTGAAGAGTTCATTTTTAGTTGGAAGAACAATGATTCCAACATCAAGAAGATTTTTACCCACATCTTCTTCTATCTTCTTTGAACCGTCTTCTACTAATTGAAAAGTAATACCAGGGTACTTTTCGTGGAAGCTGCCAACAATTTTGAGGAAATGATGCGCATTAAATATGGGAGGCAATCCAATACGAATATGCCCCTTTTTTAGTCCTGTAAGGTTATCCAATTCCGTTTCTAAATTTTTAAATGCTTTGTCAATTAATTTTGCTTGTTCCAATATGATTAGACCAGCATCGGTCAAGATTAATTGCTTACGGGAGCGATCAAAAAGTGCAACGCCCAACTCAGTCTCAAGGTTTTTAATCATTTTACTAATGGTTGGTTGGGTAATAAATAAATGATCTGCCGCTCGGGAAAAACTGTTGAAATTAGATACTTCAATAAAATATTGTAAATGTTTGATATCCAATATGTACACCTGCTTGTAATTGATTTTTAGGATGGATATATTAATAAGGTATCTTGAAATAAATTATTTTATCACAAAGCCAACATCTTTTATAGCACAGCAAAAATCAGAAACTCAATGTAAATTTTTGATGAAAAATATCATGAAATATGACATTTGTCATATCCTGCACATGACACCTGCTACTAACAAGGACAAACTCCTTTCTATATACTTTGATATAACGACACAAAGAAGGAAGGGAATTCAATAAAATGACCACACAAAATACTAAAACTCTAAAAAAACAAGTTGCTCCCTTTGAAAAATCAACGACAAAAGAAAGTGTATGGCAGATTATTAACACAGTCGTACCATTTATTGCATTATGGTACCTTGCCTATTTAAGCCTATCCGTTTCCTATTGGTTAGCATTAGTTCCTATCGTGATAGCCGCAGGATTTTTAACAAGGATTTTTATCATATTTCATGATTGTACCCATCATTCCTTTTTTAAAAGCCGCCGTGCAAACCGAATCGTTGGGACAGCGATGGGTGTGTTAACGATCTTCCCGTTCGATCAATGGGGACATGAGCATTCTGTTCATCATGCGACAAGTGGTAACTTGGATAAACGAGGAACTGGTGATATTTGGACACTTACAGTAGATGAATATTTAGCTGCACCACTTAGACTTCGTCTAGCTTATCGTTTTTATCGCAATCCACTAGTAATGCTTGGTTTAGGTCCGATTTATGTGTTTCTTCTTAAAAATCGATTTAACCGTAAAGGTGCTAAAAGGAAAGAGCGAAACAACACATATTTGACGAATGTTCTGATTGTTGCTTTGATTAGTTTACTTTGTTGGGCAATCGGATGGCAGGCGTTCCTATTAGTACAGGGCTCGATTTTCATGATTTCAGGCGCTGCAGGTATTTGGTTGTTCTACGTACAGCACACTTTTGAAGACTCTTATTTTGAAGAAGATAAAGATTGGGAATATGTGAAAGCAGCAGTAGAAGGTAGTTCTTTCTATAAGCTTCCAAAAGTATTACAATGGCTCACTGGGAATATTGGTTTCCACCATGTTCACCATTTAAGCCCTCGTGTGCCTAACTATAAGTTGGAAGAAGCACACAATAATACGCCTCCTTTACAAAAAGTACCAACTATTTCTCTTGCTACAAGCTTACGGTCACTTCGTTTCCGTTTGTGGGATGAGGAACGAAAGAATTTTGTCAGCTTTAAGGAAGTCAAAGCATTAGCAAAGAAAAGGTTTTCCGTACAACAGGTTAAACCGGAAATTTAACAATTAACAAAACATATTACAGGCTTGCTCCCCTTTATTAAGGGGAGTTGTTATTTAGATAACAGCGGCCAGATAAGGAGAGAACTTATATGATTCAAATAGTTATTGCAGAGGATCAGGAAATGCTGCTAGGGGCTATGGGTTCTCTCTTGAATTTGGAAGAGGATATGGAAGTGGTCGGTCAGGCGAGCAATGGAGAAGAGGCCCTTGCACTAGTGCGCCGATTGCAGCCTGATGTTTGTATCATGGATATCGAGATGCCTGAAATGAGCGGCCTTGAGGCAGCAGAAGCTTTAAGGTCATTTGGCAGTAAAATCATAATCCTAACAACCTTTGCCCGAACTGGAAATTATCGGCGTGCCTTACAGGCGGATGTAAGGGGGTATTTATTGAAGGATAGCCCGAGCGAGGAATTAGCAAGGTCGATTCGCAGCATTATCAAGGGAGATAGAATATACAGCCAGGAACTAATCGATGAAAACTCCATTGAACACGAACAAGACATGGAAGTAATCCAACCTCGCCTCGAGCAACAGACAAAAATTACCACAGTCAGAAATTACCTCACCAACATATTAGATAAAATGAAATTGCCAACAGGCTAAAAAATAAATTGGTGTCAGGCACCATGTGAAATTTTCACATGGTGCCTGACACCTTTTATATTTCAATAATGATAGGGAGGATCATAGGTTTTCTTTTTGTTTGAGCGAATACATATTGTCCGACTGTTTTTTTGATGTTTTGTTTGATGACATTCCATTGCCGGATATTCTCGCTTTGCAGGTCATTAATGGTTTTCTTAGCAAGGCGGTTAATCTCTTTTAGAAGTTCATCCGAATTTCTTGCATACACGAAACCACGGGTAATGGTGTCAGGTCCAGATATAATCCTTCGGTCCGATTTATTAATTGTTATAACAATCACAAGCATTCCATCCTCGGAAAGTTGCTTACGATCTCGTAACACAATGTCCCCGATATCACCAACACCCATCCCGTCTACATACGTATCTCCTGCTGGAATCGACCGTGTCTGACGAGCAACCTGGTTTTCAACATCTACTACATCACCATTTTTGATAATGAAGGTATTTCCCTTCTCAACTCCCACTGACTCTGCCAACAAACGGTGGTGGTGCAGCATTCGATATTCCCCATGAATCGGAATAAAATAAGTTGGTTTCATTAATGTCAGCATGAGCTTTAAGTCTTCCTGATAGCCATGCCCAGACACATGCATACCAGTTGTGCTTCCAGAGCCATAAATTACTTTGGCGCCAAGTTGAAATAAATTATCAATGATTCGAGAAACGTCCTTTTCATTTCCAGGTATAGGAGATGCCGCTAAGATAACCGTGTCGCCAGGATAAACGGAGACATCGCGAAAGTTTCCACTCGCTAGGCGAGAAAGGGCAGCCATTGGCTCTCCTTGACTACCCGTACAAAGGATGACCACCTTTTCAGGAGAAAGTCTATCAACTTCGCGTGGTTCGATGATCATCCCCTCCGGAACGGTTAAATACCCACGTTCAATCGCGACGGAGACCACATTTACCATACTCCGGCCAAGAAGCGCGATCTTACGATTGGCCTTTATTGCCGCTGCAACCACCTGTTGAACACGATTCACATTCGAAGCAAAGGTGGAGATAAAGATTTTCCCGTCGGCTTTCATGAAGGCCTCATCCAAATTGTCACCAATCATTTGCTCGGACGGTGTTAGCCCCTTACGCTCAGCGTTCGTACTTTCAGATATTAAAACTAAGACACCCTCCTGACCGATATCAGCCATCTTATGAATATCTGAATGTTGATTATTCACAGGCGTTAAGTCAAATTTGAAGTCACCGGTATGAACAACATTACCTTCAGGTGTATGAAACACAATACCGAGACAATCAGGAATACTATGACTTACTCTGAAAAATGATACCGTCGTTTCTCCGAACTCAAGTTTTGAATTTGAGTCAATCGTCATGAGCTTCGTGTTTCCATGTAGTCGATGCTCGTCGATTTTCAATTCAATGAGACCCAGTGTAAAACGGGTAGCGTAGATTGGGATGTTCAATTTTCTTAAAATATAAGGGATTCCGCCGATATGATCTTCGTGCCCATGTGTCACAATTAAAGCCTGAATTTTCTCCTGATTTTCTTCTAAATAGGTAATATCGGGGATAATTAAATCAATTCCTAATAAACTCTCATCTGGAAACTTTCCACCACAGTCAATGATAAAAATATCGTCTGCGTATTGAACCACATACATGTTTTTACCTATTTCATTGATGCCGCCTAAAGCGAAAATGGATAATTGCTGATCATTGGTTTGCAAGTGAATATCCTCCCTATTCCAAGTAAATATCAATAGTATGCCCTTTTGGTTATACTTTATTGGAAGGGGAGATGAAAACTTTTTCTAGGTAGTTACCTTCAAAAAAAGACTGCCAACAGCACTGAATTCCCAGCGTGTTGACAGCCTACAGCAAATTAATTTAATGTTTTGACTAGGTGTCCAGGTAAAACCCCTTGCAATGCCTTTTCTTCCTCATGACTCAAAGGAAGCAATGGCAATCGAAGTCCACCAACCTGTACCCCGCTCATGTTCAAGGCTGCTTTTACTGGTGCCGGATTAGGCGCCGTAAATAATGCCTTCATAAGAGGAAGAAGTTGGCGATGAGAGTGAGCCGCTTCCTGGACGCGGCCATTTTTAAAGTGATTAATCATTTCTTGCATTTCATTGCCAATTACATGGGAAGCAACGGATACAACTCCAGCGCCGCCAATTGCTAAAACCGGCAATGTTAAGCTGTCATCCCCACTATAAAGGGTAAAATCGCTAGGAGTTTGGCTAATAATAGCAGCCATGGCATCCAAGTTTCCGCTTGCTTCTTTTACAGCGACAATATTCTCGATTTGTGAAAGGCGAACAATCGTCTCTGCCGATATATTAACCACACTTCGGCCAGGGATATTATAAAGCATTACCGGCAATGATGTAGATTCAGCAATTGCTTTGAAGTGTTGATACATACCTTCTTGGGAAGGTTTGTTATAGTATGGAGCAACAAGCATGATCCCATCTACACCTGTTTCTTCAGCCTGCTTTGTTAAACTGATAGAAGCCCTCGTGTTATTTGAGCCAGTGCCAGCGATGACAGGAACTCTTCCTCTCGCTGCGACGACAACAGCTTTAAATAGAGCGATTTTTTCATCCGTCGTTAAGGTTGGAGATTCACCTGTTGTACCAGCAACGACGAGCCCGTCCGTACCATTATCAATTAAATAATCTACTAATCTTCTTACTGCGTTAAAATCAACCTCGCCATTTTGATCAAATGGTGTAACCATCGCGGTTAAAACTTGGCCAAATTTCATCTTTTCTCACCCTTTTAATAAATTTTTATAAAATTTAGAGGTGGGCAAGGCCATTCAAAATTCAACGCAAAAAAGCAACAGCGAGGGTTCACTGTTGCAGTAGAAACAAAAATAACTAAGTTCCCGTGCGTAAGATAGCCCTCCATATAGTTTCCTATATGACAGTTCTGTATTTTTTCAATAGCAGAACCAGCTTCATGATAAATGAGAATCAATGAAGCTTCGGCAAATTCCCCTTTTCACAACCATCGTTGGACCTCATTATCCTCCAGTTGCGTACTAATGGTCTTTGCGCCTCTATCCTCACTTCAAAGTATTGAAGTAAGAAAAATATATAATTGATAGTAAATATATCAGAATATTCCTTTTGTTTCAAGGGGAAAAGGAACTATATTTGTCAAATCTATGCAGTTTCTAAACCCTGTTTTTCTTTTTCTACTTCTAATGCAGATACAATATAAGCAAACCCGTTCATCACAAAATAAATAACATCCGATTGGATTTGTTCCTTTTCTCCTAAATAAGTATTTATGATCATACTGATGGAAAAGAAAACTACAAAGGATAATGCAATTTTATTAAAAATCATCAAATTTACCGACCCCTTTATTTAGGATTCTTATGTTAATCATATTTGCTTAAGAAGGGTTTTATGTCTTCATCGAGAGGGTGGTGCTAGAAATCAATGAGTGCCAGGCGTTGGTTCCTTCACCATGGTTCTTCTTGGAAGTTCTTTCTTACCGTGGAGGAAGTAGTATAGAACCATCGACGCAAGAACGACTGCACCTAGGATTACATACAAAGTACGATAGCCTGTTAGCGGAATAAAAAACCCTAGGATGTATGGACCGAACCCAAGACCGGCATCAAGAAAGATAAAGAAAGTGGAAGTTGCCAATCCCATCCGATGGGGAGGAGTTACTTTTACTGCTATTGCTTGGGTACTTGATTGCAAGTTACCAAAACCAAGGCCGATTAGTACGCCAGCTGCTAATAATATAATATTAACTCTTGCGGTGCTAAGCAGGAACAAACCTCCGGCAAAGGCAATAATACATGGATACATAATATAGTTTGCCCCTTTTAAATCCATTATACGGCCGGTAAGGGGGCGCGATAACAATACGGCTATGGAATAAACTAAGAAAAAGAAACTTGCCGCACTTACTAAGTCAATTTCTATCGCATAGAAATTAATAAACGAAAGAACACTGGAATAACAAAAAGCTACTACTAGTGTAATAACCGCAATGGGAAGTGCCTTGGGTTCAATATAATTGGAAAGCTTAAATCCTTTTGCTTCAGTTGGTTGGGGCGATCCTTCCAATTGTGGCACATTTACAAAGAATGCTGTGATCAAACTAATAACCCCTAGTACAAGAGAGAAAATAAAAATCATTTGAAAATCTGTATGCTGGGTCATGTATAGACCAATGAATGGGCCAATTGCGGTAGCCAATGTTGCGCTCATGCTGAAATAACCAATCCCTTCTGCTTTCCGTGAAGCAGGGATAATCTGGGCCACAATCGTTCCTGTTGCTGTACCGACCATTCCAGCTGCAATCCCATGAAATAAGCGTGTCATAAGCAGGAAGGTGATCCCGAAATTCAGAAAATATAGAAGAAGTGTCAAAATAAAAAAGACGGCACCAATGATTAAAGTTCTTCTTCGGCCAATAGACTCAATAAATCTGCCAATCAATAACCTGCCAATTAATGAACCGACAATAAAGATTCCTGTTACAAGACCTGCTTGACTTGTAGAAGCATTAAATTCGTCTACTGCATAAACACCAATGATTACAATTAATAAATAAAAGACTAAAGTGACGAAAAAATTGACCCCGGAAACAATCGTAAAATCCTTGGTCCAAAGTTTAGCTCTTGGTTGATTCACGTTATTAACCCCTTACTTAATAATATGATTTCGAATGATTCCCATAATCCGGATGGCCTCAAGCTGTTCGTGCTCAGAGACTCCTATTAAGATGTCATTTTCAAATTGGTCAATCGTGACACGAACATCGGTAAATACTTTTTTTCCTAGTTCTGTCAGGTGTATCCGCTTTTCACGTTTATCGTTGCTAGGAACCTGTCCGACATATCCTAGTTCTTCTAAGCGATTAATAGTCCGAGTTACTGTGGGCTTTTCTACATATAAATAATGAGAAAGTTCTACAAGTGTAGCAGGTCCATTATTGGATAAGTAGTGAAAAATAGACCATTGCGCTCTGTGTAGTTGGTGTTCAGCCAAATGAAAATTCAATTTATTTTCAAATGGCCGGTAAAGCATCAATAATTGGTGAAAGAATTTTTGTGAAGTCTTTATTTAAATCACCCCGAATAAATTAGATGGTTAGCTAGAGTAATAATTACCTTAGGTAACTATTATAGTGTACCAGATGTGGCTTTATTAGTCTAATCGGTGTTACTAACCAAACGTTTGATTAAAACGAGTTGAAGCCTTGGGATATATGGATTTATGATAGGATAGTGTATTTTTGGAAAAACTAATCAAACGATTGATTAAATGGAGGCGAGGCCTTGGCATTGAAGTCTTTTTAGGGCATGAGAAAATTTTTTGAGGAAAAACTAATCAAACGTTTGATTAAAAAAGTTCGGAAAATACCTCTGAAAAACTAATCAAACGTTTGATTAAATAGGATTGAAACCTTGGTATATAAGGCTTGGCTGGTACTATTTGTTATTTCTATACAAATACAAACCGAATCCCAGCGTATCCCTGCCCCAAGTCAAATAAGTCCGACGCCAAGTTCGGATCCGCTCTAGCATGGCATCACAATCGGGGTCATCTGGAGTTTCAAGACAATAATTCTCAACGGACATCGAATAAAGCCATTCGTAATCATCCCATTCATCATCATTGGCTACATAAGACCAAAGCGGGATTAACCCTAATTCTTCGCCAGCCTTAACAGTATCCGCATGGGTTTTACATTCCGACTCGTCAGCTCCTCCGAGTGCTTCTAGATATGCGGGGCTTGGAGTTTGTTTCCAATATCCCTCGCCAATCAGAATGTAGCCATTTTTCTTAACTAGACGTTTTAATGTCTGTAGGGTGGGTTCAAGTCCGCCTAATGCGTGGGTTGAACCAATACAAATGCCAAAATCAAATCCAGCTTCTTTACATCTTTCGACTGCCGAGGTGGCATCTTCCACAATAAACTCGATACTGCCTTCAGGAATTCTGCCGTTTGCCTTTTGCTTTGCTTCCTCGATGGACCCTTCATACAATTCAATAGCTGTAGCGGCTACTTGGTAATTTTCCACCAAGCGAATTAACAATTCACACTTTCCTGCTCCAATATCAATCACTTTGTCAGAGGCTTTTGGAGAGACAATATCAAGCATTTTCATTATCTTTTTTTCGCTAATAGGATTACTAAAGGCATGGTCGCGGTGGGCAATTGCTGAAAATTTATTTCTATCCATATATTAATATCTCCTTGTCCAAGTGGTCTGTATGAAGCGTATCTTACTCAGCTTTATGAAGCAAGTTAAAATGTAATGGATTGAATCGTATCTAAAGTAAAGCTGAGTAGGAGAGATAGGTCCTTCCCTTCATGAAAGTAGTTCGCCAGTTAAGTGAGTTGCAATCTCTAGAACAATTCTATTTAATAAAAGTGTAGTGCAAAATTAGTTTGAATGAGGTTATCGATATGAGAGCATTAGTGTTTAATACGTTTGGCGGGCCAGAGGTACTGAAGTATACAGAAATCAACGAACCTGTTATCGGTCCAAATGAAGTACTCCTTAATATGAAAGCAATTGGCCTAAATTTTGCCGATATATATAGAAGAAAAGGTAACTACCATCTCGAGGGGGAGCCACCCTTTATTTTAGGATATGAAGGGGCAGGAATGGTCGCAAAGGTCGGAGCAAATGTTCAAGGCATCCGCATTGGCGATCGGATTGCCTTTGCCGATGTACCACATGCCAATGCAGAGTTCGTGGCAGTTCCTGTGGAAAAAGCGATCCCTCTGCCTGAAACGATCTCGTTTGAGGAAGCAGCTTCCGTGCTATTACAAGGATTAACGGCTCATTATTTAACAAAGGATAGTTATCCAGTGAAAAAGAAAGATATCGTACTAGTCCATGCAGCAGCAGGCGGGGTCGGGCAGCTCTTAGTTCAAATTGTCAAATTACTAGGCGGGACAGTTATAGGTTTAACTTCGTCCATCGAAAAAGCCGCTGCAGCAAAAGAAGCAGGAGCGGATAAAGTGTTCTTGTACAAGGATGATTGGAAAAGGCAAATCCTCGAAGCGACAAATGGTAAAGGTGTCAATGTGGTCTATGAATCAGTAGGTTCAACGCTTCAAGACAGTTTTGATGTCACTCGCATCGGCGGGACGGTTGTATTTTACGGAATGGCAGGAGGAGACCCAGCTTTAGTGGATCCAAGAATGTTAATGGATACATCCAAAACCTTGACGGGTGGCGACCTTTGGAATGTGCTTACCTCCCGAGAAGAACGAATTGCTCGTTCAGCTGAGCTGTTCCAGTGGATGACGAAAGGAAAGGTTAAAGTATCCGATCCAACTACCTTCGCACTAAGCGATGGTCAAGAAGCACACCGTTATTTAGAAAGCCGGCAAAGCACAGGGAAAATATTATTAATACCATAATATCCATATAAACTTACGAGCCTCCATAATTATGGGGGTTTTTCTTTTGGAGTCATCTTTGGTGTCAGGCACCAAAATCAGGATAAAGAAAAAAATTTAATTTTTTATTGCAAAAGCGCTTTCACTGGGTTTATAATATGAATAAATCGATTTACTAAACCGATTTACTAAAACGTTTTATCCTATGTACTATTTAAAAAGGGGATTTTTGTTATGAATAATGTAATTGTCCCGATAAACGCTTTTGATAGATTTGAAGTCTTGAAGAAGGGGCAAACTTCATTTATTAGGCTCATTGCAGATTCAGGTGCTTATGGAATTGAGATTCGACGTGAATTATTGTCGGAACAAGATCCACCACTAGATAAAATTAAACAAGAAATTGAAAAATATCAATTGTTCACTGTATATTCGGCTCCGATTGAGTTATGGAGAGAGGATCACGAATTGAACAAGAAGGAATTAAACGAGATTTTTGAAGAAGGAAAAGATCTCGGTGCTAAATGGATTAAAGTATCTCTTGGCCATTTTCAAAAAGGCCAATCTAATCTTATCGAACTGAATACCTTTTTGGATCAGCATCAGGAAATTCAAATGTTTGTTGAAAATGATCAAACGCTTCATGGCGGGAATATCAATCATTTATCATCCTTTTTTGAAAGCGCCACCGAGCAGGGCACATCGGTTAAAATGACATTTGATGCCGGAAACTGGTATTATTCTGGCCAGGATGTGGACGTTGCCCTCAGCAAACTTGCACCATATGTCGAGTATCTTCATTTAAAGCAAGTAGAAGATGATAAGGGAGAGTTCATCACGGTGCCATTACAAAAAGACGGAAGTCACAGTTGGGAGAAGATCATGAATCGTTTTCCATCTGAAATGGTAAAAGCGCTTGAGTTTCCGATCGAACCGAAAGAGAGGACACGAGATTTTATTCAGATGATAATGGAAGGTGAGGCTTTAACATGCAACAGTTAGATACAATTACTTTTGGAGAAGCCATGGCGATGTTTATGGCCAATCATGCTGGTTCCTTACACGAAGTCAGCCAATTTACCCGTGAACTTGCCGGGGCAGAAACGAATGTAGCCATCGGGCTTGCCAGACTTGGCTTGCGCTCTGGATGGGCAAGTAAAGTCGGAAACGATGCGTTTGGAAAATTTGTCATCGAACGGATCAAAAATGAAAACGTTGACATCGAACATGTTTTGATCGACCGATATTATCCGACTGGATTTCAATTGAAATCGATGGTTTTAGAAGGCGATCCAGAGGTTCAATATTTTCGCAAAGGCTCGGCAGCAAGCCATTTAAACTGCGATGATTTCAATGAAGAGTACTTTCAACGTGCTAAGCACATGCATATGACGGGGATTCCATTAGCCCTCTCGGAAAGTGCAAGAGCCTTTGCAAAACACGCTTTAACGTTTATGAAAAAGAATGGTAAAAAGGTTTCCTTTGACCCGAATTTAAGACCAACACTTTGGGCATCACAAGAAGAAATGGTAAAGGAAATCAACGAAGTGGCGTTCCAAGCAGATTATGTATTACCGGGCATCGGTGAGGGTGAAATCTTAACAGGATTTAAGGAACCTCGTGAAATCGCTTCCTTTTACTTAGACAAGGGAGTGGAGCTCGTAGTCATTAAGCTTGGGGCTGAGGGAGCTTTTTATAAAACAGCAACAGAAGAAGGTACCGTTCGCGGTTTTCATGTGGAAAAAGTGGTTGATACCGTTGGTGCCGGTGATGGTTTTGCCGTTGGGGTGATCAGTGGATTACTCGAAGGTCTCAAAGTTCAGGATGCGGTTTTAAGAGGCAATGCGATTGGTGCGTTAGCGGTTCAATCACCTGGTGATAACGACGGCTATCCAACCAAAGCAGAGTTAGAAAAATATATAGAAAATCAATTAGAGGGAGTGAAATAACATGAAACAAACGATTGCGAAACAACGCTGGTTACGTCTTATTCCAATTGCTTTTATTACGTATAGTCTTGCTTACCTTGACCGTGCCAACTATGGATTCGGTGCAGCTTCAGGGTTAGCTGAAGATCTGCACATTACTGCTGGTACTTCATCCTTACTTGGTTCACTATTCTTCTTAGGATATTTCTTTTTCCAAGTGCCAGGTGCGGCATTTGCCGAGAAAAAGAGTGCGAAGGTTCTCATTTTCTGGTCTCTGATTGCATGGGGGTTATTGGCTTCCTTTACAGGTATGATCTCGAATATTAAATTGTTATTTGTGATCCGCTTTTTACTTGGGGTTGTGGAAAGTGCGGTTATGCCGTCCATGCTTGTACTCTTAAGTAACTGGTTTACGAAAGCAGAACGATCTCGTGCGAATACATTTTTGATTTTAGGAAACCCAGCAACCGTATTGTGGATGTCGATTGTTTCTGGTTATTTAGTTAACTCTGTAGGCTGGAGATGGATGTTCATTGCTGAAGGGCTTCCGGCTGTTATTTGGGCATTCATTTGGTGGAAAATTGTCAACGACAAACCAAGAGAAGCAAAATGGTTAACCGAACAAGAAAAGAATGATTTTGAACAACAATTAGCAAAAGAGCAAGAAGGAATTAAACCGGTAAAAAATTACGGTGAAGCCTTTAAATCAAAACCAGTTATTTTGTTAAGCGCGCAATACTTCCTATGGAGCATTGGTGTTTATGGATTCGTCATGTGGCTTCCATCGATTATTAAAACAGCGCCAAATATGGATATTGTTAAAACAGGCTGGTTGTCTTCGGTTCCATATATTTTAGCCATTATTCTAATGTTAGTTGCTTCTTATTTCTCTGATAAAACACTGAATCGAAATGCATTTGTTTGGCCGTTCCTATTGATTGGTGCAATCGCTTTCTATGCCTCTTATGCGATTGGAACAGAACATTTCTGGATTTCATTTGTCTTACTTGTGATTGCTGGCGGTGCCATGTATGCTCCCTATGGTCCATTCTTTGCCATTATTCCTGAAATCCTGCCGCGTAATGTAGCTGGCGGTGCGATGGCCCTTATTAATAGTATGGGCGCACTAGGCTCTTTTGTTGGTGCCTATATCGTGGGATATTTAAATGATGCTACAGGTGGATTCGGTACTTCATATATCTTTATGGCAGGATCTCTATTCCTTTCCGCAATCTTAACGATCATGGCGGTAAAAGCGGCAAAAAAGGATAAAAGTAAGCCAGCAGATGTTAAAGTGAGCGCTTAATAAAGTGGAAGCAGCTTTGGAAACTTTCCAAGGCTGTTTCTAATTTATAAAGGTTCTTACGGACAAAATTCAGCAAGAAAGCAGGTGAACTGTCCGCAAAAGAGGCTCTTACGGACAAAACCCACCAAGAAAGTGGGGGTACTGTCTACAACAAACACACTGAAACTTTTCATGTGTGATAAGGTTCTCTTATCTAAGAAAACTCCGTCCGGCCACAACTGGAAAGTTAGTAGATTTCCGGCTAAAATGAAGTCAGTGACCAAGAGGAAAGAGGAAGATAGGCATGGAAAAAGTAACAATGGCAGACGTAGCAAAAGCAGCCGGTGTATCGAAAAGTACCGTTTCTCAATACTTAAATAAACGGTTTGAATATATGGGTGAGAAAACGAAACTTAAGATTGAAGAAGCGATTGAAGAACTGGGCTACCAGCCAAATTTTATCGCAAGAAGTCTGAAACAAAAACGCACCTCGATGGTGGGGATCATTGTCGCCAATATTACGCATTATTTTTCAACGGAAATCAGCCGTGCAATTGAGGATTTTTGTCATAAACATGATTTGCATGCCATCGTCTGTAATGCCGATGATGATCCCGAAAAGGAAAAGAAATATATTGAAATGTTAAGAGCGAAGCAAGTAGATGGTTTGATCATTTTTCCGACAGGGAAAAATAATGATCTATACAAACGGATGGTCAAACAGGGCTATCCCGTTGTTTTTGTTGATAGAAAAGTGGAGAATCTTGATGTGTTTTCCATCATTACCGATAATACGGATTCTACTTATAAGGCTGTACAGCATTTGATTGAAAAGGGTCACCAGAATATTGCTTTTGTGGTGCAGCCGCTGATGGTTAGTACCCGTATCGATCGATTGGCAGGATATAAACAGGCAATAACCGATGCCAATATAGAGGTAAATCCCGATTTTATTATTGAGGCAAGTATCCCTGAATTGAAAAGCAAAATTGAACAACTCTTTTCTTTAGATGTTAAGCCAACAGCCATCTTTGCTGCAAATGATCGTGTCTTATTGGCGGTTCTAGAATTTCTAAAGGAAAAAGGCATTAGGCTTGGAAAAGAACTTGAGTTGATCGTATTTGATAATATTCCATTTGCTCATTTGCTAGAGGCGCCGATATCCTTCATCGTTCAACCAGCAAAGGATATGGGAAAAAAGGCAGCTGAACTATTATTCGAACAAATAAACAAAGAAAACATACACCCTGAAGTGTTTGTATTTCCAAGCAGAATGATGTAAAAGATCTATAGGGTCTTTTGTTGGTGCCTGACACCATGACGGGGTTCAGGCACATATTGAAAAACGCTTACAAATGAAGTATAATATTTTAATAAACCGATTTAGTAAACCGATTTATCAACAAACCCATATAAAGGAGTTTGATTATGAATATACAACTGGCGTTGGATCGAATGGAAATTGCAGAAGCGATTGAATTAACGAAAAAAGTGGAGGATTCCATTGATTGGATTGAGGTGGGGACTTCGCTAATTAAAGAATTTGGTACGGCGAGTATAAAAGAGATGAAACAGGCTTTTCCTCACAAACAAATTGTTGCAGATATTAAAACAATAGATAATGCGCGCTATGAATTTGAACTATGTTTTGAAGCGGGAGCAGATGTTGCGACCGTTATGGGAGTTTCTCCTTTAGTAACCATTGATACTTGTATGGAAGTAGCTAATCGTTATCAAAAAAAGGTAATGATTGATCTGTTAAATACGTCCGATGAACAAAAACAAGCATTACAGAAATACAATGACGCAATTTTTTGCGAGCATGTGAGCAAGGACCAACAAGAGGAATTAGGCAGTCAAAATCATGTTACAAAGGAAAGTGATTTCTCGGCGTTTCAGGTGGCAGCAGCAGGTGGGATTAAGCTAGATTCGATAGAGAATCTCATCGAGTCACTGAATCCTGCGGTTGTCATTATTGGTTCAGCGATTACGAAAGCGGAAAATCCATCAGCGGCGGCACAACAATTTAAACAAATTATTTTACAAACGGAGGAGAAAATGACATGTTAGTAATTCCTACTATTTTAAAAGAAGTAGAAACGGTACTTAGCCAAGTGGAAGAGGCCCAGATTCAAGAGTTAGCAGTTCAAATGCAAAAAGCAAAGCGGATTTTTGTCATCGGTGAAGGTCGCTCCGGATTAATGGCTAAATCATTTGCGATGCGCTTAATGCATTTAGGTGCAACGGTATTTGTTGTAGGGGAAACAATCACACCATCGATTGCAGAAGGTGATCTATTAGTGGCAATTTCCGGTTCGGGAACAACAAAAAATGTGGTTTGGACTGCTGAAAAAACGAAGTCACTAGGCTGCTCTGTAATGGCTGTGACTACCAATCCCGAGTCGCCATTAGCAGCATCTGCAACACAGATTCTTCACGTACCAGCCGCCACGAAATATCGCCGTGAAAATGAATTGAAAACAATCCAGCCATTAGGTTCATTATTCGACCAATGTGCACACATTCTATTTGATACCCTATGTTTGCTTTACAGCAAACTCAATGAAGTAGACCACACACTAGCATTCGGCCGACATAGCAATTTAGAATAGGAAAATGAATGGTGCCTGACACCAA
>NZ_JBALSN010000268.1:0-6283 GCF_036966985.1 Neobacillus drentensis | reverse complement strand
CGAATTGGTGTCAGGCACTCTTTTTTTACTAGAGAGTGAAAACAAGGAATCGAGGCGGTTTTCAAGAATATATAAGTTGAAAATGTATTCTTAATGGGGGTTGTGTCTAAATGAGGGTAGAGGTTCTGAAACCGGACAAGATTATTGGCTTTATTGAGTATTGCAAGAAACATCGGAATGAGGTGGATGATTCTTTTTTGTACGAAGAGGATCTGAAGGAATTTACGCCCAATGCCGAAAGTCCGACCTATATTGTGATGGATCAACAAGGTGATATCATCGGGGCGGCTTCGCTGATCATTGATGAATACAATCGTCGTGGACAGAGGGCCCGCTTTCGAATCTTTCATTCCGAAGTCGAGGAGCCCGTCATTTATAAGGAACTGCTGCAGGGTCTTTTAAAGCATACAGAAGGATTAAGGAAGATTTACATTTTTATACCTTTGAATAATCAACGATTGATGAGTGTGATGAAGCAGTTAGATTTTTCAGTGGAGAGATACGCCTTTTTGCTGATCAGGGAAGACAGTGATGTTCTTGAATGGAACATGCCGCAAGATTATCGTATTAAATCATTTCGTTCTGGGGTAGATGAAAAGATTTGGAGTGAAGTCCGCAATACTGGTTTTGCAAAACTCAAGGGCAATGAAACACCGGTCACTCCAGAAATGGTGGCTAAAATGGCTGAAGGCAACGATTACTTAGAAGGCGGTATGAAAATTCTTTATCATCTCGAAACACCAGTTGGTATCGTAAGGGGGGCTGACGACGAATATGAGGGAGCTCCAATTATGAATATAGGTCCGCTTGCTATCATTCCTGAATATCAGGGACTAGGGTTAGGCAGACTTCTCCTAAGGGCTTCCCTTCAGTTCGCAAAGGAAAAAAACTATAAAAAAACCATCCTCTCGGTGAATGGAGAAAATGAGCGGGCACAAGCTTTATACATTAAGGAAGGTTTTAAGCAAGTGGAGGGTGTGGCCTGTTTTGAATATATTTTGCAGTCTTAAACGAATATAGACTAGACCCCATCGAATGTATTAGAATAACAGGGATGATTGGAGGAATTGTACAAATGTCTAATTTGCCTAATTGCCCAAAATGTAATTCTGAATACACGTACGAGGATGGAAGTCTTTTTGTTTGCCCGGAATGTGCTCATGAATGGAACTTAGAATCAGAAGTAGAACAAGAGGATCTAAAAGTGGTGAAGGATTCCAATGGAAATGTCTTAAACGATGGGGACTCTATCACCGTCATTAAGGACCTGAAAGTTAAAGGAAGTTCATCAGTTTTAAAGGCAGGTACGAAGGTTAAAAACATCCGTTTAGTGGATGGAGACCATAATATTGATTGCAAAATTGATGATTTTGGCGCAATGAGCTTAAAATCTGAATTTGTTAAAAAGTTATAAGGTCAAAGAGCTAGGTATAACACCTAGCTTTTTACATAGAAAAAATTTCTATTTTGCAAGGGGGAAATTGTGATGGAAAAAGTACTTATTCTTGGCGCAAGCGGACTTGTTGGAAGAGCTTTACTCAATGAATTTAAAGATGGATTTGATCTATACGGAACCTATTCCACTTCGTTAACCAATCTCCCTGTTGAGAAGCAGTTCCAACTGAACGTTCATCAAATCGACAAGTTGAGGGGAATTATACAATCCATTAAACCTGACATCGTGATTTCTTGCCTAAGAGGAGATTTTGACCAACAGTTGATGTTTCATAAGGAATTGGCGCTAGCAATACAACATACTAAATGCCGTGTGTATTACTTTTCCACTACAAATGTATTTGATGGCGATTTATTAAAACCCCACACAGAATCAGATATACCAATGGCTGAATCAGAATATGGAAAATTCAAAATTGCATGTGAAAATATACTTAAAGAAATTTTGGATGAACGAGTGATCGTTATCCGAATCCCTGCAATCTGGGGGAAGAATTCTCCCAGATTGAATTTAATAAAAGAAAGTATAAAAAATAATAAAACAATTGATGTCTATAACAATTTGGTCTGTAACAATCTTTTAGATGTTCAGTTAGCAAAACAACTACACTTCATCATTGAGAGCCAACTAAAAGGGGTCATTCACTTAGGTACGAAGGATAGAATGACGCAGGGGCAATTTTTTGAACAGGTCATAAGTAAACTTACGAGTGAAAAGAACATATTACGCTATCAATCTTATCAGGACAAAGATGTTACTTATTATTTTCAATTAATCTCAAATCGTGAGGATCTCCCAAATTTTCTACAATGTACGAACGAGGAGGTTATAGGATACCTAATATAAAGAGCTTGGTTGCCCAAGCTCTAGATAACTCTAACAATGGCCCATTTCTACATGATAGTTTTTCTCAGTCAGAGCTTTATGCAATAGCTCAATATGATCGTGGTTTTTAGTCTCAACCGAAATCTCAATTTGAGCATAGCCAGGATAAATATCCTTGCCAATTCGATGAAGATTAACGGATTGAACATTGGCATCTAAATCAGTGATCGAGCCTAAGACCCGTTGCAGTTCACCAGGTTTGTCTTTTAAAGTAATAATAAAATTAGCGTATCTTCCAGACTCAACCAAGCCCCGTTCAATAATTCTTGAGATAAAGTTCATATCGACATTCCCACCGCTTAACACAGCCACCACTTTTTTCTCCTTTATATTTATTTTTTCATAAAGTAAGGAAGCAAGTGAGACAGCACCCGAACCCTCTACTAACAGTTTATTTCTTTCCAATAGCATAAGCATGGTCCTTGCAATTTCCATTTCATCGACACAAAATACATCGTCCACGTATTTTTGAACCACTTCAAACGGTTTGAGTCCCGGTCTCTTCACTGCTATTCCATCCGCCATTGTAGGGGTTGAATCCACCATAACAGGCTTATGTTCAAACAGGGACTGTTTCATACTTGGGCAGGCAAGTGCTTGAATACCGTATACAGATATATTGGGGTTTTTCTCCTTAATAGCCGTAGCGACACCAGCAATCAGTCCACCGCCGCCAATAGGGCATATAACAGCTTCTACTTCAGGAAGTTGATCAAGAATCTCTAATCCAACCGTTCCTTGCCCTGTCATAATCTCTTCATCATCAAAAGCATGAATAAAGGTAGCACCCATTTGCTCTTTCAGTTCTAATGCATAAGCGAGAGCGTCATCAAATACTGCCCCTTCTAGGACAACTTCTGCCCCATATTGCTTTGTAGCCAGAATCTTACTAAGTGGTGCACCTTTTGGCATTACTATGGTACAAGGAACACCAAGCATTTGGCTCGAATAGGCCACCCCTTGTGCGTGATTTCCCGCTGATGCGGCAACTACACCCTTTCCCAGTTCTTCCTTTGATAACGAATTAAGCTTATTGTACGAGCCCCTTACTTTAAAGGAGCCTGTCTTTTGGAGATTTTCCAGTTTTAAAAAGATTTCATTATGAGCGAGCTGACTAAATGTTTTCGAGTAATCAAGGGGAGTGGCATGAACAATTCCCTTCATTTTCTCACGTGCTACGATGATATCGTCAATGTTCAATGTAATTCCTCCTCCGTCCAAAAAAGTTCTTCTTTTTAGGATGTACTGGAGCAAATAAACTATGTCATGAAAAGACTAATTGCAGAAAGAGAGGCATAAGGTCTGTCCAAGCTGTCACTTCTCTTTTCGTGTTTGCGGTAGGATACTAATGAGAATGGAGACTACTTTCTTCCATCCAATAGGCTTCCCGAATATTGATATGCTTACGAATTTTCCGGATGATATCGGTGGTGATTTCTCCTTCTTCGTACAAATTCTGAATCTCATCTCTTTCAGCCTGGAAAGCCTTTACACGCAATTCTCTTTGTAAATCTCTGTAATGAGCAGAGTCGACACCCTTTTTTGCTAATTTAAATTTCGTGAGCATTTCGCTATATTCTCCGATAATCACTAAATACACATGCTCATTTTCAGGTGTCATCTGGTTATTTAAAGACTTAATGGCGGCTTTAGCCATATTCATTTTTAACTGAATCATTTTCTTTAATTGTGCCTGGCGGGTATCAAGCTGTTGCTGGCTTTTCGGCATGATTAATTGAATTAGTTTTAATACACCTCTTTTAGCCAGTGTCCCAATAAATAATCTTCTAAAGCGCATCCGATTGGTCACAGCAAGCCTCATCCTCTGAATATGTTCATTAGACAAATAATAAGTTTCTCGGTCTATTCTCCCCTCTACTTTTAATTTTTCAATGTAGAGGGCTTCAGCGTCCAAGGCCTTCATCCGAATTTCAGTTTCGAGTATTTTTAAGTGCTCGGAGTTTTTATTATTTTCAGTGTTCAGTTGATTTCGGATTTGATTGTATGAGGCGATAACCGAGACCGCTGCGCCACGATTCTCATCATTCATCAATTCACGAATCGAACGAATGGCTGAATCAATCGTCCGCAGTTTCGCCTCACGCAACATTTCTTCCCGTTGTTCATTGGCGTTTACTTTTTCCGTTCTAGCAAGGATAGGCAAGAAGATACTGGCTGTTATGAGCGTCACTAGAATAACTCCAGCAGCTATAAAAATAATTAAAGAACGCTGCGGAAAGGGAGATCCGTCGGCTAGGACATATGGAATGGTAAATGCCCCTGCTAGGGTAACCGCCCCTCTAACTCCGGAGATAGTGATAATCCCAATAGCTCTCATCGAGGGCATTTCGATTTCCTTCTTGAGCCACTCCCACTTCCAGGCCGCGCCAATCCATAAAAAGCGCAAGAAGAGAAGTGCAGTTGATATGATGAAAATATACTTACTCACTTCCCAATTATTAAACAATGGGTCTTTGAAAATTTCACTAATAACACTTGGAATTTGCAGGCCTAATAGAACGAACACCAATCCGTTCAAAATATAGATAAGTACCGTCCACGTGTTTTGTGAAACCAATTGCAATTTCATCGCAGGGGATTGGTCACGTTCCCGATAGATGGTATGTACAATACCTGCCGCAACGACAGATAAAATACCCGAGAGATGAACATGCTCCATAAGGTAAAAAATCACGAATGGGGTGAGAAGTTGGATCAACATGTGTATGGTCACATCCTCCATCCCCAGCCGGCGAATAAAGATTTTCAGTTGAATGATTAGTATCGAAAGAAGTGCACCGCCAGCCAGACCGCCAATAGCAATTACGATGAAACTCCCGCTTGCCTGAGCCAATGAAAAAACACCTGTTACCATTGCGGCAACCGCAAATTTAAATGCAACCAATCCAGAGGCATCGTTCATTAGTCCCTCTCCTTCAAGGATATGCATAATCGTTTCCGGTATCTTCACCCGGCTCGAAATGGCACTCACAGCAACGACATCGGTCGGAGAAAGAATCGCAGCCAAAGCAAAAGCAGCAGGCAATGGAATCGACGGAATCAGCCAATAGATTAAGTATCCTATTGCGAATACGGTAACAAACACAAGACCAAGAGCCAGCAATAGGATTGGTTTTCGTAATTTCCATAATGCGTGCCGTGAAACATTTTTACCATCATGAAAAAGTAGGGGAGCGATAAATAAAACAAAGAACAATTCCGGTTCCATCGGGATATGAATGCCTAACGGCAGCGAAGCAAGTAACACCCCGAGTGCAATTTGAACCAGCGGTACTGGGACGTATGGCAAAAAATGATGGATGAAACTAGATAATCCAATGACAGCAAGTAATAAAAGTATAAGCAAAAAAAGTTCCATTGCAGGTCTCCTCTCTTAAGTATTTTGTGTAACAAAGATATTTTTCAACACATTAGAGAGAGTAATTTCATATTTTCAACAAAATAAGCGAACAGTGAAGACGCTGTTCGCCACATTCGGTAATACGAACTTCCCTAAAATATTTTATTATGGTGCAAATTAGTTAAAGTATGATGCTTTTAAAAACTTTATTTATGTTTAAACTTTTTTGCAAAAAGAAGTTGACTTACCTGCAGATTATTTGTTATATTAATATTCGTCGCTGAGACGGCGATGTTAATTTCAAAAAGAAGTTGACTTTTTCAAGGTGAAGTGTTAAAGTTAATTTCGCTGTCGCTAATTTATAGTGATATATTGTTCTTTGAAAACTAAACAAACAAAATCGTGCAAACAAACAATATTAATCGTGTTTCTTCTATATAATATGAAGAACATGAGCCAACGTAACAAATTGAGCTAATCAACTTTCTTGGAGAGTTTGATCCTGGCTCAGGACGAACGCTGGCGGCGTGCCTAATACATGCAAGTCGAGCGAGACTCTTCGGAGTCTAGCGGCGGACGGG
>NZ_JBALSN010000267.1:0-14303 GCF_036966985.1 Neobacillus drentensis | reverse complement strand
GTATATACCATTTAAAAAACAAAAATTTACAAAAGAAATAGAAATAAGATAATCTTTATATAAGAGTTTGAATTTCTGCATAAATGGGAGAATTAGAGATGAGTAGAATGATAAGTGATGATGAGGCGGTTCCTTTTTATAAACAATTAAAGAATCAAATTATCGAGGAGATCAAGAGCGGTAAACTTAAGCATGGTGATAAACTTCCTTCGGAACGGGAATTGGCAGAGAAGTTTCAAATCAGCCGGATGACAGCAAGGCATACCTTGTCGATCTTAGAAAGGGAAGGCTTGGTGGAACGGCGTGTTGGTGCTGGAACCTTTATTAATAATAAAAAAATTGAAATGGATTTTGTTACGTTTAACAGTTTCACCAAAAACATGCTAAGTAAGGGATTAATCCCAAGTACACAGATTTTGTCTATTCGTAAAACCGAAGCCAATGCAAACCTAGCCCAAAAACTAAAGCTGGAGTTGGGTGAAGGGATGATTGTTATTAAGCGGCTTCGACTTGTTGACGAGACGCCGATTTCAATTGAAGAGTCGTTTCTGCCTGAAAAACTTTGTCCAGGGTTAGATGAAAGGATTACCGACAATGATTCCTTGTATGAAATTTTAGAGAGAGAGTACGGGATTGTACTAGTCATGGCAAAAGAATATATGCAAGTAACCGTGTCGGATGAAGGTGAAAGCAAATTGTTAAAAATCCGTTTAGAAAGTCCCTGTATTCTCCAAGAATCGGTGGCTTTTGATAAAAATGAAAAAGAAATTGAATTCTCAACATCGTTAACAAGAAGCGATATTGTGAAATTTTATTCGGAATTAAAACTGAAATGAGAAAAATCATTTCAGTTCCTTTTTAGAAAAAATGGTATATACCAAAGTGGCGATGGAGGTTTTTTTTCATGAAGGTAATCGGTGTTGGCGATAATGTAGTGGATAAATATATGTATAAAAAAATGATGTACCCAGGTGGAAATGCGTTGAATTTCAGTGTTTATGCTAAGCAGTTAGGGATTGAAGCAGCCTATCTGGGTGTGTTAGGCAATGATCGGGCTGGAGAGCATATTATTGCTACCTTAAAAAGGTTGAATGTCGATATTTCTCATTGCCGGCAGCATGAAGGTGAGAACGGCTTCGCGGCTGTTGATTTAGTGGATGGTGATCGGGTGTTCATCGGCGGGAATGGGGGCGGCGTTCAAATCGACTATCCGATCGTCCTTAGCCTAGAAGACTTGGACTATATTAAAAGTTTTGATATTGCACATAGCAGTATCTACAGTGATATGGATTCAGAGTTACATAAATTAAAAGAATTTGGCATTCTGGTATCCTATGATTTTTCAAGTGATTATACCGATGCATTACTTAAGAAGAATTGTAAGTATATTGATATAAGTCTGTTGAGCTGTGGCCATTTGGCCGACGAGGAAGTAGCGAATCTATTAAAAAGTGTTTATTCCTACGGGAGTAAATTAGTGCTGGGTACGATGGGCTCACGCGGCTCGATTGTGTATGACGGACAATCCTTTTACCGCCAGGAACCACACTTTGTTCAGCCGGTTGATACGCTAGGTGCGGGGGATTCCTTTTTTACCGCATTTATTTTACAGTATCTTTCTGGAAAAAAGGAAAACCCTGATATCCAGGAAGACTTCCTCTTAAAAAACAGCATGGAGGAAGGGGCGAAGTTTGCGGCAAAAACATGTCTAGTTGATGGTGCCTTTGGTCATGGAATTCCCTTCTAATTTCTTAAAGGCATTGAAATAATAGAAGATTTGGGAGGTGAGGGGAGTCTAGTTTGTTTAGGTTGATGTAAAAAATAAGGAGGGTCTATGAAATGAGAACGAAAATAAATGTATTATTTGCAGTACTGTTGGTGTTCGCGCTCATCCTGACGGGTTGCTCCAGTTCCTCTTCCACTAACGAAGAGTCGGGGAAAGTCGTTTTAAAGTTTTTGCATAAGTGGCCACAGCCAGAATACGCTCCTTATTTTGAAGAAGTGGTCAAGGCTTTTGAAAAGGAAAATCCAGATATCAAAATTAAAATGGAAGCGATTGCAGACGAACCAATTAAGGACAAGCTCCGTGTAGTCCTAGGCGGTAAAGAAGTTCCAGACATTATGTTTTCCTGGTCGGGTGAATTTGCTCGTAAATTCGTTCGTGCGGATACAGCTTTAGATTTAACTCCTTACTTAAATGAAGATCCCGCTTGGAAAAACAGTTTTATTCCGGCATCCCTTCAGCCTTTCACATCCAACGAAAAAAATTATGGTATTCCTCTTCGCTTCAATGGTAAATTCTTTGTTTACAACAAAAAGATTTTTGATAAATATCAACTGCAGCCACCAACTACTTGGGATGAATTTTTACAAGTTCTAGACACCTTGAAAAAGGGTGGAGAAACGCCAATCATTCTTGGTAACCAAAGTCCATGGGCAGCAATTCATTACTTAACAGGCTTAAACCAAAAAATGGTGGCCCAGGATGTGAGAATGAAAGACTATAATCCGAAAACGGGAGAGTTTACAGATCCTGGCTATGTTACGGCCATGCACATGTTAGCTGATTTAAATAAAAAGGGTTATTTTATGAAGAATGTTAACTCTAGTTCTCATGATATGGGACAGCAATTGTTTGCAGCCGGTAAGGGAGCGATCTTCTATGTAGAATTAGAAGAGTTTCAAACAATTGAGAACAATATGAAAGGAAACTGGGGCTTCTTCCCAATGCCGTCCATTGCAGATGGCAAGGGAAGTCAAAGTTTTATCACGGGAGCACCAGATGGATTCATTGTTTCTTCAAAAACCAAGCATCCGAAAGAAGCAATCAAATTCTTAAAATTCTTAACTAGCAAAGACAACGCCTTGAAGCTTGTAAAACAAATCGGCTGGCCAAGTCCGATTGATGGGGCAACGAACCCAGACACGGCCCTAAAGGAAGTGGCTGAAGGTGTGGATTACATGAAGAAGGCTGAAGGTATGGCTGAATGGCTCGACACAGACGTTCATGCAAAGGTAGCCGATGTGTATTTATCCAATATCCAGCTGTTGTTAGATGGGTCAAAAACACCGGAAGAAATCATCAAAGAAGTTCAAGAAGTAGCAAAACAGGTCCAAAGTGAAGTCGAATAAAAGAGAAAGGGTAGGCAGGTCACTGCTTACCCCCTCCTAGGAGGAGTTGGGGATGACAAAAACATTTCGAAACAGTCGAACCGCTATACTATTTATTATGCCAGCGCTCCTTTTCATCCTGTTTTTTGTATTTTTGCCGATCGTATTAAATCTTTATAACAGTTTGTTTCGGTGGAATTCCTTTGAGGCTGGGAGAGTCTTTGTTGGCTTAGAGTATTACGGCAGACTTTTCAAGGATCCAATCTTTTTTACCGCCTTGAAAAATAATTCTCTGTACGCGGTTATTTCGTTAGTTTTTCAAGTAGGTTTAGGCCTAATTATTGCCGCTGTTTTAGAAGATAAATTGATTAGAAGATTTCAGCCCTTTTTCCGAACCGTCTTTTTTATCCCTTCTGTTATTTCGATTGCTGTTGTTGGGTTGTTATGGCAGCTGCTTTATAACCCAGAAGTTGGTTTAGTGAATGGGGTGTTAAAAGCTATCGGTCAATCAGAATGGGCCTTATCATGGCTGGGTGACAGTAAGACTGCGATTTATGCGGTTGTAGCTGTTTCGCAATGGCAGTATACCGGTTATATGACGATGCTTTTCTTACTTGCCATGCAAAAAATTCCGTTTGAATATTATGAAGCGTCAATGATTGATGGTGCTTCTAAGATAAAAACCTTCATTTATATCACCTTGCCACAAATGAAGGAAATGATTCTTGTTGGTACCGTAATTACTGTTATTGGTGCATTCAAAGTTTTTGATGAAGTGTATGTGATGACTAATGGGGGGCCTGGGCATTCAACCGAGGTATTAGGTACGATGCTTTATCGGGCCGCCTTTCGAAATGATGAAATGGGCTATGCATCCACGATTGGAACCATTATTTTTGTCATAACCCTAACCCTTTCCTTAATTCAGCTGAAAATAGGCAAATCAGGACAGGAGGCGTAAGGCAATGATAAATAATAACCCTGTGGTAAAGACGAATAAAATGAGTGAAATTAGGACAGATAGTTCAAGAATATCCATGAAGATTAAGAATTGTATATTTCAATCTGCCGTTTTGGTGTGGTTTGGAATCTTTTCGTTAATTATCATTTATCCTATCATATGGCTTGGGCTTAGTGGCTTAAAATCAAATGCAGATTTTTTCTTGAATACCTGGTCGTTGCCGGAGGAATGGCTGTGGGGAAATTACCAGGCGGCATGGGATGCAGGAATTGGTCGATTCTTCCTAAACAGCGTGTTCATAACAGTCTCTTCCGTCATATCGGTATTACTGTTCGGGTCAATGGCCGCCTATGGATTAAGCCGCTTTCAGTTTAAGGGACAGAACATTTTGCTTGTTGTTATCCTAAGCGGTTTGATGCTGGCGCCGCAGGTCAGCCTAATTCCCCTGTACAAATTGTTGCAGGCGATTGGACTTTATAACACCTACTGGGCTTTAATTCTTCCGTATGTTGCGTTTCAATTGCCGTTTGCGATTTTCTTAATGCGATCCTACTTTCTATCCATTCCTAAAGAGCTTGAGGAGTCGGCTATTATTGATGGGTGTAATATTTGGCAGGTGTATTGGCATATTATTGTTCCGATGGGTAAACCGATCATTGCCTCGTGTGCTTTATTAACAGCGATGAACGTGTGGAACGAATTTATGTTCGCACTAGTCTTTGTGGAAGATTCTGCGCTAAGGACCATTCCAGTTGGATTGATGAATTTGCGAAGCCAGTTGAATACCAACTTTGGGATTCAATTGGCGGGGTTAGCCATTTCAGCGCTGCCAATGATTATTGCGTATATCATTTTCCAAAAGCAATTCGTCCGCGGTCTGTCTGCTGGAAGTGTGAAAGGATAATCGAACGGTAAACAGGAATAGGAGAATGAATACGGAAAGGGTACGTTTACTTTCCGATTCCATTCTCAGGTCACTTTGATTTTGTAGGATTGGTTCAAATGGTATATACCAAATAGAAGTATTTGCTAAAAAAATAGGGTGGCTAATTCAGTGGTATAAAGGAGTTTTAGCCTATGTCTATTTGGAGGAGTTATCCCAAGAATTTAAAAGTGTTATTAATCGCAATGTTGGTTAATTCAACCGGTATGGCTTTTCTTTGGCCCCTGCATACCATCTACATGACGCAGGGAATGGGAAAAACACTGTCGGAAGCAGGTTTTGTATTAATGCTTCATTCAGGAGCTGAAATTGTTGGCAGTTTCCTTGGAGGCTATTTGTATGACCGTATCCGTGGGAAGCGAACCCTTCTCCTTGCGGTTCTATCATCTGCCTGTTTTATTTTCATTATTTCCATTGGTCTATCATGGCCCATTTATATCCTAATGATGATCCTGCTTGGTTTAGCCATTGGAACCATTTTTCCTCCCATCTATGCCCTTGCAGGAGTTGTTTGGAAAGATGGCGGCAGAAAAAGCTTCAATCTTATCTATCTGGTTCTCAATTTAGGTGTGGCAGTGGGTACCGTTTTAGGCGGCATCGTGGCGCAATTCTCTTTTCAATACGTCTTTTGGGTCAATGGATTCACCTATCTCGTCTTTATCTTCATCGTTTGGTTCGCTCTTGAAGAACCGGACCGAGTTATTGAAGTTGCGAAGGTAAAGAAGGAACCGATTCTGAAGCCGAAAAAAGAAGTCCGCCCTGCACAGCAAAGCTTCAATTCCTTATTGATTCTTTGTTTAGGATTTATGTTTTGCTGGGTTACCTATATCCAATGGCAAACGAGTATTTCCAACTATATGCATCAGTTAGGATTCCCGTTATCAGCCTATAGTGCTTTGTGGACGATCAATGGGGTACTAATCTTATTGGGTCAGCCCTTGATCCAATGGTTAATGGCTCGCATGAAAGCACGGATGAAGTGGCAGCTTTTATCGGGTGTACTCTTTTTTATGGCTACCTTCGGCCTTCTGTCACAGAGTCATTCCTATGGCGGTTTTGTTGCGGGAATGGTGATTATGACGATCGGAGAGATTCTTATTTTTCCGGCCGTGCCAGCGATTGCGGATCGACTGGCACCCCTTGATAGAAGAGGAATGTACCAAGGATTAGTGAGCGGTGCCGCTAATGTGGGGAGAACGATCGGCCCTTTACTGGGCGGGCTTTTATACGATGGGTTTGGGCCGTTAGTGATGCTATTTGTATGTATTCTTATTTGTGGATTTGCTTTGATTTGTTTTGGTACATATCAAAGGCTCCAATATACGCAAAATGAAATTTCCCCTGTAAAAGAAGTCAATAAATAAAGGAGGATGACAATGCTAGCAGACGTAAAAAAGACTTTGGATATTTTTAAAGAAAGGGAGATCGATCGGGTATATTTTGTAGGGTGTGGCGGCTCTTCTTCCTTGATGTATGCAAGTAAATACGTATTGGACCGGGAAAGTGCGACGATCGATTCAGATCTGTATAGTTCCAATGAGTTTGTGCATCGGAACCCGCGAAAACTCAATGAGAAATCGCTGGTGATTTTGTGCTCCCACTATGGAAAAACGCCGGAGACGGTTGAGGCAGCCCGCTTCGCTCGGGAAAAAGGTGCCATTACCGTCTCGTTAACCTTTGACCCGGAATCACCACTTGCTGAGGCCTCTGAATATGTGATTGTTTATGAGGATGGGAAAGAAGCGAAGTATGTGAATGAGGCACCGGCCGTGATGCTGGAACTTGTCTTTGGACTCCTAGCTGCCAAGGAAGGGAATGAAAAGTTTTCCGATGTCGTTTCCTCGTTAGAGAATTTAGATGAAATATTGGAGCAGGAGAAAGTGAAGTATTTAGGTCAAGCAAAGGAATTTGCTCAAACCTATAAAGATGAAAAAGTGATTTACACGATGGCGAGCGGCGCGAATTATGGAACTGCCTATTGGTTTGCGATTTGTCTGCTGATGGAAATGCAATGGATTCATTCCCACGCCCTCCATGCCGGAGAATATTTCCACGGGCCGTTTGAAGTCTTGGATAAAGATGTGCCAGTTATTCAGCTTGTAGGTTTAGACGAGACACGTCCATTAGAAGAACGCTCATTGGAATTCACCCAAAGATATGGAGAAAGGGTAGTCGTCCTTGATGCAAAGAACTTTGATCTAACGGGCATAGCAGAAAGCGTCAAAGGCTACATAGCCCCACTCGTCCTGCAAACCATCCTGCGCCAATACGCAGAAGAACTAGCAACAGCTCGAAATCATCCACTAAGCACCAGAAGATATATGTGGAAAGTTCCTTACTAAAAGTAGTGTTGGTGTCAGGCACCATGAAAAATTCCATTAAATATTGCAGTCCCAAAAATTCTAATTTAAATTTGGAGGAATGAAACATGTTAAAATTTGATGCTGAGCAATATTTACAATTAGTTGGTCAAGAGGCAATGGCAAAGAGGGAAGAAATTGAGAAGATTGTTGATGGAATTTCGGCTAAAGGATTTAAAAATATCTTCTTAATCGGATCCGGTGGGACGATTGCAATGATGTATCCCTATGAGTATATTTTAAAGTCCAATTCCACGCTAGAGGTGCATGCGGAAATAGCGGCAGAGCTCCTTGTCATGAATAACCGTCACCTGACCAAGGATTCTGTTTGTATCTTTGCATCTGTTACGGGGACAACAAAAGAAACGGTGGCTGCTGCTGAGTTCTGTAAGAGCAAAGGTGCGACAACGATCGGATTAGTTGCTGAACAAGGCACGCCATTGGCTGAAGCCGTAGATTACTGTATCTCCACTGGTCATGAGAAATACTCATTTGACACCTTCTTTTTACATTTGCAGCTACTAACGTTCCGCTTTATTCATAACAACGATGAGTTCCCGCAATATGATCAGTTTGCGAAAGAAATTGCCCTCTTACCACAAGGTATCGTTGATGCCTTAGAGCAGTTCGACGCACAAGCAGAGCAATTTGCGATCAAGCATAAAAATACTGGTTACCATATGCTGGTTGGAGCCGGTAACCTGTGGGGGAATACCTATTCCTACGCGATGTGTATCTTAGAGGAAATGCAGTGGATCAAGTCTAAATCTATCCATGCAGCTGAATTCTTCCACGGCACGCTTGAGCTGGTTGAAGAAGATACAAGTGTAATTCTATTCAAGGGTGAAGATGAAACTCGGCCATTGGTGGAACGTGTGGAACGATTCGCAGAAAATATCACCAACGAATTGTTCATATTAGATACAAAGGATTATCGCTTGGAAGGAATTAGTGAGGAATTTAGAAAGCACTTTGCAATTTGCCTGAATTGGGCACTAACCGGCCGAATCAGTGTTTATCTTGAGCGTGAAAGAAATCATCCGTTAGAGACTCGCAGATATTACCGTAAAATGGCATACTAGGAGGCACCCGGCATGTTTAACTTTGATGTGGAAAGATATGTAACCATTCAAACTGGTGCCTTATCTCTTAAGGATGAATTCGATCAGGTGATTGATTCGGTGGTGGAGAAAGGGTTGGAAAATGTATTTTTTGTAGGAACTGGCGGCGCAGCCATCCTGATGCGTCCGGCTGAATATATTTTAAAAACACATTCCACCTTACCGGTTTATACAGAAATCTCCTCGGAATTGATGTTGATGGATCATCAGCACCTAGGTGAACATTCATTGGTTATCTTGCCTTCTTTGTCTGGTACAACCAAAGAAACAGTGGAGGCAGCGGCGTTTTGTAAGGAAAAAGGGGCGGTAACGATTAGCTTGGTGGGGCATGCAGCTACACCGTTAGCAAATGGAACCGATTATACTTTTACCAATTATGCGGCTGATGATACCTCCTGTGAATCGTTCTATATCCAGTCTTATTTACTTGCGTTTCGTTTGATGTATAAGCGGAATGAATTTCCAGACTATCAGCAATTTGTCGAGGAAATGAGACATCTGCCCGAGGCACTCCTTAACGTGAAGGAAGCGGTAGAACCGCTCGCTGCGGAGTTTGCCCGCAAGCATAAAGAGACACCCTACCATATCCTTTCAGGAACAGGGATCGATTGGGGTCAAACCTATTACTATGGCATGTGTATTTTAGAGGAGATGCAGTGGATTAAAACACGACCGGTTCATGCCTCTGATTTCTTCCATGGAACATTGGAATTAGTGGAAGAAGATACGAGTATTATCCTATTAAAGGGTGAGGATCGAACCCGTCCGCTTACAGAGAGAGTCGAGCGATTTGCTGAAAATTACTCAAAGGAATTAACCGTTTTTGATTCGAAGGATTATCCATTAGAGGGCATTTCCGAAGATTTGCGAAGTCTGGTTACTCCAATTGTGTTTGCGGCGTTACTGGAGAGAGTCAGCTGCCACTTGGAAGAGCAAAGGAATCATCCGCTGACAACGAGAAGATATTATAAAAAAGTACCATTTTAATAGAATCATTGGTTTTGGGGGCGGCCTTCACAATAGTGATGGCCGCTTCTTTATTGTTGCTGGCCAAATGGAATGCAAGCAATTATCGGCAAAAAAGGAGTCGGGAAAACAAAAGAAGGTGACAGCCTTACCCCTAGAGGGACGTACTTGCTTGGGACATCTTTTGGATGGGGGACCAAGCCTGCTGGTGTGAGGTATCCTTTTCGGATAGCCACAAAGTTTGATTACTGGGTGGACTACCCCAAATCCAAAGACTACAACAAATGGGTCCATACTACCGGCAACCCCCAGCACATATGGAAATCCTATGAACGTTTGACCCATCCGCTCTACAAATATGCTGTGGTTATTCGTTATATTGATGCCCCCATTATTGCCGGGGGTGGGAGTGCTATTTTTCTACACATAAAAAAAGAGACCACACGCTACACGTTGGGATGTGTGGCCATTTCCGAAAAAAACCTTGTAAAAGTGATGAGATGGCTAAACCCTAAAACTAAACCTATTATTAAAATCGAGGGCTAATTTGGTTTTCCATCAAAGATGGGTTTGCTTTGATTGAGGTGTTGTAAACAGACTTCTTGAACCTGTTGCTAGTAAAATCCCGATTAGATCGATTGCTATATCAAAAACTCTCCCATCCCGAGTGAAGAATAATTGAAGGATTTCGGTTAAAGAAGCAAAGGAAATTGCTAGGAATAGAATCAATGCATTGGAACGGAATTTGGTTTGCAGCAAAATGGTCAGGAAGAGAAAAGCAAAGGCGTGACCGCATTTTTGGAGCAGGAAGTCACGGGTAAGTTCTAGCGGTAATGGTTCGAGAAGTTCCGAAAAGTTGGGATGACTGTCCCATTGAAAATGAACTTGGCCAAACTCTATTAATTCTGAAAAACTGGCGGTGCAGGTAAAAATAAGGATGGCTAGAGCCCATAATAAAATAAAAAATCCACGCATACAAAGACCTCCTGTTTTCATTCATTGTGGTCCTGTTTTATCCGGAGTATACCGCGAGCGGGAGGAATTCAACAGGCAAACAGGAAAAGACCTCTCTTGTTGATTAGAAGAGGTCTTTCGTAGGGGGAGTATCAGGATTGGGGATATCAGTGGAGTTTTTGGATAGACGCCCACTATCCATTAGACGGAATGAATCATTTTTTGATAAAGAGCAAGAATGGATTGCCCATAGGTTGTACCTGGAACAGCCCATTTTCCGTTTAAAGCGGTCCATGTTGGAGCAGAACCTCTATCGACAAGATGGAAGCGGGGATCAACTAATGGATATTGATTTGGCAGTGGCTTGGTTGTCGCATATGCGTATAAGTGCTGAAGCTGGGCAAGGACACCTTCTTCTTCACTTTCAAACCGTGCACCACGAGTATCTCCTCCAGTTGCTCCAATTCCTGCAAAGTTGTTCTGTTCAGGATTGACGACTCCGGTAAACCGAAAATAGTCTGTTTCGTGAATGGCTTGTGCAAAGGCTACATCCCCGCGAATCCCGTAATATTTTCCAAGGGTTTGATAAAATGCACCTAATTCCGGCGCTTTTGGATTGACCTTTTTCACAAATTGGTCCATCTGTTCGGGTGAAAGGAAGGTCGGGCCTAAAATAGTAAACTGTCCGGGGTCCGCGATGATGGGGATTTCATTGGTAGTGTTGTTCGGAGTCATAGTTGGATTTGTGCTCGTAGCTGATGTTGTGGTTGCTGGTTTACTAGTGTTTGTGGTCGGTGTTGTTGTGGCAGGTTTACTGGTGCTTGCTGCAGGTTTTTGGGTTTCTGTTTTAGTTGTCGTTGTAGTTTCTTTTTCCGTAATAATAAATGCATCATCGTAACCTGCTTTTTCAATTGCTTTTAGTCGTTTTTCTGCATTGGCATTGGTCGTATAGCTCGCTACTTTCACTCGGAACCAGGTAGCTCCAGATATTTTTGTGGTAACAATAGAAGATTTAATGCTCTTTTTCTTCAATTCTGCGACCCTATCTTGGGCATTTTCTTTTGATTTATAAGAGCCGACATAAACCGTATAGACTGTTTTTGTAGTTTGGGTAGTTTTGGGTGTGGTTGTTGTTTTCGGTGTTTCCTTCACAGCCTTTCGTTTCAGGCCAAAGGCTTTGGCAATCCCGTTCACGTGGCCTTGTGCTACCTTTTGCTGCCAAGCCGAGTCTTTCATCAGTGCAGCATCATGTTTGTTACTGATAAAGCCATTTTCCGTTAGAAGGGAAGGCATATTCGTTTCCCTGATGACATGAAAATTGGCCTTTTTTTGCCCGCGGTCTTTCAGTTGATTCACTTTGATAACCTCGGCATGGATGATATCCTGGTATTTAGCTGCTTTGCTAGAATTAGACAATCCATCGTAAATAAAATCCTCATATCCCTGAGCGGAACTATCAGCGGAATTAATGTGAATAGCCAAGAAAAAGTCTGCGTCCCATGCGTTGGCTGCGCTTGAGCGCTGTGCTAAGCTTCTGGTCGTATCGCTTGTACGACTCATCTTAACTAGAACATTTTCATAATCATTGAGGATGATTTTTCGTATTTTAAGCGCAATAGCTAAGGTAATATCTTTTTCATTCAGCCCATTCCCTTGGGCACCGGGATCCTCACCGCCATGGCCTGGGTCTAAATATAGCTTCATACTTACTCCTCCATTTCATTTAAAATACGTTCATCTATATGTTATGGCAAATCCAATCTTGTGGACTCAATTTGCCTTACATAAACACAAAAACCATACAAAAGACCTCCGTGCTATATGTGAATAGCAGGTCTTTTGTAGGGTATTTATTCTGCAACGAGGAATGCATCTTTGATTCCGGCCTTTTTTACTTCTGTTAAACGATCTTCTGCATTTTCACGGTTAGAAAAGGCGCCAGCTTGGACACGGTACCATGTTTCACCAGAGATTTTTGTGGTATCTACGAATGATTCGATGCCTTTTTTCTGAAGCTGCTCGACACGTTCGTCCGCATTTTCTTTGGATTTGAATGAACCAGCAATCACTTTGAAAAGTGATCCGGCATCGGGTGTACTAGGTTTAGGGGGCTCTGTTGGCTTGCGTTTCAGACCAAAGGCTTTAGCGATTCCATTGGCATGACCTTGTGCTACTTTTTGAATCCAAGAAGATTGTTTCATTAGTGCGGCGTCATGGTCGTTACTGATAAATCCGTTTTCGGATAAAAGTGCTGGCATATTTGTCTCACGTAATACATGAAAGTTCGCCTTTTTCTGGCCGCGGTCTTGCAGCTGATTCACTTTTTTGACTTCCGCATGGATGATATCCTGGTATTGTGCGGTCTTTGAGGAGTTCGACAGACCGTTATAAATATAGTGCTCATAACCTTGGGCGGAGCTTGGCCCGGAATTGATGTGAATCGCTAAGAAAAAATCAGCTCCCCAAGCATTGGCCTCGCTGGAACGCTGACCTAAGCTTTTAGTAGTATCGCTGCTCCTGCTCATTTTTACGTCAATGTTTTCATAATCATTCTGTAAAATGGAACGTATTTTGAGCGCGACCGCTAATGTTAAATCCTTTTCATCCAATCCATGACCTTGAGCACCAGGGTCTTGTCCGCCATGACCTGGATCTAAATAAAGCTTCATTTCATCCTCTCCATTTCTTAAAGTTGATTATAATATATGCTAAGTAGCAATGGACAAGTATGTCCGGGTACTTGTCACGGTATTTGCTGATGCATCCTAAACCATTGATTCTCTATAGTTTAATGGAACAAAAAGAACAACCCTTACCTATATCCAGGGGTTGTCCTAAGTATTTATATTCTTTCCTTCATGCGTTCGGGAAGATTCTGAATCGAGGTGACGACCATATCCAGCTTTGATTCAATGCGGTAAAGCAAATAAAGGGTCACGACGATGGGGAAACCAACCTCGCTAATGATCGGAATCAGCTGCTCCACTTTTTTCACCTCCTTTGTAAAAAAAGGCCGTCCCTAGGGGGAATCGGCCTCTCCGTTATTAAACTAGTTCATAATCCGTTACATTTCGGTCGACGACTCTGGCCAATTTGGCCGTTACAAATTTTCCGCCGGGAGTAGTAAAGATTTCAGATGCAATAATTTGAGCCATCGATTGTTTGACGACGGCCTCATCAATCGGTTCCTTTGGATTTTCAACTGATAAACTCACCGTTTTTCCAAGTTCTGTATTAAAGTGTAATTCTAAGGTTTTTGCCATTTTTCTCACCTCCTATCGTGAATTAATTGACGAGCTTATTAGGCAATGATTTCTGAGCTGTCATTTCGTTCCACTTTGTTAAGTGTGTCCTTGGATAAAACAGTAATTGCTTGTGCAGCTTGGGATAACTGATCTACCGTTGCATCCTTATTCACATTGCTGAACGTTTTTGCGCGGAGAATAGGTGCGCCATCTTCATCCATGCCGATCTCGAAAAGCAACCGAAGTTTCGTTCCTTCTAATAATGCTTCTGCCATGATCACTCACCTCCTTTCACCTTCTATATAGAAAAAAGTCGGCCAAAAGGACATGGTCAGAGAAAATAAATATAAGATGGTTTATTTAAAACAAGTTAATTAATGCTATACTTGGGGAACGATTCAGTTCGTGGAAGGGGTTCATCATCTTATGAAGTATTTAAAATCACAAATGCAGCAGCTAATTAAGGATAATAAAGAATTGCATACACGCTTGAAAGAGTTGAAGGTGGAACATGGCCTCGAGAAAAACACGGCCCTAAAGGCTTTGTACCATTCAGAAGTGGCAGACGGCGGAAAGTATCAATTAGCTTACCAGGCACTTGATCAGCCGAAAAAGTAGGAAACATAAAAAGAGTGTCAGGCA
>NZ_JBALSN010000266.1:5527-15716 GCF_036966985.1 Neobacillus drentensis | reverse complement strand
CTAAGTTCAAAAACTTATCACTAAATAAAAAAAATAGGACCATTTGGCCCTATTTTCCTCGGTTTTATGAATATCGTTGAATGACACTTTGGATTTTTTGTTGTAAATAAGGGATATCTGCATTTGATACTGACAGGCGTACATTGGTCTCATCTGTCCCTAAAGCTTCCGAGAACAAGCCGGATAACCCTCTTGCCCGCCTATCTACTTGAAACATAATATCGAGGCTTCCATTCCCTGATGGGAAGAAAACAACTTCTAATTCATCTAGCTTGCCTCGAAATGCTCCTGAAGTTGGGACGAATTCAAATTCTTGAACAAATGGTAATCTTCCTCGTAATCGCCGAGGTGCTTCTTCACAATCGGCCTCACGAATTCTAAAACCTAACTGATCAATGGCAGTAAACACAGCAGACATCAATGGGTTCGGAACAACTTTAAGATAATCTTTATCACTTGGGTCGACACCGCCTTTAATATCAAGGCCTGTTGTTACCCAAACTTTTGACCTTCCAATGGAAAGTGGTGTATCGAATGGTAGTTGAAAGGAAAATGGGATGTCTTTTTTCTCATTCGGACGAATAACAAAAGGAGTAGTCAATCTGAACCTGTCAATAGCTGCAGTGACGGTATATTTTTTGTCATCTGACTCCCTTAAATAAGTGGTATTGAGGGTAAGATAAATCTCATCCACCTGCTGCTCCACCTTGCCGCCTTTAATCTCAACTACACCATTAACTGTCTCTCCTGGCATATAGGTATCTTTTTCAAGCTTTGTGTCCACAGCTGCAGACCCTATTCCTACACTGGCAAATACTTTGTTAAAAAAAGACATCGTTCTTCCTCCTAAATTAAGTATGAATTTATTATTTCAGCTCTTATTTGGGCACAGTTCTCATATGCTGGTTCAATCTGCAATAGCCTTCTAATTATGTGTTTCGCATGGTTCGAAATTTTCAGTTCCTCTTCCCAACTTTTTTCATGTATGTCTTTTGAAAAAGTAAAATTAGAATACAGCAAGAACAAAAGGAAATGTCCAAGTCCATAGAAATCCGCTTGGAAATTTATTTCTTTACGCAAATGATTTTCCTTTGTTTTTACTACCTCATTTTCGTGATGGAAATGTCTACCCAACCCTAAATCGATCAGCTTAATGTTTGAACCATCAGTAATGACATTGGGTATGCGAATGTCTCGATGGACTATTTTACGGTTGTGCAAATATTCTAGTGGTGTAAGTAATTCATTGACAATTTGAAAGGCTTCTTTTTCTGAGATTTTCCTTCCTTCTGAAAAAATGAGTTGTTCGAAATTCATGCCTTCAATAAATTCCATGGTGTAAAAGGGAATCTTGTGATAGTTTCCCTCCTCAAAATACCTTGGAAAACTTGGGTGATCAATCGAATCTAACAGTTCTTTTTCTAATTCAAAACTACCTCTCCCAGATGGGGTCAATCTTTTATGAAGACGTAAGGCTTTTAGAACTTTCTTCTGTCTACTTACCAGATCATACACCAAATAACTATGACCATAACCACCTGCTCCGAGATGGGTGATCACCTGGTATCGCTCAGCAATTAGTTCATCTTTGGGAAATGGTTTTTCCAATAAATTTGATATGAGTAAAGCGATTTTCTTCATCATGAATAAAACATCCGATTACGTTAGCTGCTGAAAAAACTACTACTTTTATATTTCTTTTTATAATAATGGTGTCCTAGGTTGTTGTGCTTATAATGATTCCTTTTCTTCCAGGCATCACTTGAGGAACTATACTTGTGATGATGTGATTTGCTTCCAAAAATCAATTTAAGGATTTTTTTTAACAACTCAATCTCCTCCTCTGCTTCGTAACTAGTTATACGTCACCCTAAAGTAAAGGTTTCAATTATTTGCAAAATTAATTTATATAAATCATACACAACAAAAAGCGAGCACAGAATGCTCGTCTTTCGTTTTAATCTATGATAAAGGAAAACTTCTTTTCCATTTTTTATTCATCATCTTCTTCTTCATCGATAATACTCTTCTCAATTAGATATTCGAAGGTGATGTCTGCAATTTCTTCTAGCTCTTCTTCGCTAGGAACGTATCCCCTTTTTACAAGCTCATGAAAGAAAAATTCGGCAATCTCTTCAGTATCAATAAAAACTTCAATTTCTCTCATAGCATCGCCCCCTTTTTAGTGAATGTATGATGTACATGGCGTTTTCATGCTAGTTACTTTAAGGAGCAAACGGAATATCCATTGGTTGTGAACAAATTTCTAAAATAAACTTGGAAAATTAAGTAGGAGATGATGTCTTTTTTGGATTGGACAAGCATAGGATGAATGAAAAGAACTTTCCAAGGGGTGGATTCGGATGTCAAATTTACAAGTAAAATTAGAGGCATGGATAGATGATGTAAATCGGGAGAATAGTAACACTATCCAATTAATTGAAAAGTTTTTAGATAGAATGTTTTTCCTCATAAAATGGGCAGGTATCCCGTTTGTTGTTTATTTACTATTTGAAATTTCAAAGTGGTAATTATACATGGCTTTTGCCATCATTACTGACAAGACTTTCTAATTTTCTGATAATCACACGCATGACTTGATAATATTCCTGATCCTGAAACATTTCATATAAAATTCGGTAATCATTAAATATGTCCAATAAATTATCAATTAGTTCCTTCTTTTCTTTTTTTCTTTCTATTTCTTCAAATTCTGCTTTTCTAATCATGTTCTGGACTTTTGGATTTTCGACTACCTTTTCTTGTTTATTCACTAAGTATAGGAGACCTAGTTTTTGAATGAATGTATCAGCATTTTCAGCATCGGCTACAAGTGTTAATTCTTCTTCACCTGCTTCAAGCCATTCACCATCACTAACTCGTGATAACTCATAAATGACATCTTCCCAGGCATCTTCCTTATAGCGCCAAATTTCTGTTCGGAAGCCTACGACTTTAAATAAGTCTGCGCCATAACCGCTTACTTGAACTAGATCACCGAAGAAAAAATTATATTCGATGTCAATTTGTTCTTTCTCCATCACAACGCCTTCAAATTCTGAAAGTAACTGTAAGGCGGATTCAATGAATAATCCGTCACTTTTATTTACTTCATATACATACTTCCCATCTAGCCACTTAACATCTGTTACCTTGCCAACTGTTCCATATATGGTAATCACGACCGTATCACCGATCTTAAACTTCGGTTTTTTTCTATTTGCCATTTCCTCCCATCCTCTCAATAATAAGTCGTGAGTTTTGATTACAATAGTATATGCATCGTTTACATAAAAGCGCATGGCATTTGTAAAATGAAAAAATCGCCTCATCGAGAGACGATTCTAATTTCCTATTCTTTGCGTTCAGTTAACAAATATTGCTGCCAGGCCTCATCAAAAACAGTCATGGATTCTAAATAATGACCGTTCAGCTCCAGATAAGAACTGATTTCATCGTAGTCCTCCGACACTTTAGGAAAACTATGATCTAAATACGCATGATTCGCAAATAAACTAATTTCATCCTTTGGAGCTGGATGCCTATATTTCATTAAAAAATGGTAAAAGGATTTGATCATATCGAAACGCCTTTCTCATCCAGATTTCTTAGAAATACTATAACGGATTCAATAATAGGCGTCCAGCGTTTCGGAATGAATGAATAAAGTATAAAGCAAAGCAGCCTGCGAGTGAGGCTGCTTCTTTAGGACGAAAAATCAAAATAATTTTTCTTTAGTAATCTTGGAATCGCCATTAATTCTTCAAAGCTGACCACTTTTCCAAGCTGTTTACAATCGATTAAATACAATTGATTTTCTATTTCTTTGACGATTGGTTCACTTTGATAAATCATTTTACAGTCAGTGCAGGAATGGGTAGGGGTTTCTGTTATTTCGATTGCCCGTGTCCCATCAGGCAATTCCCAAAACACAGAATCAGTTAATCTCACCACATTTGAGCTATTACACCACTCACATTCAATTTTCAATTCAACCCCTCCTAATCCTTCATCGTTTCCGCTGATGCGCCTTCATTTACTGATTTCTTACCTTCCATTTCTTTCTGCGTCAATGCTTTAAATTTCTTATCCTTTAGTTCATCCCGTTTGCTGCGCTTATCCTTTAATGTCGTGTGGGCAGGGTCTTGGTTGAAATCTTTACGTCGATTTAGCCGTGTTAACCCTTCAGGAACAAGGTTAAAATGCTGATCATTCATGATACCTGCGATTCCTGCAAGTGAACGCTTCTCTTCCATATCCTGATAAACCTCTTGGAAATATTTTTCTGCTCTACCCGGGACATAATTCTCCGGTTCAGGGTACGAGGTAATTACTCCTTCAAAGTTCCTAAGAACAACCTTTTCCGGACTTTGGGAGATCAGGTAATTCGGCTGGAGGGCTATTTTACCACCTCCACCAGGGGCATCAACCACAAAAGTTGGAACTGCATATCCCGAAGTATGTCCGCGAAGCCCCTCAATAATCTCAAGTCCCTTTGAAACTGGTGCTCGGAAATGACCAATCCCCTCAGATAAATCACACTGGTAAATGTAATATGGACGAACGCGAATTTTGACAAGATCATGCATCAGTTTCTTCATGATTGGCACACTGTCGTTAATGCCTGCAAGGATAACAGATTGATTCCCAACTGGAACACCGGCATTTGCAAGCATTTCACAAGCCCTTTTCGAATCCTCGGTAATTTCAATGGACGTATTAAAATGGGTGTTTAGCCAGATTGGATGATATTTTTTCAAAATATTACAGAGGTTTTCAGTAATTCGCTGCGGAAACACAACAGGAGCTCGTGTTCCAATTCTGATAATTTCAACATGATCGATTTCTCGCAGGTTTTTAAGAATGTATTCCAAGATATTATCATTAATCAGCAGGCCATCCCCCCCTGAAATCAAAACATCACGAACTTGTGGGGTTTTTCTAATATAGGAAATGGCAGCATCCAGCTGCTTCTTAGGAACACCCATGCCAATTTGACCTGAGAAACGTCTCCTTGTACAGTAACGGCAATACATCGAACATTGATTGGTTACCAAGAAGAGAACCCGGTCCGGGTAACGGTGCGTTAATCCTGGGACTGGTGAATCTTCATCCTCATATAATGGGTCTTCCAAGTCATATTTCGTTTTGTAAATTTCCTTTGAAATCGGGACCGATTGCATTCTGATCGGACAACGCGGGTCGTCTGGATTCATTAAGGAGGCATAATAGGGTGTAATATTTAAGGGAATAGTTTTCGTTGAAATTCTTACACCTTCTTCTTCATCAGGTGTTAAATTGATTACCTTTTTTAAATCGTCTAATGTTCGAATCGTATTTGTTAACTGCCAAAGCCAATCGTTCCACTGCTCTTCGGTCACATCTTTCCATAACTCTATATCTTTCCAATGCCTGCTTGGTTTATATAAAAATTGTTTCATCGTCAGTTCCTCCCATCTTGCTTCACTAAAATAATATGCAAGATTTATGCCAATGATAAAAGCGGAAGCGCCCGTTTAGCGGCGTATGGCCTGGAGCGCTTTGACTGAGATAAAGGAAACACGGAGAGCGAAAGCGCATTCGTGCTTGACTTATCGTAGGGAAAAGAGCGAAGGACACTAGCCGTTGGGCGCTGCAGCTAGATAATTAACAAAGTTCAGAGGAATAATTTCTTATATAAAAAATAAGAACCGCCGAAAAATCGGCGGCTTAGTCTATTATTTTTTTCAATTTATATTGTAGGGTTTGTCTAGGAATCTCTAAAAGCTTTGCTGCCTGATTAATATTCCCTTCAGATAATTCAAGGGCGTTCATGATCAGATCCTTCTCTAATTTTTCGATATTTTTCCTTAATGATAGATTGTCTAGTTCGCCGCGGTTACTTATGGCTGTGCTAGAAAGATGTTTTAATAAACTCGGTAAATCTTCATATTTCAACTGCTCTGCTTCACAAACATTCATCATATATTCAATGGTATGTTTTAATTCCCGCACATTCCCTGGCCATTGATAATTCGTCATGAAGAGCCCTAGTTTCTTTTCATATCCATTGATATTTTTGTGGAGTTTTTGGTTAAATTCATTAATAAAATGTTCTGTTAAAAAAAGAATATCTTCTTTTCGATCCCTTAAAGGGATAAGTGAAAAGGTAAAGACATTTAAGCGGTAATAAAGGTCAGCTCTTAGTGTTTGCGCTTGGAGAGCCTTGCTTGGGGATACATTCATGGCGGCAATCACACGAACATTTACTGAAATACTTTGTGAACTTCCGACCCTTCGTACCATCCCATCCTCTAAAACCCGTAAGAGCTTGGCCTGGAGTTCTATCGGCATCGTATGTAATTCATCGAGGAATAACGTACCACCATCTGCCAATTCAAATAACCCTTTACGGTCAACAGCACCCGTATAACTTCCTTTTGCCGTTCCAAAAAGGATACTTTCTAATAGTGTTTCAGGGATGGCTGCACAGTTTTGGGCAATAAATGGTTCATTCGAACGATGGGATTCATGATGCACGCCTTGTACAAATAATTCTTTCCCTGTACCCGATTCACCATAGACAAGAATAGGGGCATCTGATTTTGCCAGTTTCTTAGCCTCATCTTTGATCTTTTGAAACCCTGGATTCACCGTCAATAGATCATTAAAAGTATAAGAAACTTGTTTTGACGTCTTCTTCCTACTGCTTTTATTCAAGCCTTTTTGTAAATCTAATAATCGTTCCGCGAGCAGTTTCATTCGGGAATAATCTTTGGCGATTTCAACCGCACCAATGATTTCATTCCCGAGGAAAATCGGCAAGGTGGTGTTTATGGTATCGATTCTTGTCCCATGCAAGTTCATATAGACCTGTGTTTGGTTATAAATAGGCATTCCCGTTTTAATTACTTTTAGCAAGGTACTCGACTTTTCAGTAAGAGAGGGAAAGGCGTCTAGTAAATACTTTCCCTGGACTTCCTTCACGTCCATGCCATCGTGAGTGGCCGCTACTTCATTGTAAAATATGGTTTTCCCCTCTGTATTCACCACATGAATTCCTTCATCAATGCCTTTTAGAATAGCGGTTAGTACTTCTTGTGTTAAAGTGGTTAACAACACCATTCCATCACCACCCTTCATTCTACTTAAAGGTGCCGAAATCTTGGCACAGGAAGCCGAATTTTTAGCAGTTTGCCAGATCTTTTACCCACATATTCATATTTTCCAGCTTATCATAGATATAACAATTATTCATAAACCTTCCCCGATAGGAATAGCCTAACTGGAATAAGACGGCATTCATCCCCAAGGATAATGACCTGGCAATGGAATAAGCACAATAAATTCCATTTCTTTGCAATTCCCCTTCTAGTTCCTGGAGAATAATTTTCATCAAGCCGTATTTTCGATGTTCTGTCAATGTAGCACAATCCGTTAATTCTGCGTTTTTATAAAAAGAATTAACTTCTGCAGAAGCTGCACTAACAATTTTGCCTGAATGGAAGAAAGCGTAATAAATCGTTCCTTCCTTCATGGTCTTTTTAATATATTCGGGGTCATGTAATGGAGTTGGATAAATTTGAAACACCTGCCTATACAGTGCGGCTAGTTCCTCGGCGCAACTGGCATCAGCCTTTCTTAATTCATATTCTTTCGGAGGAAATGCCTTTTGAACGGTGGTGTCTAATTGATAAATACTATGGATCATCCCGTCCTCAATCACCCAATGATCATTTTTTTTACGCTCTGGGGTATAAAACTTTGAAAAAAAATAGGCATCCGAGCCAAGAAAATAACGGTCTACTACGGCTTCTGGCTGAAGGCCTTTCTCCAAAAAAGTGAAGTAATCTTCACGGCGGACTTTAATAATTAATTTTTCAGCACAATGTTCTAAAACGAGTTTTTCGACCTTCTCCATCAACAAGCTGGTATTGCCACGGTAATCATCCACACGAATACGTTTATTAAATGGATCAAGATAAATTTCGAGGAGATAATGGTCATTCTGTAGAAAAATAATGGATGCTGTTTGATTCATCGAACACACCTCATTTCGATTATTTTTCTAGCAATCTGAAGAAATGTCTGGCCCTAAAAAAGCCAGACATTTCTATTTCAATTATAACAATTTTATGATATATAATTAGGAAAAATTTTGCTATTTATTCTGCAACCTCACACCATTTTAATAGAGTTAACGCGATAATCTCACTTGCCACAAACATATCCTCGAGAACAATATGCTCATTAGCATCATGTGCGGTTTCTGTTATTCCTGGTCCGAATACCACAACGGGAGTATTCCCAATCGTAGAAAGAATACCTCCATCTGTCCCCCAAGGGCTTGCCTCGACAATCGGGCTATCCCCCTTAACCTCTATAAAATTCTTTGTCAATTCAGCCATCAAAGGATGATCATTTTCAAGACTTCCTGGCAGCCATCTTCCGCCAAACCATTCTAATTTAAGTGGATTCTCATGCAGCCACTCGTCATGCCCGCCTAATTCACTCAAGCATTTTTCCATCTCCTGCTGTGCAGATTGAATCGTTTCCTCCGGAGATACACCCATCCTGCCTTCGATCACTGCGGTGTCAGGCACCGAAGAAGGCCATTCGCCGCTCGTAAGTTTTCCGATATTAATGGGTATTGGGATGGGGATTTTGTCAAAGAGTGGATCGGTCATTCTGGCATTTCTATCTTTCTCTAATTGTTGTAATCTTTGAATGACTAAGAGCGCTTTTTCAATAGCGCTGATTCCTTTATACCTCGTACCTCCGTGTGCTGCCCTGCCTTTGACGGTTATTCTGAACCACATGGAACCTTGCTGCTTTGGAAATATTCTCAAATTCGTCGGTTCAGGAATAATTGCCCCATCCGCATGATAACCTCTTAGAACAGCAGCAAGGGTACCAGCACCGCCGCTTTCTTCCTCGATGACACTTTGAAAAATCACATCACCTTTCAGTTTGATTCCATTCGCTATTAATGACTCAATCGCCATTAATAACGCTGCGTTGCCTCCTTTCATATCTGTTGCGCCTCTTCCATACAGCTTGCCACACTCAATTATCCCGCTAAATGGGTCATGGTTCCAATTTGATTCATCCCCAACTGGGACCACATCGATATGACCATTTAAAATCATTGACTTGCCGCCGCCAGTCCCTTTTAACACAGCTACCAGATTGGGATTTCCTTCGAAACTCTTACGATCACAGCAATAGGCTGGGTGAGATATTAATTCATCACCGCCGATTTCCCAAATATCAAGGGTTAAGCCTAACTGTCTGCATTTTTCAATGATAATCGCTTGTGTACTACTTTCGTTTCCCCGTGTGCTATTTTCTCGCACCAATATTTGTAACAATCTCGCTCCACGAGCCCGATTCTCTTTTATCCACTTTTTGATTCGCATTTCATCATTGTTCAAACGATTCACTCCTTCAGAATAATTCTGCTTAGTATGGAATCATACGAACAGTTTCCCGTATTTTGAATTCGCAGCCAGTTTTATTGACAACCGTTTCTAAACTGTAAGGCGCAAATAACTCTGTTAAAAGCAAACCCTCTTCCGTTACCATGAAAACAGCTAATTCAGTTATGATTAAATCCACACAGGCGGATGAAGTTAATGGTAAAGTACAGGATGAAACAATTTTGGGATTCCCTTGTTTGTCACAGTGATTCATAACCACAATGACTTTTTGCGCTTTTTGCGCAAGTTCCATTGCTCCACCCATTCCTGGAACCTTTTTCCCTGGGACAATCCAGTTAGCAAGGTCTCCGCTATTACTTACCTGAAGCGACCCTAAAATGGTTATATCCACTCTGCCGCGGCGAATCATTCCAAATGAAATCGCACTATCACAATAAGACCCGCCCTTGTTCAAAGTAACTGGAAATCCTCCTGCATTACATAAATTTTCATCCTCTTCACCCTTACTTGGGCTAGGTCCCATCCCTGTAATACCGTTTTCCGCATGAAACATCACTTTTGTTTCACTTGAAAGATGGTTCGGAACGAGGGATGGAATCCCTATTCCTAAGTTGACTACCATACCTGAATGAATTTCCTCTGCAGCTCGTTTGGCCATTTGATTTCGAACATCTACTTCCATGCCCATTTCCAATTGACCCCCCTCGATAAAATTACATAATCCACAAACACTCCAGGAGTAATGATGGCGTCGGGGTCAAGACTGCCAA
>NZ_JBALSN010000266.1:3071-5484 GCF_036966985.1 Neobacillus drentensis | reverse complement strand
GCGGATTGGTATTGCGGGCACTTTTGTCATAAATTAAATTTCCATACTCATCGGCCTTTTTCGCATAAACAATGGACACCTCGGCAGTTAGGGCCGTTTCAAGCAAATACCTCTTATCTGCTAAAGAAATATACGGTTTGTCTTTCACAACTAATTCATTATCCATACCGATATCAGACAGAATCGCAGGAAGACCGACACCGCCGGCACGAATTCTTTCAGCTAAGATTCCCTGTGGTGAAAATTCGACCTCTAGTTTTCCTTCATGCATCAGCTGTCCTGCAAATGGATTGGAACCGATATGAGAGGCGATGACTTTCGATGCTCTTTGTTGGCTGACTAATTTTCCAATGCCAATATGTGGGAAACCTGTGTCGTTCCCTATTAGCGTAAGATCACGAACTCCTTTTTCAAGAATGCCATCAATTATGTCAGGTGGTGAGCCGACCCCGCCAAACCCGCCAAACATCAATGTCATTCCATCATGGAAATATTCCATGACTGCCTCTATTGTAGTCACTTTTCTAAACGGATTTTCCATTTCAGTTTCCCCCCTTTCGTTCATTCATTGTGTTGACACTGAGAAGCCTCTAAATGTTTCTATTAGCAACTTGACCAGTTCATCCATCTCTTTCTGAGTAATGGTTAGTGGTGGTGAAATAATAATTGAATCACCATTAATTCCATCCATTCCTGCACCAGCAGGATAAATAATCAGCCCTTTTTCCTTGGCCAATTCGACCATTCTTTGTGTTACATGCGCATTTCTAGGGAATGGTGTTTTGGTTGCGGCATCCTGGACAAACTCGATTCCTAGCAATAACCCCTTGCCGCGGACATCACCAATAAACGAGTAGTGTTGCTTTAGATTTTCAAGCTGGCCACGTAAATAATTCCCTTTATTTTCAACCTCCTGAATAATATTGTTTTCTTCTAAGAATTGAAGGACCGCCAAGGCAGCTGCACATGCCTGCGGATTCGCACTCAAGGTATGTCCGCTCATTACGGCCTTGGTACCAGCCAATATCGGTTCGATGACCTTTTCACTCGCGATAGCTGCGGCTATCGGTGCATACCCCGCACCCATCCCTTTTCCTAATGCAACAATATCAGGGGTGATTCCCCATTGTTCACAAGCCAGCATGGTCCCCGTTCGGCCACAGCCAGTCATGACTTCATCGGCGATAAACAGGATGTCATAATCCTCACAAATTTGCTTTAAGACCTTGTAATAACCAGGGGGTGGGGTTATAGCTCCTCCTGCAGCGCCAATCACTGGTTCAGCGATAAAAGCAGCGATTTGATTGGCTCCGATCCGCTTGATCGCTGTTTCCAACTCATGGGCACATAAGTAATTACAACTTGTTGACTCGAGGTTATATGGGCAACGGAAGCAATAAGGGGGATGAATGACTGGGAAATCCTCTAAAAGTGGAACAAATCTTGCTCTCCTTGCTGTATGCCCTGACATGGATAGTGCTCCTAGGGTTATCCCGTGGTAGCTCACCCATCTTGAAAGCACCTTAGATTTCGTTTGCACCCCCTTTTCCTGCCAATATTGAATCGCCATTTTCATCGCCGTTTCAGTAGCCTCAGAACCACTGTTCACAAAGAAGCACCAATTCAGATCTCCAGGAAGCATATCTGCCATTTTTTTCGCTAAATTCTCGGCTGCCTCACTCGTAAATTGGGAGCGATACACAAAGGACACCTTTTTTGCTTGTTCATTCATCGCTTCAATAATCTCTGGTACACCATGACCAATATTGGCTGTTACTGCACCGGAAGCAGCATCTAAATACTTTTTCCCATCCATATCAAATAAATAAATTCCTTGGCCATAGTCAATGACTGGATAAATATCATCGAGCATTGGCTTTATGAGAAAAGAATGATCCAAAGGGATTCACTTCCTTTTTAAATTAGGCAGTCCTTATAAAAATTGTATGAATGGTTTCTATGTTTCTTTCATGTTATTTACAAAGAAAATCGGATGCCAAGTTAGTTTAATTGAAAGGAAACTTTTACATTTCATAATGATTCATATAAAATTACTCTTAGAATAGAGAAGGAATGGATCCGATGAGCGCAATCAAAAAAATAAAGTTAAAAACAAAAGAGATTTCGACAATACAATTAATCGTTATTTTTTATTTATCTGCTTTAGTCATCTCGACACTTTTATTAAAAATTCCAATGGCCCATCGCGAGAATGTAACACTCAGCTTTATCGATGCCATGTTTACCTCGGCTAGTGCGATAAGTGTTACTGGGTTAAGTGTGATATCCATTAAAGATACTTTTAGCAACTTTGGAATCTTTCTCTTATGCTTAATTCTGCAATTGGGTGGATTAGGGGTCATGTCTTTAAGTACATTCCTTTGGATTATGCTTGGCAAAAAGGTTGGCTTAA
>NZ_JBALSN010000266.1:0-2990 GCF_036966985.1 Neobacillus drentensis | reverse complement strand
GGGATCATTTTAGGGATTCGTTTTTTGAATTATTACGAAGGAATATTATCTGCATTTAAACATGGATTTTTCGCATCAATCAGTGCCACGACCAATGCTGGATTTGATTTGACGGATGAGTCACTCAGTCCATTTAGCGCGGATTATTATGTACAGTCGGTCATCATTGTATTGATGATTGTGGGGGCAATTGGCTTTCCAGTGATGGTGGAGGTTTATGAATTCTTATTAAACCTTAATAGGAGGAAGAAGTTTCATTTCACATTATATACGAAGTTAACAACCATAACGTTTGTCCTTCTTACCGTAGTAGGAGCCGTAGTTATCTATATTTTTGATAGTCAACACTTTTTTACGAATAAAAGTTGGCATCAATCCTTTTTCTACTCGTTATTTAATTCGGTGACAACCAAAAGTGCAGGCTTAGCAACCATGAATATTAATGACTTTACACCAAGCAACCAACTATTCTTGTCCATATTAATGTTCATTGGCGGCTCCCCTAGTAGTGCAAGCGGTGGAATCCGAACGACTACGTTTGCGATTATCATTTTAGCCATTGTATTTTATGCTCAAGGAAAAAGTTCAATCAAGATCTTTAGACGTGAGTTGCTAAGTGAGGATGTGCTTAAATCCTTTATTGTTATCACGACAGGTGCGCTATTATGTTTATTTTCCATTTTAGTATTATCGATTACTGAAAACGGCACTGTTCTTGAGGTCATCTTCGAGGTTTCGTCTGCTTTCGGGACGAATGGGTTATCGCTAGGGTTAACACCTCGTTTGTCTACCTTTGGCCAAATTCTAATTATTATCCTTATGTTTATTGGGAGAGTCGGAATTGTTACTTGTTTACTCATTTTAAGAGGCAAAGGCAGTAAGGAAAAGATCAAATATCCGAAGGAAAAAGTAACGATTGGGTAATACATACAGGAATGGAGTGGCTTTGCCCCCTCCATTTTTTTGTAAAAATAACCGCAAAAAATAGAAAATGGCTGACTCGTTTTGAGTCAGCCTCTAGTTCACTATTAACAGCCCCAGCTTGCTCCGATAATGATCAATAGGATAAAGAGGACGACAATTAACGCAAATCCACTGCCGATTCCGCAGCCTCCTACTGGATATGCAGGGTATCCACAACCTCCACAACCACCAAAACCGCCAAAACCACCATGTCCGTAATACATGCACATTCACTCCTCGCGAAATTGTTTCTTAACACTGATACAATATGTAGTAGGTACTTGACCCGCATGTGCATTCGCCTATATTATGTAAGACAATGATAAAAATTGTAGGTGAATCGATGAAATCAATAGTGAAAAACTTTATTAACGGTATTTTAACAATTGTCCCTATTATCCTCGTGGTCTATGTCATTTACAAAACCTTTCTATTTTTAGATGGTTTACTGGGTAATACGCTGAGGCCTTATTTAAAAGAGGATTATATCCCTGGAATTGGATTACTGTCGACCCTTATTTTAATTACAGTCTTGGGCTGGCTGTCTACGAAATATATCTCAGGAAAGATTATCAGGTTAATTGATAGGCTTCTCGATAAGATTCCTGTTGTTAAAACGATCTATTCTGTTATTAAAGACACTGTTCAATCCTTTCTTGGCGAGAAAAAGTCTTTTTCCAAAGTTGCACTTGTCGTCATTCCAGGAACCGAGATGCGGAGTCTCGGATTTATTACCTCTGAACAATTAGAGGACTTTTATTCTCCCTTAAAAGATCATGTGGCCGTATATATTCCACAAACCTTTCAAGTGGCCGGGTTCACGTTTTTAATTCCCAAGGAACAAGTCCAAATTATTGACGTTAAGCCCGAGGATGCGATGAAATTTATTCTCTCAGGCGGGATGACATCGACTTCTAAACAAAAAGCAAAATAGGTCATCCGCCAGTAAAGACCAGTCATCCGCCACTAAAATTGAAAAAAGCCGCATTGCGCGGCTTTTTATTTTGCTCCGAATAGTTTAATGAACTCCCCATACCCTTCTTCTTCAAGTTGATCCCTCGGAATAAACCGTAAGGCGGCAGAGTTGATACAATAACGCAAACCAGTCGGCGCTGGTCCGTCATTAAATACATGTCCTAAATGGGAATCGGCCGATTTACTTCTTACCTCGGTCCGCGTCATATAATGACTAAAATCAGCCTTCTCAATCACTTCTTCATCCTGAATCGGTTTTGTAAAGCTCGGCCAGCCGCAGCCAGCATCGAATTTATCCAATGAACTGAACAGTGGTTTCCCCGAGACAAGATCTACATAAATGCCCTCTCTTGTTTCATTCCAATATTCATTTCGAAACGGTGGTTCTGTGCCATTATTTTGTGTGACTTCATATTGAATTGGTGATAATTCCTTTTTTAATTGATCTTTGTTTTTCATTTTTTCTCCCCCCAATGACTTTGAATAAACCCCGCACGTCCTGATCCTACATGATAGGACTCATAATGGGCACGATTTTTCTTATAATACTGCTGATGATAGTCTTCTGCAGGATAAAAGGTCTTTGCAGGCAAGATCGGTGTGACAATCGGCTTGCTAAAAATGCCTCTTTCTTGTAATGCTTGCTTCGACTGTTCAGCAAGCTTTTTTTGTTCCTCATTATGGTAGAAAATCGCCGTTTGATACGATTGTCCGCGATCATAAAATTGTCCGCCAGGGTCGGTTGGGTCGATTTGCTGCCAGAATAACTCCAGTAATTTTTCATACGGAAAAATTTCTGGATCATATGTAATCTGGACAGCTTCATAGTGACCTGTTGTATCTGAACATACTTGTTGGTACGTTGGATTTTCTACCGTTCCGCCTGTGTAGCCGGAAATAACACTTTTAATCCCTGGCTGTTCATCAAACGGCTTTACCATACACCAAAAACAACCGCCCGCAAATGTTGCAACTTCAAATTGATTTTCCAAGTTCCCACCCCATTAACTATATTTTCTTGATTAAAAGTATACAGAAAGATTTAGTAAAAA
>NZ_JBALSN010000265.1:709-3653 GCF_036966985.1 Neobacillus drentensis | reverse complement strand
TTTTACGAAAAACAAAAATCTATGCGAAAATAGCCCATAATAAAAAGGAGTGAATCCATGTCATCCAAAATGGTATTAAGCTATCACCCGCCAGTTTTTTCAACGATAGAGGAGGAACGGCACCATTTAAAACAAAAATTAGCTGCCTCCTTCCGTTTATTTTCAAAATTTGGCTTTGATGAAGGAGTGGCAGGACATATTACCGCACGGGATCCTGAGTTAAAAGATCACTTCTGGGTTAACCCGTTCGGAATGCATTTTAGCCAAATTAAGGCCTCTGACTTAATTCTCTGTAACCATGAGGGTGTGGTTGTCGAAGGCAAATACCCTGTTAATCGTGCAGCCTTTGCCATCCATTCTCAGGTTCATGAAGCGCGGCCAGATGTAATCGCAGCTGCACATGCCCATTCTGTTTACGGGAAATCATGGTCATCGCTTGGGCGCCTGCTCGATCCTATTACCCAAGACGCCTGTGCTTTTTATAATGATCATTCATTATTTGATGATTATACTGGCGTGGTTTTAGATATTGAAGAAGGAAAAAGGATTGGGAAAGCACTAGGGAACCGTAAAGCGTGTATATTACGAAATCACGGCTTGCTTACGGTAGGGAAGTCAGTTGATGAAGCGGCCTGGTGGTTTATCACGATGGAACGTTCCTGCCAGGCACAATTGCTTGCCGAGTCTGTAGGTAAACCTGTTCTAATTGAGAATGGAAATGCGAGTATAACATACGAAACAGTGGGAACCTTTGAGGCTGGCTGGTTTCAATTCCAGCCATTATGGAATCGGATCGTTAAGGAGCAACCAGATCTATTAGAATAGGATTGTGACGACCTTAGAGTAGTTACCAAGGTAATTTATCGTGGCCAAGATTTTTGATTTATTGACTACCGTAAACCAGTTTCGAATGGAATTTGGGTCGACAATAAGGTCTATTGACGACCGAAAACCTGTTGGAGAAGGAAATTGGGTCGACAATAAGGTCTATTGACGACTGTAAACCTGTTGCAGGAGGAATTCGGGCAGCCAATCACCAATCCTATTTTCTTCCTGCTCGTAAACTCAATAGAAATAGATTTAAACATTGTTTACATAAATTTCAGGGGGATATTTATGAAGAAGATTGGTGTAGCAGGAACTGGTGCGGTCGGTGGCTATTTTGGCGGACTTTTGAAGAAGGCTGGAAATGATGTGATTTTTTTAGGAAGAGGAAAAAGCCTCGAGAGAATGCGGGAGAAAGGCTTAATGATTAAAAGTGAATGGGAAGATTTCACCATTGATGGAATCTTTACTGACCAATATGAAGCATTCTCAGAAATAGATTTGCTGTTATTTTGTGTAAAAGCAACAGATACAAAGGATGTTGCTATCCATCTTCAGCCTTTTATAAAAGAAACCTGCCTGATCCTGACGCTTCAAAATGGAGTGGACAATGAAGAAATTCTCTCTTCCATTTATGGTGAAAGGAGAATCCTCTCAGCGGCTGCCTACATCCAAGCGATTGTAACGGACTCGGGTGTTGTTAAGCAGATTGGTGTACCCCCAAGATTAATTATCGGGGCTTTGGACAATAGCTTAAGTAAAAAAGTAAATGAGGTATCGACATTAGTAAATGCAGCAAACATCGAAACCTTTACTTCATCTAATGTTATTAAAATTAAGTGGAACAAACTATTGTGGAATGTCACCTTTAATCCATTAACAGCTCTAGTAGAATCAAGGGTTGGTGCCATATTTGATGATGAGGGCTTACACAATTTATCAGTAAAAATTTGTAAAGAAGCGATTGCTGTGGCAGTTGGACTGGGCATTGATATGGATGAGGACTATTATGAAACCATTTTGGCGCAAGGGCAACTAGCGAGGGACCATCAAACTTCGATGCTCCAGGATCGGCTTAAAGGTAAACCACTAGAATTAGAATCGATCTGTGGATACATAGTCAAAAAAGGGAAGGAAGTTAAGGTTGAAACTCCTGTTCTTGAAACAATCTATTATCTATTAAAATATCAGGTTAGCTAGTATTAACTCAAGGATATCATTTTTAGGAGGTGTTAATCATGAACTTTGAATTAGATGAGGACATTCTTTTTTTAAAAAAGAATGTCAGAGATTTTGTCCAAACAGAAGTGGAAGCGGTAGCCATGCAAATTGAAGAAGAAAACCATATCCCGGAAAGGATCATCAATCTCTCTAAAGATTTAGGTTTATTTGGCTTAAGTATTCCAGAAGAGTATGGCGGACTTGGGATTGGTATGGTCGGCAAATGTGCCTTATATGAGGAGATTGGTCAAACGCATAACGGCTACACCACGTTGATTGGGGCACATACAGGGATTGGGACGGTTGGGATTGTTGAATTGGGCAATGAACTGCAGAAGAAAAAATATCTTCCTGCTATGGCAAGCGGTGAAAGAATTGGAGCATTTGCCTTAACGGAACCAGAGGCCGGCTCAAATGCGGCAAATTTGAAAACAACTGCGGTCAGAAAAGGAGATAAATACATCTTAAACGGCTTGAAGCATTACATCACGAATGCGACTGAGGCGAGTGTGTTTACTGTGATGGCTGCAACCGATCCTGGAAAGGGTGCGAAGGGAATTACCTCGTTCATTATTGAAAAAGACTTTCCTGGTTTTAAAGTAGGAGCAATCGAGAAAAAAATGGGTTTACGGGGATCTCAATCTGCTGAATTAATCTTCGAAGATTGCGAGGTACCAATAGAAAATGTCTTGGGGATCGAAGGACAAGGTTATGTCAATGCGTTAAAGATCTTAACGAATGGCCGAGCTGGACTCGCTTCTCGTAATCTGGGATCCTGTCAAAAACTCCTTGATATATCAACGCGATATGCGAAGGAACGGATTCAATTTGGAAAACCAATCATTACCAACCAGGCAGTCAGTCATATGCTCGCGGAAATGGCGGTTGAAATTGAAGC
>NZ_JBALSN010000265.1:0-652 GCF_036966985.1 Neobacillus drentensis | reverse complement strand
GGCGGTTGAAATTGAAGCCCTGCGTTCGTTTACCTACCGTGTTGCCTGGATGGTCGATCAAGAGAGGAAGGTAATAAAAGAAGCCGCCATGCTTAAGCTCTATGGTTCAGAGGTGTACAACCGCGTTGCCGATAAGGCTGTGCAAATTCACGGCGGACTTGGCTATATTGCCGACTACCCGGTCGAACGTTTTTATCGCGATGCACGGATTACGAGAATTTATGAGGGAACATCGGAGATTCAGAAAAATATTATTGCCTCGCAATTAGAAAAAGAATACAGCTAAACTATTTTTTTAGAAAAAGAGGGGGATAGGATGAATGATATTGTCATTTTAAGTGCCGTTCGGACACCAGTTGGCAGATATGGTGGATCATTAAAAGATCTTAATTCCGGACATCTTGGCGATCTTTATCGAGGAGGCGATTAAAAGCAGGGATTCTAGCCAGTCAAGTCGACGAAGTGATTTTGGAAGAAGTGAGGCAGTCAACTGAATCCTCCAATGTGGCTAGAGTGGCTGCCTTAAGAGCGGGAGTGCCTGACACCACAACAGCTTTTACGATCAAGTATTTAATGAAGATGAGCATCCCAGACCAGACACTTCGATTGAATCACTAACCAAGCTGAAACCGGTATTTAAAGAAAATGGCAC
>NZ_JBALSN010000264.1:0-12278 GCF_036966985.1 Neobacillus drentensis | reverse complement strand
ATTGTGGGGTCGTCGCCGTTGTAAGAGCAGATTCCAAGGAAGAGGCCATTAAGATATCAGAAGCATGTGTAGAAGGCGGCATTCAAGGAATTGAGGTCACTTTCACTGTAAAAGGTGCAGATGAAGTCATCAAGGAATTAGCTTCTATTTACGGAGAGAATTCAAATGTCGTCATTGGAGCCGGAACGGTTCTTGATGCAACGACTGCAAGGATCGCGATTCTTGCCGGTGCACAGTTTGTTGTTAGTCCGGCATTTGATGAAGATACAGCCAAACTATGTAACCTTTATCAAATACCATATATGCCTGGATGCATGACGATCACCGAAATAAAGCATGCGTTAGAGGCTGGAGTCGATATCGTGAAACTATTCCCTGGTAATGCATTCGGCCCTGACTTTGTCACAGCAATAAAAGCTCCTCTTCCACAAGTGAACATTATGCCAACGGGCGGAGTCAACTTAGATAATGTGGATCAATGGATAAAAAATGGCTGCGTCGCTGTTGGTGTGGGTGGAAATTTAGTGGCACCGGCCAAGCAAGGGAATTACGACAAAATTACTGAATATGCTAAGCAATATGTCCAAAAAGTACAAGAAGCGAGAGGGAACGACTGATGAAAAAAATAGTTACACTTGGAGAAATTATGCTTCGCTTTTCCGTAGAGGCTGGTGAACGGCTTGTTCAAGCTGATAAGCTTAGCATGCATTATGGCGGTGCAGAGGCAAATGTCGCCATTTCACTTTCCAACTTTGGACATGACGTCTATTTTGTTAGTAAAGTACCGGAAAATCCATTGGGCAAAGCAGTGGAGAGACATTTGAAATCTTACGATGTCCATACTAACTATTTGATTAAAGGCGGGGAACGGTTAGGTTCCTACTATCTCGAAACTGGAGTAGGACAAAGAAACTCCCAAGTGACGTATGATAGGAAGTACTCTAGTTTTTCCATGCTTAGACCAGATGAAATCGATTTTGATGAAGTTTTTTCAGGGGTAGAACTCTTTCATGTTACCGGAATCACCCCGGCTCTATCCCCAAGCTTAAAGGAACTTACCTTGCTTGCGCTTAAAAAGGCGAAGGAAAAAGGGATTCTTACCAGCTTTGATTTTAATTACCGGGCAAAACTTTGGAGCCAGCAAGAAGCAGGAGATACGTTTAAAACATTACTTCCATTTGTGGATATCTGCTCCTTCGGTGAATTGGATGCCGTTTATATTCTCGGCCTAGATCAAGCCGACCCTTCTTTGTCCAAAGAGGATAGATTGAGATATTACTATTCAAAAATGGTTGAATTGTATCCAAACATTCAGTATATCAGTTCAACGTTCCGAACGATTATTTCTGCTTCAACCAATACGCTGCAAGGAAACTATTTCACTGGCGGGGAATTATACCAATCAGAGATTTTCCAGATTGATCACATCGTTGACCGCGTAGGCGGCGGAGATGCTTTTGCGGCAGGGATTTTACATGGAATCATAGAAAATAAGCCTTCCCAGGAACTAATCACATTTGCGACAGCAGCATCTGTTTTAAAACATACCGTTCATGGTGATTGTAATGTGTTTTCAGTAGATGAGGTAGCTGCCTTTGCAAACAATGGACCAGGGAAAATTGTCCGCTAAATGTGTTAGACCAGGGGGACGGTTCTTGTGGTCTTAATGACTATCATTTAAGCCAAGAGAACCGTCCCTGTGGCATTTGCGACCGATTCGTGTTGACTTAAATAACACACAGAAGTAGAATTTAGTTTACAAGTATAGTGCAAAGAGGTGTCCACTTTGGGCCTTAATAGTATCTCTTCTCCCAACAGAAAAACATTGGGAAAAGCAGCCTATGATAAAATCCGTGAAGAAATTATTACATTAAATTTTAAGCCAGGACAAATGTTATCGGAAAGTGAACTGGCAGCTGTTTTAGGAGTAAGCCGTACACCGATTCGTGAAGCTTTCCTCATGCTCGCGCGAGAAGAATTACTTGAAATAATTCCACAGCGGGGTGCACGTGTTGCTTTAATATCAGTAAAGAAAGTGGAAGAAGCCAGGTTTGTAAGAGAAAGTTTGGAAATAAGTGCGTTCAAATCAGTGGCTAGAAACTGGAATCCTGATGATGTACATCAAAAAGAAGTGGAAGCAAAGGCGCTTGAAATAATTGAAAAACAACAACAAGCCGCAATAAAGGGAGAAAATATAGAATTCTTGCAGTTGGATGAGTCATTTCATCAACTATTTTTGGACCTTGTTGAAAACCAAACATTAATTTCTGTTGTATTTCAAATGAGAGGTCATTTGAATCGGATGCGTTACTTAGAGTTAAAGACACCAAACCATATGGAAAATGTGGTAAGTCAACATCGAAGTATCCTTCAAGCTGTTTTTTCCAATAACGAGGAAGAAACAGAGAAATTATTGCAGTACCATTTTAGCCATAAAAAAGACGAATTACCAGAAGTAATAGAAATGTATTCTGACTATTTTACTTCTTAATTAGATATAATAGGGTACGAAAAAAATCGACAGGCAGCACCTGTCGATTTTTTCGTTTGAACTTATTGCCTTTTAAAATGTTAACCTGATATTTTTACGGATTTCGTATTAGTACTGGGATATTTAATGGGACGAACAAAACGGATGACTGATAAGGAAGCAAAGATTGCCAATCCTCCTGCCAATAAAAACGCCGATGTAAATGAACCGGATTGATCAACAAGGTATCCCGTTAAAGCCGGTCCGATAATTCCAGCTGTGTTTGCTAAAAAGTGCATAAATCCACCTACAGATCCAACACTGCTTTGCTCCACAACGTCCTGGACGATAGCCCAATAAATTGCTCCCGTCAAATATAGGAAGAACACTGAGAATGCAACCAATGTTACCGCACTGACAGTTGTTGTGACCAGACCAGCTCCTCCGATACAAACAGCTGAAATAAATAGACAAGTTACAAGCACAACTTTTCTTGAGAATAATACACCTTTATTGGTGAATTTTTTGAAAACAAAATCTGAAACAAATCCGCCAGAGGCTAGTCCAATAAATCCGACGATCCATGGGATCATGGTTATAACACTCATTTCTCTAACATCCATGTGACGTGCATCTACCAAATAACTTGGAAACCAAGTTAAGAAGAAGAATAAAATATAGTTATAGGAAAAGAATGCAAAGGCTGTGAATAATACTGTTTTTTGTTTCAAATAAAAGGTTAATGGACGTTTTTGCTGTGGAACCTGGTTGATTTTTACGACAGTTGACTTTTCCTCAGATGCAGCAGGTTTTTCTTTAACAAATTTCCACCAAAATATTGCCCAAACAAGACCTAAAGCCATAATAAATAGGAAGGATATCTTCCAGCTGAATGATATGGCAATAAAACCTACAATTGGTCCTGAAATGGCTCCACCAAGAGGTGTTCCACTATTCGTTAAACCAACAGCAGATGCACGTTGGTCAGCTGGAAACCAGTTATTGACCATTTTACTGATTGTTGCCGAAAGCGGGCCCTCACCCATTCCAAATAAAACACGAATGACAATTAAACTTGTAAATCCAACGGCTAATGCAATCGCACCGCTAAATAATGACCAAACAATCATCGCAACAAACAGTGTAAGTTTCGCCCCGTATTTATCAGAAGCCATTCCACCAATAAAGTTGAAAATAGCATATCCAACAGAAAAACTACTAAAAATGATACCCATTTGTGTGGCTGATAGTGATAAATCTTCCTTAATAAATGGAGCACCAATGGACAATGCAGAACGGTCTAAATAATTGATTACGCCAGCTATGAATAATAAGATCATTACAGGTAATTTATCTTTTGTGAACATTTTTGATAACATTTATTTACCCCCCTAAATTTGTCAGCGCTTTCTTGCAATATCTAAAGCATCCCAATTGTTCTTTTTATTGATTACTTGATCATGTGCAAATGATTCCTTAAGAGAATCATTTGCACCCCCAGATCATTTTTTACACTTCAACAATTGCCTTAATTACCTTTGCCTCTGGTGTTAACCACTCTTCAAATTGATTGATCATTTCATCAAAGCTTGCACGGTGTGTAATATATGATTCGATATCCACTCCGCCACTTTGAACGGCATTTACTACATATTCAAAATCTTTCCGAGTAGCATTGCGGCTGCCCATTAAGGTAAGTTCTTTTTTATGGAAATCAGGGTCATCGAATGAAATATTCCCCTTTGTTAAACCAACATAGATTAATTTTCCGCCATGTGCAGGATAGTTAAACGCATCAGACATAGATTTAGCATTTCCTGTTGCATCAAGTACAACTGTAGGCATTTCTCCATTTGTGATCTCGTTCAATTTCTCCACCGGGTTATCCAATGCGTTCACAGTATGATCGACACGGGCCCATTCACGGCAAAACGCTAAACGTTCTTCGTTTACATCCATGGCAATCACTTTTGCCCCTTCATGCTTAGCAAAAGCCATGACTCCTAAACCAATAGGACCTGCTCCAATGACTAGAACGTACTCATCTTGCTTAAGTTCAGAACGTCTAACTGCATGTGCCCCTATACTTAAAGGTTCGATCATCGCAGACTGGTCTAGTGTCAGCCCTGCTGTTTTGACTAAATGATTGTAAGGGACGGTGATCCATTCACTCATTCCGCCTTCAATGTGGACACCCAAGACTTTCATATTTGTACAGCAATTTGTTTTTCCATTTCTACAGGCAATACATTCTCCACATTCCATGTACGGAATGACTGATACTTGATCGCCTGCCTTTAAGCCAGCAGGGTTCTCACCGATCGATTCAATTTCACCAGAAAGTTCATGACCGAGTGTACGAGGATAGCTGAAGAAAGGCTGGTTTCCTCTGAACGCATGGTAATCAGTCCCGCAAATACCAATGCGGCGGATGCGGACTAAAGCTTCTCCCGTTCCAAGCTCAGGCCGTTCAACTTCAACCATTTTAAATTGATTCGGTTGTTCACAAACAATACTTTTCATTTGGAATTAGACTCCTTTATTTTACATGACAATTTTATTTATGAGACTTCTAGATTTTGGTAGTTAAAGAACGACTCCATCTTTGAAAATACTAATTTCTCTAAAACCAAACTTTTCATTATTGGTTTTCTTTTCTCCTGATGCGAGATCAAGAATATATTGGAATAGATCAACTTTCAGTTCATCCATGGTTTTTCCTTCAAGCAACTGTCCAGCATTATAGTCAATCCAATTCTTTTTACGATTGGCTAAATCGGAATTTGTCGCTAGTTTTACTGTTGGTACCGGCCCGCCAAAAGGGGTTCCTCTACCCGTTGTGAATAATACGATATGAGCACCAGCTGCAGTCAATGCGGTAACAGAGACAAGGTCATTACCGGGTGCATTGATTAAATTCAATCCAGGTTTTACAACTCGTTCACCGTAAGAACTTACATCAACAACGACAGCGTGTCCCCCTTTTTGGGTACAGCCAAGCGATTTTTCCTCAAGTGTACTAATTCCCCCAGCTTTATTACCTGGTGAAGGGTTTTCATAGATTACCTGATCATGACGAATAAAGTATTCTTTAAAATCATTCACTAAGTGAACAATCTTATTAAAGATTTCCTCATTTTCTGCTCGATTCATCAAGATAGTCTCCGCCCCAAACATCTCAGGAACTTCTGTTAAAATTGTGGTGCCGCCATCTGCAACGATTAAGTCAGATACCGCTCCAACTAAGGGATTTGCTGTTATACCAGAAAAGCCATCAGAGCCGCCGCATTTCAATCCTATTTTCAGCTTTGAAACAGGTACCGGCTGCCGTTTAAATTGTTCTGCATACTCTACTAATTCTTCCAACAAACTTAAACCAGTTTCAATTTCATCTTCCACTTCCTGGGACTTCATGAATTTTATGCGATTTGGAGGATATTCACCAATCACCTCTTTAAAAGATTCAATTTGGTTATTTTCGCATCCCAGCCCCACAATCAAGACACTGGCTGCATTTGGATGTTGGGCCAAAGCAGCTAACAGCTTTTGTGTATTAGACAGATCATCCCCCAATTGGGAACATCCAAAAGGATGGGAGAAATGATAGATTCCATCGATTCCGCGATCCTTAAACTGTTCATTCGCCATTTTAGCAAGAGCTTCACATGTTTTATTAATGCAGCCTACCGTATTAATAATCCAGACTTCATTTCGGATTCCGGCTTCTCCGTTTTCACGTAGATATCCTTGGAAGGTATGCTCCGATTCTTTGTTGACTTCCAGCAGGCTGATTGGTTGATAGGTATAATCCAAGATTCCCTTTAAACCGGTTTCAAGATTGTGGGTATGTACCCATTCTCCAACAGAAATGTCCCTCTTTGCCTTACCAATGGAATAACCAAACTTGAGAACATCCTCCCCTTTATTTACAGGGCGGACTAAAATTTTATGCCCTTTTGGAATATCCTCTTGAATAGGAATATTGATTATGCCGTTTTCTTCGGTTTGAATTTGAAGATTCTCGCCCTGATGGACCTCATGCAAGGAAATGACCACGTCGTCTTTGGAATGCAATTGCACTACTGTACTCATTCATTTTCCTCCCAGCCTTTAAAAATTTTGTAAACGAAGAGAAGAAAACCCTTTCATTTTTAGGTATGATTATCTCTATCATTTGCTTTCTTTTATCTTATACAACAAGAATCGAAATATAAATTACATGTTTTGCTTTATTTGTACCATTTTTTGATATAAGATAACTATGGGTGATGAGTTAAATGAGAACTGTTCAAAAAGTTTCAAACAACAATTTACTGTTTCCTTTTTCTTTTATTTATCAAGATACGAAAAGTCCGCAGAAGGAATTGTCTGATCATATTCACGACTACTATGAAATTGTTTATGTCTATAGCGGAAAAGGAACTTTTTTCATTGATGACACTTTCTACGACATGCGGCAAGGTGATGTATTTCTTATCCCAAATGATACGATTCATCGCGCCATGCCTGATAAGGATGACCCCGTTACATCTACCATCATTTTTTTCAGCCCGACGTTAATTTATAATATTTTAATAGATGATGCTTTTTCTTTTTTTTGTTCATATGCATTCTTCCTTTTTACATCAGATTTTCGTGACTAGATAGCTTCGTGTGTAGGACGATATAACTGATACCATTATCATAACACTAAAAAAAGAAAAATTAAGATAATTGTAAGCGAACTCTTAAATTACCAAGGATAATTTTTCCTCATCCCGACTCGCTTCTTCATAAAAAAGGAATGATTCTTATTATTCCTTTCTTGATAAAAATAAGCCATGAAAGATGATAAAATATCACTATTTCACGGCTTTATTTGTTTCCTTTAAAATGGGAAGATCCGATCAATATCTTGAATCTCTTCAGCTGTTAGTTGGATCTGTAAGGTTTTTAAATTATGAAGCACTTGGTCTGCTCGCTTGGCACCAGGAATGATTACATCGATACATGGACGGGATAGATACCATGCAAGAATCACTTGGGCAACTTCCGCCCCCTTTTTAGATGCAATAGTACGAACCTGCTCAATCTTTTCCAAGTTTTGTTCGAAAACTCCTTCTTTAAACTGCGGTCTTTTACGGTTCTTTTCATTTACTTTTGTTTCACGAGAATACTTACCAGTTAATAATCCTGATGCTAATGGGTAAAATGGTACAAAAGAAATCTGCTGTTCTGTAATGTATGGAAATAATTCCTGCTCTGCACCGCGGCTTAGTAGGTTATATTCCCCTTGATAAACATCAACATAACCATCTTTATTGGCTTCTTTTAGTTGATCCATTGAAAAATTAGACACCCCGATTGCTCTAATCTTTCCTTCATCCTTCAATTGTTTTAATGCCCCAATCGCTTCGTCCTTCGGTGTATCTTGGTCTGGAAAATGGATATAAAATAAATCGATGTAATCAGTTTGAAGCTTTTTTAAACTCTCTTCGACAGCTTGTTTTAAAAAAGCCGGTGAATTATCAAGAACCATTTCATTACCAATCAATTTGTGTGCTGCTTTGGAGGCGATGACTATTTCTGAACGATTCCCACTTTCCTTCACGACTTCCCCGATGATTTCTTCCGATCGTCCTAAACCATAGACATAGGCTGTGTCAAGGAAATTAATTCCATGAGCCAAACCGGTTCGAACTAACTCCCTCCCTGCTTCTTCATCCAAGTTTGGAAAAAGATTATGGCCCCCTACGGCATTGGTACCAAGACCAATTGGATTGACAAATAAATCTGTTTTCCCAATTCGATTATGTTTAGTCATAAGCGTTCAACTCCCTTAATTTTATAATTTGATGATAACAAACGGATGGAAGAGAAAACAAAGGTAATGCTTTAATTTTTCTATGTATAAGAAAAAGACCATCAAGGAAAGATTGAACTGTAACCCATAAAAAAGACAGTTTAAAAAAGACCAATGTTATGCAGCTAGAAGATGGCTCCGGTATTGTGCCGGAGTCATTTTATTTAGGCTCCACTGATATCGATTATTGTTATATTCCTCTATGTAATTTACTATCAATACTTGTAATTCCTCAAACCTCTCACATACCAAATAGTCAACTTCATCCTTCAAATGACCAAAGAATGATTCCATTGGTGCGTTGTCCCAACAGTTTCCCTTACGGGACATGGACTGGGTCAGTTTCATCTTCTTTACTCGCTTCTGGAACTCGGGGTGCGTGTAGTGAAAGCCTTGATCTGAGTGAAGGATTGCTTCTGGATGAACTATGCCATCAAGTGATTCTGAAAGCTTTCTTAGAGTATCATAAACGATATCCATCTTAAGGTTGGTGGAAAGATGGTACGCTACAATTTCCCTTGTAGATGCATCTTTAACACAAGATAAGTAAGCAGGCTGTGCAGCTCCATAATAAACATAGGTGATATCAGTAAGGAACGCTTTTCCTGGCTCACCCTGGTCAAAATTCCTATTAAGTAGGTTCGGAAGGGTCTTGTGCTCCTGCGTCGCCTTGGCCATTTTCCTGTAGGGATTTATCTGTCTGATTTTCGCTACTAAGTTAAACTTCCTCATTATTCGACGTATCTTTTTGTGGTTCATCACCACAAAATAATCGTTTTCTAATATCATCTTGATAACGAGCGCTCCTGCTTTTTCCTTCTTTTTGTCGAAAATTTCTTTGATCAGTATGTAATCTTTCCAATCACTCTCCTGCCGTGCATTCCTTAAACTTTCAGCCTTTAGCCAAGCATAGTAGCCACTACGGCTTACCCCAGCCGCGTTACAGAGGTAGGTAACCATCCTGGTAATTCCATACTTTCGTATTATTTGTTCAATAATCATAAATTTTTCCGTCTTCGTTATCGTTTCTTCTTCGATGCCTGCCTTTCGAGTTCGTCTAACTTTTTTAAGAATTCTAGCTCCGCTTCTAGATACTTAATACGAGCTTCAGCCTTCTTTAGACTGTTCTCTACTGAAAGATTCTTCGATGAAGGTCTCCCAAAACTTCCTTTTCCTCTCCGTTCTGTAAGAAACCCTTCTTCCCCAAGGGACTTAAAAGTTTTCCTCCATCGCTTTAAGCATTGGTTTGGCTTGTCAGAACCAATCACTTGTAGGTCAAACCCTTGTTCAATAAAGATTTGTCCAGGTCCTTTGCCATTTAAGTTCTCTTTTACAGCTTTAATTTTAAACTCCGGTGTATTTGAAATAGAACGTTCCGATACGTGATCTACATTCGGATTGCTCTCCAATAGTTTTATCTGTATCTCGTTAAATATAATTTTACTCATTTCATTTCCTCCGCTTATATCTACAAAATGATTATAAACGGGTTTAAGCCCATTGGACATAAAAAACCCGAATAATGGACTTTTTTTAAAGTGTCCATTATTCGGGTTATAGTTCAGATGGTCTTTACACGCGTTTTGTTCCAACGTATCTTGGATGCCAATATGGGTTGTTTGTGCTTGTAATCATGACACCTTTTGATGAAGAAGCCATAATCATTTTACCATTGCCGATATACATCGCTACATGTGTTGGTTTACTTGCCTTAGTTGGGGCATAAAACATTAAATCACCTGGTTGTATATAAGAATAAATACGATAACCGTTTCCATAGAACATTTGTGCTGCTGTACGATTTAGGTTTTTTCCAGCCCTTGCATAGGAATATCTAATAAGACCTGAACAATCAAATCCTCCGGGTGACATTCCACCCCATTGATATGGTACACCAATATTAGACTTTGCAACCGAAATTGCTTTTGTATGATAATATGCTGCTTCCGCTTTATCACCCATGTTAGCAAACAAAGAGCCACAAGAAACTATAATGACAAACGTTACGATGAATTTCTTAAGCATAATTGTTACCTCCTAGTGTGATTTGATAGTTCAAATATACTAGAAAGGTGTAACAGTGACATCTCAGAAATATTACAATACCATTACAATATTATTTTGAAATAATTTTGAGTTAATCACTTTTAGGGCAAAGTAAACATATGTTACTAAATTGACGAGGAGGACATAATGAAGGTAACAGACGTAGTTGTCCAATGTTTAGAAAACGAAGGGGTTGAATATGTGTTTGGAATCGTCGGCACCGAGGTGCTGGACGTCGCTGATTCCCTTTCAAAATCAACTCAAATTCAATACGTAAATGTTAGGCACGAGCAAGGAGCGGCATTTATGGCCGATGTGTATGGGAGATTGTCAAACAAAGTAGGTGTTTGCTTGTCAGCGCTAGGTCCTGGCGCCGCCAATTTAATAACGGGAATGGCCAGCGCTCAACTCGACCATTCACCTGTGGTGGCCATCATTGGTCAAGCCGGTGTGGAGCGTCACCATAAGGAATCCCATCAATACATGGATCTTGTTAAGCTGTTCGAACCCGCAACAAAATGGAGCACTCAAATCAATGAATCCCAAACTGTTCCAGAGAAGATTCGAAAAGCATTCAGGATGTCAAAAATGGAGAAACCGGGGTCCGTTGCAATTACTTTACCAGAAAACTTTTCAAGTCAAATGATTGCCTCTAGTCCCTTACCCGTTACATCCTTGCCTGAATGTGTTCCGGTTCAAGAGTCAATCGATGCTGCTTGTACCCTTATCAAAAAACATTTAAAACCGTTCATCATCGTCGGAAATGGGGTAAACAGGCAAGCTGCAGTTCCAGAACTACTGACTTTTGTCGAAACCCTTCAATCACCTGTTACCCATAGTTTTATGGCAAAAGGAGTGCTCCCTAAAGAACAACCACTTAACTACTATACCTTTGGTTTTAAGGAAAATGACGAAGTGTTAGCTGGATTAAAAGAGGCAGATCTCCTGATTGTCATCGGCTTTGACTTTGTCGAAAAACTGCCAAAGGACTGGAATGTAAAGAAACTTCCTGTCTTACATATCGATTCATTACCAGCAGAAATCAATGAATATTATCCTGTTGAGGTGGAGCTGGTAGGAAACATGAAAAACACCTTGCAACTTATAAATCAATCCATTCTTCCAACGAAATCATGGATACCCTCCGGCGGGCTAAAAGACCAAATTAAAACTGCTTATCAAATAGATCAGCCGGTGTCAGGCACTCATTTGACGATCGAGAATGTTATCCATTGTATTGAAACCCACACGTCAGACGAGACGATCGTGTTATCCGATGTCGGGGCCCATAAGGTTTCGATCGCGCGGACATATCAGCCGAAAAAGCCGAATCGGCTAATCATTTCAAATGGGCTTGCTGCCATGGGAATAGCCATTCCCGGAGCGATTGGGGCGAAGCTTGCTTGTCCAGATGACCTAGTTATTTGCATTACTGGCGATGGTGGTGCTTTAATGAATTTTGCAGAAATAGAAACGGCCAAAAGGCTCGGACTTTCGTTCATTATTATTGTATTAAATGACTCGATGTTAAAACTTGAAGTGTCGCAAATGAACAAAAAGTTCGGAGAGAACTACGGAGTAACGTTCCAAAACCCGGACTTTGTCCAATTGGCAGCCAGTTTCGGAATTAATGGTATGCGGGCGAGTACGCTTAATGAATTTGAAAACATCTTTAATGAGGCACTGCAGTCTGTTGAAGAAATCTTTTTAATCGAAGTTGCGTTAGAAAGTTGACCGCCTGTCTGGAAAATGTACTACCCTTTTCTGAATAAGTTGATAGACAGGGCTTATTACAAGGGAATACGATTGAAAGACCATAAAAAATCGAGTACTTGCTTCTTAAAACCTAAAAGGATATTACAAAGCCCGCACTTATCGGTTGGGGGATCAGGTTAAGCCCCCAGCTGATAAATAGACGGA
>NZ_JBALSN010000263.1:0-1026 GCF_036966985.1 Neobacillus drentensis | reverse complement strand
AAATAGTGGTAGCCCATTAATGAATTACTTTGAATCTCAAAAAGGATTTTATATTTGTGAGGATTCTAAGGCTAATAAATGTTCCTTTATTAACTAGGATGAATAGTTACCATTTGGCAGCCTCGTTATGGAATGAAACTAGATTTACTTTTTTATGAAGGATTTTTCACTCAATTTTTTATTGAGAGTTAAAATCAGATAAAACGATCAAATTAAATACTTTGAAAAAACTTCATAATATTGCTTTAAGTTCAAAATAATGAAAAACCATGTAAAATCAACCAAAAGGTTAGTTTTACATGGTTATTAAATTCTTACCAAAGAGGATTTCATATCCTGTCCTACAGTTTAGGAAACTGGACGGTATGTCATCGATATGTCAACGTATTGTCATTACGGGATTGAGACGGATTTTATGACAGACAGTGTAACCGTAAGTCCTACGGCTTTGATTTTATTAACCTACAATCACAATTTTGACGAGTATACCAAGTTTTGTCAACAAATATTTGAAAAATAATGAAGTCGGTGTAACCTTTACTAAACGACAGGAAGTATAGGTTACGCTACTATAGTCATGTTACGGGTCTTGGGAAAGCGGTTAGTCCACACGCATTTAGACGAACGTTCTGCCGCTTAAAGGTGGAAGCAGGGACGAATATTTTTGTATTGCAACGATTATCGGGTAACCAGTCGTTAGAGATATTAAAACGTTATGTAGAGATTTATGGAAAAGACTTAGAGGCTGCTATTGGAATGGGTTTTGATGGTTTATAAGGCAAGAATGAAAAAGTCACTCAATTTTTTGGGTGACTTTTGACTTATTAATAGTTAGCTAATGAAAATACCATTAATTAGGGCTTTCTTAAAGTAAGATTCCAATACCCTTTGTAGATTATACCAACGTTTATGCTTCAAGAAAATATCCCAATCGACGATGATTTTTCTCTTCCTTTTTCTGTTTGCTTTGAAATATAAAAATATTAATCTTGCCAGTTAAGTGGAAATTTAGTGTATAATTTATAC
>NZ_JBALSN010000262.1:10612-11022 GCF_036966985.1 Neobacillus drentensis | reverse complement strand
AACCGCCCATGCCCATACCAGGGAAACCACCCATTATACGTTGAGAATCTAATGTCATGTTTTCACCTACTTTCTTTTACATACTATGCTTAAAGAATATAGGTGAGCTTATTTTACCTTAAAATTAGGCAGACTAACTGCCGATACAAGGGACGACTACATTTGAAGAAGTAGTACTTCCTTTTCTGCAGTTTCTAATAATTCCAAGGTCAGTTCTTCCACGTTTATCCCCCATTCATATATCATATACGACGTATACCTGAATAAAGTTATTTAAAATAATTTTTTTCAAAAGGAAAAAAGCAGGTATTCTCTTATAGGGTACCTCAGGACCTAACCATTGTTCAGGAGGGGAATATCGAACGAAAAATTGCAGAGTTTTTTACATTTTTTCAGGAAAAATATGTTAA
>NZ_JBALSN010000262.1:0-10557 GCF_036966985.1 Neobacillus drentensis | reverse complement strand
AAAATATGTTAATATTATTCTACCTACTTAATCTATTAAAGAAAGTAAGAAGCTTAATTAATCTGAGGAGGCTACTTTTAGGAGGAATATATATGAACAAAACTGTGGTTAGTGTGCTATCTATCATTGTTTTGAGTTTTTTATTTTGTAGTGTCAGTGCAGAAGCAAAAACACGAACGGGCGGGTCTAGAGGGACAAGTTCTAGCTATACCAAACCATCTACGTCTACACCGAGGACCTCGTCGCCTAAACCGAGTTCTAGCAGTACTACAAACACTACGACGAAATCTTCATCTTATTCAGCCCTTACAACAAAATATCCAAAATCTACACGTTATTTTTCTGGTGGTGTGTTATCAAAATCGCTTGTTTTTGGAACGGCCTTATTAATGATAAACGAAGCAAACGACGATGAACCTACATACTCGGATGAAGAAGGGAACATTTATACGCTTACTGATTTAGAGGAAATGGATGTACAAATACCAGAAGAAGAGGATTTATATTCTGAAACGGTTAGTTTTGATGAAAATCAAACAGCAACGGAAACGGTAGTGCCAGAAGAAATAGAAACAGCATCTTCATTCGATGATACTGAAACATACTACGAAGAAGAAAGTAACTCATTCAATTGGCAATGGCTAATCATCCCTTTGGCCGTCGTAGTGATTGTAGGAACTTTCTTTCGGAAAACTAAAAGATAAAAGAACGCCGAATTTAGCGTTCTTTTTTACTTCTAATTTGAAAAATCGTCTTGTGATATGTGTAGGATAGTATAAATTACTCCACATATTTCTTTTAAGTTGCTTACATCGCTTAAAAAGTAAAATACATCGTACTCCCATTTATCAGGATTATAGATTACGAGATATTCTGAGTTACCAATAGTCGGAATATCTTTCTCGATTTTATCTTTTAAGTTATTTAGACTTTCTTGTGGTGGTATTTTTGTTGTGATTTGAAATAGATAGTTATGTTCATTGATTTTTGATGTAGTTGTATCAATAAGGGGAATTCCCATATTTACTCGCTGCCATCCAAAAGAATTTAGGATATTATCGTAAAATCCATTAAATAAAAACTTATTTAGCCCATCGCTCCCTTTCCAAAGATATAATGGACAGTAGCTATTTTGTAAATTGTTATTGAGTCCTTTTTCTGTTACCAGATATAGCTTAAATTTTAGATCATCAAAACCGTCTGTTTTATGGCCATTATTTCTTACTCTCTCTTTAATGATGTTCATATCATAATCACTTGGTAATGTAATCTTGTATTGGGTTGCTATCATCAATTTGCTCTCCTCTCAATCGACTTAATGACTTAAATCAACCCCTAAGTGGAACATCCGCTGCCACAACTGGAACAACTTGAGCAGCTCGACCCACCGTCATGGCCGCCTCCATGCCCCCCGTCCCCATGACCAGAACCATCTGAGGCAGCCCCGCAAAAAATAGCTGTGGAGCACCCGCTCGTGTATTTCACAGCATGGGCATATGTATACAAGTTAGCATACTTATAATATTCTTCAAAATAAAAATACGAGAAAAATACCATAACAAGTGAAAGGTTAGTCATTTCACCATAGGACCGCTGCTTCGTAAATCGACCTTTTTCATCTACTAAATAGATTTTTTCGGCATCACTTACTTGCTGTTTCATGTTTCTGACGAGATATTCAATCGTATCTTTATTATCTTCATTAACTTTAAAGTACCTATTCATCAACCATTCATGACTTGCTTCCTTGAATTCCTTTAGAACTGTTTTATCGACTGGATATCTGAAAAAGCTACCCCAAGACTTCCAGCTGTACGCCGTGATGGAATACAATTGTGAAAACACCCAATCAAAAAAAGCTCTTTCCTGTGGTGCAGGCGTTGGACTTGTGTTTGGCGTGTGATGGAGCATTTTCCCTGCATATTGCTCCGAAAAGGTTTGATATTTTTGAGTGAACATCAACATTGTATGCCAGATTTCATCTACTTCTTCACTAAACATATGCGTTTGCTTTAACATATTTGCAAGTAAAAAATAACGCTTTAATTCAAAGAACCGCCATTCAAATTCATCTTCCGTTCGCTTCGGATGCTCTTGAAGAAAACGATACTTCACTTGTTCAACATAATCTGAATTTAAAGCGGTATCTAATTTTTCAAGTAATGGTGTCACCGGAACATGGGAAAGCACCCCCAAATTCTCTGGAATATTTTCTTTCGCTAATTTAGGTCTGTCCTTTACCGCTAGAGCCACTACGCCTGTAACCACTCCTGCTAACAAAAGAGCCGCAGCTACAATTCCTCCAACCAAATGAATCACCATCTTTCCCCTTGTTTGTATTTGCATGGTTAAAATTTGTTAAATTTTATTACCTTTCAAAAAATGAATACACCATCTTTTTTTTCATTTGAATCCCAAAAAACGCCGTCTTAAATATTGAACCGGTTTACTTTAATTGATTCAGATAATAAGATAATATTAACATATTTTTCCTGATGAATTATTGAAATAATATATAATTTAATTAATGGTAATACTTCGTGAAACACTTAACTTTTAATGTACACTTAAAACTCTTATATCTATCTATTAATTATAAAAAGTGATACCAGTTAACGGCATCACTATCACAAAGAACTTCCTTTAAAGGCAGTTGTTGAGGAATAAGTGGTGGAGGATTAAAGTACAGTCACATCTTTTAACAGAAACAAACTGCACCAACAATGATTAATAAAATAAACAACACTACTATGAGTATAAATTCACCGCACCCATGTGCAGGAAAACAACCTGAATAAACAGGAGCTGCATAGGAGTAACACAATGGAGGTTGGGGAAGAACATTTGCGGGAGCAGTAATCGGTAAAGCATTAGTCATCGGTATGGCATTAGTCATTTTTACACTTCCTTTCGAGTAGGGGGGCTAATATAACATTACCCTATATATTACACTCAGAGAGGAAATTGGAGCCCGTCTATATTATAAATGGGCATGACTTAGTGCCAATCTGTGCAGGCACATATCTTTAATGAATAATCAATTGGGTAGACTCAGACAAAATTAAAAATTGCCGAGAAAAATAACCTTTCTCGACAATCTGGGTTTACTCAAAGAGTTAGCTTAACCTCTATAAACACTATCACATGTTGCAGGTTTTGGTTCATAAAAACAATGTTCTTTAAATTGTCCTGATTGAGGTTGACCGTACCATGTTGGAGGGCATGGAGCATGTGGATTAAAATACCAAAGCGCATACTTCCCTGGGTGGTCTCTCCAATAATCCAAATTTTGTTTTGCTAATCTTCTTTCAGAAGTTCTTGATCGTTGATAAAATACATTCCCTTTTTGAACTGCTTCAAAGGAATAATTTCCACCTTGCACTTGATAAATAACTTGCGGAACTGTCCTTAGTCCTTTAAAGTCTAAACAATTTGCTACAAGGCGATTCACAATTACATTTCCAACATATAACATTCCCTGTTGTCCTTCACCCTCGGCTTCTGCTCTCATCATCCTTGCCATTAAGTCCACGTCTGAACTTCGATAATTTGCTCTTGGCATTTTTCCACCCCCAAAATATAGTATGAAAAAAAGCCTACATTCATGTCATTGTTTGTAGATTGACTTCGCCCCCTGGATAAATTCAGGGGGTTCTTTTTTTACTTTCATCAAAGCTGCCTTTGGAGCCAGGGCTTCCAGTTTAAGGTCCAAATATATTGTTATTTTCCGGTGGGTATTCCTCTAACCTCTCCGCAAATCTACTATCATCAGAAGGAGCGGCTCCAGATTTTTTGTCAAAATAAACAGCTATTGCACCCAAAATAACGACTGGCGTAAAAATATATAACCAAATCATGATCATACCTCCTTACTTCACTAACGTATTAATAATATTATATTATAAATTTAACTTTTTTTTACAATTTTTTCATTCAATAAAATTGTGTCGTTAGTAGGAAAATTCATCAATCAAATTTTTAATGGTAATACTAAAGTTTATATCGTAAAAGTAAAATATAGTAAGGAATGGTAACGATGCCACGAAAAGCTTCACCGAATATGAATAATGAGGTGCCTGACACCGAAGAGAATGATGTATCGAAAAGTGACCACAAAAATGAAGATGAAGTTGAGAAACTTACTTACATGTTAGGAGCTGTAATGAATTATTTGTCCGACGATGAATTAGAAGAGCTTGATGTCGAATACCTTTTAGACGAAACAAAAGGTCTGCGGGAATGGTGGGATCGATATCGAGAAAGCAACAAAAAACTGATTGAAGAGGAAATTAAAAAATCTCTGGGTGAACTGTCATTAAAAGAACTGGAAGAAATCCGTGAAAAGATCAAAGAAAAGCAGAATTAAATATTTATCTTTCTGACTAAAAACCGTTTTATATACGGTTTTTTTTAATCGCCAATCAAATTTTTGGAATATCTTTTTTATTTTAAATTAGATTAAATATAGTTAGAATAGATTTTATACTGTGAGTAAAGAAGGAGAATAAATTGACTGTAGAAAACAATAAGTACCAAGACCAATCATTATATAGCATCACGTGGCCTCTTTTTATCGAAATATCGCTTCATATGGGTATGGGAATTGTTGCTACGTTAATTTTAAGTGGATATTCAGACAATGCAGTGGCAGGAGTTGGCGTAGCCAATCAGATTATTAATATATTTATTTTAGTCTTTAATGTCACAGCCATCGGCGCGACCATCCTTATCGGTCAAAATTTGGGAGCAAACCGATTAGACCGGGCACGACGTCTTGCAAGGTCTGCCTTTGGGGTAAACTTCTGGATTGGTGTAGTGATGACCATCGTTGTAGTTGCTTTTGGCGGTGTGTTTTTAAAATTTTACGGACTGAGCGGGGAAGTTTACGATTTTGCTTACACCTTCCTATCTATCATAGGGCTGTCTCTTTTCCTTGAGGCTATTGCATTAGCATTAAGTGCTGTTTTGCGTAGCTACGGGCATACAAAAGAAACCATGATCGTTACGGTTATCATGAATGTGATTAGTATGGTCGGTTCCTTTATTGCCATTAAAGGGTGGTTCGGCCTTCCTGTAACAGGTGTTGCAGGAGTTGCCTATGCTATGGTTGCTGCCCGGATTTTTATCATCGCCGCACTTTTTTACTTTGTTTATAGACAACTAGCCTTAAAGTTTCATATGAAAGATTTGTTTAAAATTAATAAAACGGATGTTAAGGGGCTTCTATCAATTGGGATTCCTTCTGCTGGAGAAAACCTCTCTTATCAATTTTCACAAGTGGTAATTACAAGCTTTGTAGCACTTACCGGGGATGCGGCGTTAGCTGCACGGGTGTATATTTTAAATATATCCATGGTTTGCTTCCTATTTACATTTGCAATTGGCCAAGGGACACAATTGTTGATTGCCCGTTATATCGGAGCTAAACAATATGATCAAGCCCTGAAAAGGGGCCTTAAGACTTTAAAAATTGCCGTGATTGTTTCGGCGGCTGTTTCACTTGCAGTTGCTTTAATTGGCAAGCCAATATTAACTATATTTACAACCGATGCTGACATAATCGCTATCGCTCTCCCAGTTTTATGGGCGATTGTATTTATTGAACCGGGCCGGGCCATGAATATCGTTCTCATGGGATCTTTAAAATCAGTCGGCGATGTCCGCTTCCCTGTTGTAATCGGTATAATCTCTATGTGGGGAATTGCCGTTGTCTTAAGTTACTTTTTCGGAATTACACTTGGTTTAGGACTATTAGGAATATGGCTTGCCCAAGGATTAGATGAATGTATCCGAGGATTCTTTGCCCTAAAGCGCTGGGTCTCCAAACCTTGGGTTAAGAAGAAAGTGGTCGAACAAAACTTATCATCAAGTATAACTTAAAATAAATGGTTACTCTCCCTAACAAGGCTGCCAAAACGGCAGCCTTTTCCATTTGTACTATTTGGACAGAAAGTGGATGGTGTATTTTTAGTTGAATTGGACGGTTAACAATTCTTCCGGATGGGATATTATTAACCTATTAATCTTTAACGGAGATGATGAAAATGACCTGGGCTGTTGTTTCGATAATTATCGTAAGTACGATTAAAATATTAATGACCTGTCTTCCAACTGGGCCAGTGGAATGGCTTATAAAGAAATTTGAAATTCATTCAAAACTTAATGAAACAGACGTCACCATAACTATTGACGGAAAGAACTTAGTAGATGAAGACAAACTTCAAGTGATTCATTACTTTAATGAAGCTACCTATCTGAAGCAGCATTATATCTATCCAGGGACAGAGGAATTATTTTTACATCCCGAAAATAGCAATACTCCTTTGGTTATTGATACGAAAAGTGGTAAAAAAGATGTTCGATTATTTGTTTTCAGTTACAACGATCGCATTGATGTAGTTAAACAGTACAAGAAGAAGGTCATAGCTTATAGTCTATCTTCCGAACCTCTTCAAAAAAGTGCTTTGGAAGTACAATACTAATATTACTCTGATATGAAAATGAACACGGGAGCCTGGTCCAGTGTTCATTTTTATTTCTATTACTTTTTTAATAGCACCGTTATTCTGGTTAAATCCTTTCGGCGATAGACGCTTAAGACAATCCCAATTAAAATAGCATTTAGCAGTGTTGGCATTAGTCCATAGCTCATAAATGGCAAGGATATCGAAATTAATGGGAAAACGCCTAGTGTCATTCCGATATTAGTAACTAGCTGGACGGTATAAAGAGAAACGGCACCGATTAGCAGAAGTTTTCCGTACGGATCTTTTATCCTGCTTGTGATGATCATAATTCTGGCGATAAATAGACCAAGGATTACGACTAACGCAAGGGCTAAAAGCCAGCCGTAGTAATAGGTAAAGCTAACAAAGACTAGATTGGTGTGGGCTTCGGGAATGAATTCTTTGTTCATGAAGTGACCAAACCATCCTGCTTTTGAAAGAAATTCTTTTACATGTAAGATCATAAATCCTGGTCCATCAGAATATTCTTCCGGGTTTAAGTAAGCCAACAATCGATCTTTCTGATATACGCCTAGAAACTTCCATGAAATAAGGCTTACGAACAAGAAACAACTAACGGATACTCCCCAGATTGATAGAACAATTTTCCGACTAAACCGGCTCCACCAAAGCATCGAAAAGACCATGATGGTGTAAATGTATGTAGTAGAAATACTTGGTACCGTAAAAAGTAAAAAGAATGGCAGAAGGAACAATAGACTAAACTGCCAGACCTTCAGCCTCTCAAGATTAAATAAGGAAGCCCAGGCAAGGAAGAAGAATGGGAGCGACATGATGCTTTCAATCGTTAACGGTCCAATCCTTAGTAACGGAAGTCCATTAATCGTGGTGTTTGAAAATAGTCTTAACACCAGAAGAATCAATACCCCAATGGAATAAAATAACCAACCTTGTTTTTTTAATTTCCGATAATCCATTAGCATGATCCCTATAACGGATGCACTCCCGATTAAAGTAATAATGACTTTAGTCGCTAACAAATATTCTCCTATAGGGATTGAAAACATTGGTAAAAATCCAAGCCCGAAAATGGTCACTAAAAGAACCAGCAGGATCCAATCTACTTTTGGCCGATGGAGTTTATTGAGCTGCTGCCCTAATTGAACCGGGCTTCCCATCTGCTCTACCGCTTTTTCCTCCGCCTCTGTTTCTTTCAACCCCTTCTCTATCCAGTAGTTTCTCGCTTCCTTTACGTGATAATTCAATTCATCTGTAACATATTGCTTTGCTTCCTTCGATTTGATTTGAGCGATGACTTCATTTAAAAAGACTTGTTTTTTATTCACTTATGCCTCACCTCTCAAATAATTCTTTCCATACTACTTGGCTATTGGTTTGTCTTTTATCAGCTTTTCGCAGCACTTTTCGTCCTCTATCCGTTAGTTGATAATACTTAGCTCCCGCTTCAGTCCAGTTTGATTGGATACATCCGGACTGTTCTAGTCGATGTAAAAGAGTGTATAAAAATCCTTCATTATCTTCAAATTTTTTAATACCTCTTCCCCGCAGCTGCTTCGTTAATTCAAAGCCTGTTTTTTCATGAACAAGCAGCTGCATAACCGCTAGCAGAATGTCTTCATCATTTTCTGCTGGTTGATTAATTTTTCCAAGGATATTTTTACGATGCTTCTCCGTAAAGTTCAATTGAGAAAACGCCCGTTGATCCATGGTCTTTTTTAAGTTCTTTAAACGATCCTCCATCATATTTCCTCCAATCGTTCCTTCAGAAGTTCCTTTGCTCGTCTGAGCCTGGTTTTCACAGTGCTAGCGCCCACATCTGTTACTAAAGCAATTTCTTTAATGGGTAACTCCTCGTAATAAAAGAGATAGATGACTTCCCGGTATTTAATAGGAAGGAGCATGATCGCAGCAATCAATCGATCATCCTCTTGTCTTTGAATGACCGCCTGTTCGATCATTTCTTTTTTCGTCGTGTTATTTAACGGTTCATCCTCTGTTATGACGACATTTTTGTTGTACCAGCTTTTCAGAAAATCCTTGCAATGATTGATAGCAATCCTCCACAACCAAGTTCGTAGCTTCGATTTGCCGCTATATGTATGAAGTCCTTTATAACACTTAACAAATATATCCTGCGTTAAGTCCTCTGCGATGGCGCGATTATTTACATATGAAAAAACCAGCTGGAGGACTTCCTGTCCATACCTGGTCATAATTTCATCAATAAGTAATTCTTTATCTTCTGTTTCTAATACTCCCAATGTTAGTTCTTCCACGTCTATTCCTCCTTCCTTAAATAATAGACGATGCACTCATGGATAAAGTTTTTAAAATTAATATTTTTTGGAAAGGAAACAGCAACCTAAAAAAAAAAACGCCAATCGGCGTTTTTTCTAATTCTATAAACTGATTTCTGCTTCCTAAGAATTAACTAAATGCAAGCTCTTTTTCACTTAGTCCAAGTGTCTGCTCTGTTGAAGTATGAATTTCACGCAAAAGCGCTGGGTTTTCCATTAGTGACTTGCCATATGAAGGTATCATTTCTTTGATTTTTGCTTCCCACTCTTTGATATGTTGAGGGAAGCATTTTTTGATCACCTCAAGCATTACATGAACAGCAGTGGAGGCGCCAGGAGAAGCACCCAGTAACGCAGCAATCGAGCCATCAGCGGCAGTAATCACTTCCGTACCAAATTGCAGTGTTCCTTTTCCTCCTGCTTCCGTATCTTTGATAACTTGTACACGTTGGCCCGCTACTACTATATCCCAATCCTCTGTTTTAGCATTCGGGATAAACTCTCGTAACTCTTCCATACGCTGTTCTTTCGTTAGCATTACTTGTTGAATCAAGTATTTTGTTAGTGACATCTCTTTTGCGCCTGCAGACAACATCGTCAAAACATTATTCGGTTTGACAGAAGTGATTAAATCCATATTTGAACCGGTTTTTAAGAACTTTGGTGTGAAACCGGCAAATGGTCCAAAAAGCAGTGATTTTTTATTATCGATAAATCTCGTGTCAAGATGAGGAACAGACATTGGCGGAGCACCAACTTTAGCTTTGCCGTATACTTTTGCATGATGCTGTTCTACAACTTCTGGATTGTTACATACCATGAATAGCCCGCTTACTGGGAATCCTCCGACATGTTTTCCCTCAGGAATACCCGATTTTTGCAGTAAATGCAGGCTTCCTCCGCCGCCTCCGATAAAGACGAATTTTGCCGTATGGCGTTTGACTGTACCACTAAATTGATTCTGAACTTTCAATTCCCATAGTCCGTCGTTAGTACGTTTGATACCGTTAACATTATGATTATAGTTTATCTGGACATTTTTATTCTCTAAGTGTTCAAACAACATGCGTGTTAATGCACCAAAGTTGACATCTGTTCCAGAGTCAATTTTGGTTGCCGCTATCGGTTCATTCAATGTACGGCCTTCCATGATTAGCGGAATCCATTCGATCAGTTTTTCATGATCATCAGAGAATTCCATTCCTTGGAATAAAGGATTTTTTGACAGCGCTTCAAATCGTTTCTTTAAAAAAGCTAGATTTTCTTCCCCTTGTACTAAACTCATATGCGGCAAGCGTTTGATAAAGTCCTGTGGATTATCGATCAGCTTGCTTTTTACTAAATAAGACCAAAATTGCATGGAAACCTGAAACTGTTCATTAATTTTTATCGCTTTACTAATATCTAAAGATCCATCTGGTTTTTCAACTGTGTAATTAAGTTCACAAAGTGCCGCATGACCAGTTCCTGCATTATTCCATTCGTTAGAGCTTTCCTCGCCTGCGTTTTCGAGTTTTTCATACACAGTAATTTCCCATTCTGGTACTAATTCTTTCAAGAGTGTCCCAATAGTCGCACTCATGATTCCGGCACCAATTAAAATGACGTCTGTTTTTGTTTCCCCGTTGTTCATTTTAACCCACCTTATCCCCTGAAATTTGGCAGAAAAGATGTAGGCGTTACACCAAGGTAATGCGCGACCTAATCACACACCTTTTCTGTCTCAAAATTATTAGCATTTCATTGTGTATACAATTAATTTCATATTACTA
>NZ_JBALSN010000261.1:21903-22209 GCF_036966985.1 Neobacillus drentensis | reverse complement strand
CTTCTTAGCCTTTGCCATGCAGAAAAAATACCAAGAAGGTATTGTGAAAGATACAAAAAATATTAGTACAAGGAAAGATTTAGAAGCACCGGAAGCGCTGGCAGATTTTAGAGATATTGTTGTCAATGCCTCTTCCTACCATAAGGAATACGATGGTTTGCAGGCCGAATATCCTGACTGGTGGAAAACGGTATTTTTACCTCTAGATGATAAATTAATTTTTGGTGAAATGAAAGCGGAAGAGTTTGTTCAGCAACTGCAAAGGCAAACAAAGAATTACTGGAGTAAAAAATAAATTTTTTAGAA
>NZ_JBALSN010000261.1:0-21879 GCF_036966985.1 Neobacillus drentensis | reverse complement strand
TGCTTTCTTTGAAAAAACTAGTGTTGAAAAGGAGGGAGAAATGTGAGATTGGGGAAGAAAAAGTTGACAATACCTTACTTGTTGCCAGCAACAAGCTTATATCTCATTTTTTTTATAGGTCCTGCAATATATGGAATCTGGATTAGCTTTAATGAGTGGAGTGGGTTTACCGATGAAATGAAATTTGTGGGGTTAAAAAATTATGGAAAATTAATAGGGGACCCCATATATTGGCAGTCATTTTTAAATATGATTCTTATTTTATTTGTTGGGGGCCTTTTTGTTTTTTTCATTGGATTTATTTTTACCGCACTGATGAGCCAAGGGGTGAAAGCAAAAAAGGCAATCCGTGCTATCATATTTTTCCCGCAAATCATTGCACCTATTGCGTTGGCGGTGGTTTGGAATTATTTATACCGCTTCGATATTGGTTTTTTTAATTCCATTTTAACCTCTATCGGACTCAACCCAGTTAACTGGACCGGTCCCAGCAACATTATGATGTCAGCAGTAATCGCCATTATTTGGTATAGTACTGGTTTTTATGCCATTATTCTTTTAGCCGGGGTAGATAAAATTCCGAATACGATTTTTGAAGCCGCTCGGGTTGAGGGGGCATCCACGTTTAAGATTTTCACAAAAATTACACTGCCACTAATTTGGGACGTTATGTCCATTGCGGTAATCCTCTGGGGAATTAATGCCATACGATTATTTGATTTCTTGTTTGCATTTGGTGGAGCGGAGCCGCCGACAAGGATGTGGAATACAGCCATGTATCAATTTATTCTTGGATTCGGTCAGCGTACACCTATTTATCAATTAGGCTATTCAAGTGCCATTGCAGTGACTATGATTTTTGTTGTTTTATTGTTTGTTGTTACTGGAAGAAAGTTATTTAAACGTGAAGTTTACGAACTATAAAGTAATTGCGGCTAAACGGAAAGGGGCAAAACAAAGTGAATTCAAACGGACATAGTGTATGGTCAGCACTTGGAAAAACATTTATATATGTATGGACGTTATTTATTTTATTTATTTTAGGTTGGATTGTATTAGCCTCCCTTAAAACAAATCGTGAATTATTTGAAGGGTTTTGGAGCCTCCCTGATTCATTTCAGTGGAGCAATTATTATACTGCCTGGGTACAGTCTGATCTTGCCTCCTATTTTTTTAATAGTTTACTAGTGGTTACAATTAGTGTACTTGGTATCGTTTTGGTGAGTGCGCCAGCCGCTTACGTTCTATCAAGGTATAACTTTATTGGCAGGGAGTTTCTAACGAATGCCTTTGTTATTGGGATTGGTATTCCATATCAAGCTGTATTGATTCCGATTTATTTACTGTTAATAAAAATTGGATTAATTAATTCATTTATTGGCCTGATCATTGTTTATATTGCGTTGTCCCTACCGTTTACAATCTTCATTCTGACTGGTTTTTTTCAAAGTTTACCTTCAGATGTAGAGGAAGCAGCAATCATAGATGGGGCAAGTGAAAACGCTGTTTTTTGGAAGGTTATGCTTCCGATGGCTCGTCCTGGATTGGTTACCGTAATGATTTTAAATGCCGTTGGATTATGGAATGAGTTTTTACTTGCAAAAGCATATATGAATGTAAATGAAAAATACACATTGTCCGTCGGTTTATACCAATTTTATCAATCGATGCAATATAATTCTGATTGGGTAAGTTTGTTCGCGGGAGTCGTTATTATCATATTTCCGATCCTTATTTTCTATTTATGGTTATCAGATAAAATTATCGAAGGAATGACCGCTGGAAGTGGAAAATAAAATTTGTTCTCTATTCTTACACACCTGGTTTGTAGATCTTCTTTCCCTGAAAATTAAATGTATTCCTTATGTTGGGTTGACCCTACAAGTTGGTGTGGTATAATAGAATTACTTACAATAATCAGATTCTTAATCTCATAGTCTAGTTTCTATGAGTTTTTCTTCCGTTTGACTTGTACCGTCAACCCGATGTTGCGAAGCGTGTGGAATGTATTTTTTGAATAAAACCCGTCTTCCCGGTTACATCAATTTTTTCAACTGATGAGTAGGTACTCTCTAATAAATCAAAATTGACAGTAGAGGTGCAAGAACATGAAAAGGGCAATTGGCATTGATATCGGTGGGACAAAGATTGCAGCGGGAATCGTTTCGGAATCAGGAGAACTGCTTCACCGTACGGAAGTAAAAAGTAATCCTTCCGACCGCGAAAAGATGTTTGCACAAGTAGTAACAGCGGTGGAACAAGTTCTTGAAGAAACACCGTTTTCTGAGATTGAAGGTATTGGCGTCGGGGTACCTGGCAAAGTCGATCGCGAGAACGGCATCGCTGTTTTTCAAAACAATTTGCCGTGGCAGCAGTTTCCGATTGCCGCCCGTTTACATGAGCAATTTGGCTCTAAACCTATCGTTATTGACAACGATGTGTATATGGCGGCTTTTGCCGAATGGAAAGCGGCACTGGGAAAAATCAATGAGACCTTTATCTACGTGACGATCAGTACAGGAATCTCATGTTCTATCATTCATAATGGTTCCTTTTTTAGAGGAGCAGGATTCGCCGGGGAGATGGGGCTGATCCCGGTTCTATCGAAGGGAGCCAACGAACGATTAGAAATCCTCGCTGCCGGACCTGGGATTGAGAAAAGAGCGAAAAAGGAATTACAGAAAGATACGATTTCCACCAAGGATGTCTTTAGTGGATATTTAAACGGGTCACAGGAACCTCAGTCAATCATCGATGAGGTGACCGAGCATTTAGCACAAGGTCTCTACTCCATTTCTTGTTTATTAGACCCGCATAAAATGGTTTTCGGGGGCAGTGTTATCGTGAATAATCCCTTTCTGCTTGAGTTAATCAAAGAAAAACTAAAAATCTATCAACTTCCTGAACAGCAGCATCTTTTAGACCAGATGAACATCAGTACATTGAAGCAGAATAATGGTGTTGTTGGTGCAGGATTGCGAGTATTCGAAAGGATATAAATTTCCAAAGAGGAGTGTCGGTTATGTTTACATTAAGTCAAGAAAAATTAGTGCCATTAGGTGCATCGATTACAACGGCGGAAATAAAACAGCAGCCCGATTTATGGGCTGAAACATATGCCTTGTTTACAGAGAACAGCAGGGAGATTGAAGCATTTTTACAGAAAATATCAACTAAACACGGTCGTATTCGGGTCATTTTTACAGGCGCCGGAACGTCTGCTTATGTCGGTGAGACCGTCACACCCTATCTAAAAGAAAAAGTGGATGAAAAACAGTGGGAATTGCTCAGTATTCCGACAACCACTTTGGTATCCAATCCTTATCAATTCCTAAAAGCGAATATTCCAACCTTACTCGTTTCGTTTGCTCGAAGCGGGAACAGCCCGGAAAGTGTCGCTGCTGTCCAATTAGCAGAACAAATCGTAACCGATTTGTACCAGGTAACAATTACTTGTGCTAAAGATGGTCACTTAGCCAAGCGGGCAGAAGGGGATGAAAATAACTTATTGCTCTTGATGCCTGAAAAATCGAATGATCAAGGATTTGCGATGACGGGAAGCTATACGTGTATGACGTTAACGGCTTTACTCGTTTTTGATTCTATATCGATTGAAGAAAAATCATCGATTGTAAAAACGATTCGGCAAATGGGTGAAAGTGTCATTCAAAGGGAAGACATAATCCAAGCGATTATCGATCATGATTTTGACCGAATTATTTACCTGGGCTCAGGCAGTTTAGAAGGCTTAGCGAGAGAAGCGCAATTAAAAATATTAGAGCTGACAGCTGGAAAAATTGTCACAGCCTTTGATTCACCACTAGGATTCCGACACGGTCCAAAATCATTTGTCAATGAAAAATCATTGGTATTTGTGTTTGTTTCAAACCATTCCTATACACGTCCATACGATTTAGATATGTTAAAAGAAATGCAGCAAGATAACATTGCCAGCTATATATGTGCCATCGAGGTTGATGGAGAAACCAATTATGATGGGAATACGTTTGGATTCGGCAGCGAGGCTCAATTCGTACCGGATGCTTACTTGGTATTACCTTTTGTCATGATTGGGCAAACGGTTTCACTGCTGGCTTCGGTAAAAGTCGGTAATACACCAGATACACCTTCACCGACAGGAACGGTGAACCGTGTCGTTAAAGGCGTAACAATCTATGAATATCAGTAGGGGAAAGTATCATGTCTAAGTATATCTTTGCAGATAAGTTTTTCTTTGAGGGGAAGGCTGAAGGGCCTGGATTTTTGGAAATAAAAGATGGAATATTCGGTAATTTTTCAGAAGAAAGGCCAGAGAAAGCGGCAGAAATCATTGATTACGCGGGGCATTGGATTGCTCCCGGTTTAGTAGATACCCATATTCATGGATTTCGAAATCACGACATTATGGACAATGATGTTGAAGGATTGAATCAGATTTCTGAAGGGCTTCTTTCCTGTGGAGTTACCTCTTTTTTGCCGACTACCTTAACCTCCTCGACCAAAGCGTTGAATCATGTCGTTGAAATGATTGGTGCTAATTCCACGAAAGTTCGTGGAGCCAAAATTAAAGGGATTTTTTTAGAAGGGCCGTTTTTTACCGAAAAGCATAAAGGGGCACAAAACACGCGATATTTTTGTGACCCATCCGTTGATCTATTGAAAGTTTGGCAGAAATTATCCAATAATTCTATTAAAAAAATTGCCATTGCACCTGAGCGAAGAGGTGCAGCGGAATTTATTGAATATGCGGTGGGGGAAGAGATTGCGGTTGCGTTAGCCCATAGTGATGCTACCTTTGAAGAAGCTAAACAAGCGGTTGAAAAAGGGGCTTCCATTTTTGTTCATACTTTCAATGGAATGAGCGGTCTGCACCATCGTGAGCCGGGGATGGCTGGTGCGGCCATGATATTAAAAGATGTGTTTGCCGAAGTCATTTGTGACGGCCACCATGTTCATCCAGCTGCTGCAAACATTTTAATGAATACTCGCGGCAGAGATTCAACCGTCATGGTGACCGATTGTATGATGGCTGGGGGAATGCCGGAAGGAAACTATCAGTTAGGAGAATTCCCTGTCGATGTTAGAGATGGGGCTGCCCGAATAGAAGGCGGTAGTTTAGCAGGCAGTATTTTACAATTAAAAGATGCCGTCAAAAATGTCGTCGAGTGGGGGATTGCTACACCTCAGGAAGCTATTTATATGGCGAGTACCGCACCTGCTAAGAGTGTTCAACTCGATCATGAATGCGGGAAAATTACGGAGGGTTACGCTGCAGACTTTATCGTGTTGAATCCTGCACTGGATTTAATCGCGACTTACATGGATGGTATCTGTCGTTATCAAGCCAAAACAACAACCAGAAAGAGTGAGTTCGATGATTTTAGCTGTGACAATGAATCCATCGGTTGATATTTCCTATCCGGTTGGCCGATTCAAGGTAGACGATGTCAACCGGGTAGAAACAGTACGTAAAACGGCTGGCGGGAAAGGTTTGAATGTTGCCCGAGTGATCTCTCAAATGGAAGAAGACGTTCTGACGACAGGTGTGCTGGGCGGAACAATTGGTGATTATATCATTCAGCAACTAAATAATAGCAATATTCCTAATGACTTTTTGAAAATCGAAAAAGAATCAAGAAATTGTATTGCCATTCTTCATGAAGGCATGCAAACAGAGATTTTAGAATCTGGACCGACGTTATCTAGGGAGGAAGGGACAGCCTTTTTAGAAAAATTTGAAAGTATGCTTAATGATGTTTCACTGGTGACGATTTCAGGCAGTTTACCGAAAGGCTTACCAGCTAATTTTTATCATCACATGTTAATAATCAGTAACAAAAAAGGAATTCCGGTGATTGTGGACTCGTCAGGAGAATCGTTAAAACAAGTCTTGCTGCAAGGGGGGGGAAAACCATTTGCCATCAAACCGAATACGGCGGAGCTTTCGCAGCTGTTGGGTATTGAAGTGGGAGAAGGAATCATTGATTTGAAACAAACTTTAAGCCAAGAAATATTTCACGGGATTGAATGGATTATCGTGTCCATGGGTGGCGACGGTGCCTTTGTCAGGCATGGTGAGGATTATTACCGGGTGACGATTCCAAAGATTATAGTGGTCAATCCGGTTGGGTCCGGTGACGCGACAGTTGCTGGGTTAGCTGTGGCACTGAATCGAAATCAAAGGGTTGAGACAGTTCTGAAAACGGCTATGACCACAGGAATGTTAAATACCATGGAAGCCGAAACCGGTTCTATTAATATGACCAAGTTCAATCAGTACCTTGACTTCGTTAAAGTTGAAAAGATAGATTGAGAGAGGAGATTGACGATGCTAGAACTAACCAAAAATAAATTGGAAGCTCTAAAACGTTTATCAGATGAAAATGGCGTGATTGGAGCGTTAGCCATTGACCAACGCGGCTCATTGAAAAAAATGATTGCGTCTGGTGGTGCAAGACATGTTGGAGATGAAGGCATTATCCGTTTTAAAGAATTGGTTTCTGAAGAATTAACACCTTTTGCAACAGCGATTCTTTTGGATCCGGAGTATGGACTGCCGGCAGCCAAGGTACGTAATAGGGACTCCGGATTATTAGTAGCGTATGAAAAAACAGGTTATGATGCGTCAGAAGTGGGACGATTGCCGGATTTATTACCTGAATGGTCAGTAAAAAGATTAAAGGAAGAAGGCGCTGATGCCATCAAATTCTTACTCTATTACGATGTCGATGAAGATGAAAAAATTAATAACTATAAACACGTCTATATGGAACGTGTAGGATCCGAGTGTGCGGCTGAAGACATTCCATTTTTCTTGGAAATTGTCTCTTATGATGCGGAAAATGATGACGTAAAAAGTAAAGCGTATGCAAAAGTAAAACCGCACAAAGTGATTGGAGCGATGAAGGAGTTCTCCAAGCAGCAATACCATGTCGATGTATTGAAAGTAGAAATTCCAGTAGATATGAACTTCGTGGAAGGTTATACCGAAGGAGAAGTCGTTTACAGTAAAGAAGAGGCGGCTTCCTATTTCAAAGAACAAAGTGAAGCAACTGAGCTGCCGTTTATCTTCTTGAGTGCGGGAGTAAGCGCAAAACTATTCCAAGAAACATTGAAGTTTGCCAAAGAATCAGGTTCAACCTTTAACGGCGTGTTATGTGGTCGGGCAACCTGGAAAGAAGGTGTCACACCTTTTGCTTCAACTGGAGAACAAGCGGGGCGTGACTGGTTACAAGAAAACGGTAAAAGGAATATTGAAGAACTTAATTTAGTATTGAAAGAGACAGCTAGTTCCTGGTTTGACAAAGCAAATTAATCGCAAGCGTAATGTCTGTTTATTGTTTTAGAGGTGAAAAAAGAGCGAACGGTGTCAGGCACTGTTCGTTTTTTTTATGCAATTCACTAAAAAAGCAATATTTCTAAAAATTTGGACAATATCTTTATTGTGTAAGCGTTTTAATAAAAGTAAGCTAGATTACAAGTAGAGGGTGTTATTGGATGTTAAAGCATCGTCTTCTACTAAAATAGTAAATTTAAAGGAGGAGAGGAATTGAGCAGGAACAATTACAAAAGATTTAGCCATACACTGCTTGCACTTGTATTATTTTTGCCAACGTTCTTGACAGGGTTTATTCCGCCGTTACGTGCGGTAGCAGAAGTGAAGAATCCATGGGTTACGATTTCTACTGGAGGAAATGAGGTAAATGAAATTGTCACTCAGAATGGGAAGGCCTATGCAAAGCTTGGGGCAGGGGCTGGAAATGACAATGGAGCCAAAGCAGCTATTTTTCAAGAAACAGATGCAGCAGCAAAAGAATCAGGAACGATGGAATATACCTTTATTCCTGAATTGAATGGTGCAGATACCAGATTTGGTTTCTATCCACATTATATTGATCCTAATAACTTTGTTTTTGTAGGCTATGACTCATTTGGATGGTTCTATGAATACAAATATAAAGGCAGTGGGACCTGGTTAAACACTAGACCAAGCGGACCACTTCCAGAAGCAGGAACCAATCATTCTATTAAAATTGATTATAGCGGAACCACTTTGAATGTTGCATTAGATGGAAAAGATTTATTTGGACCGGTTACTTTATCTAATGACGTAAATAACCTGCTTACAGGGAAGGAAGCGGTTAAACTTGGTGCTTTTGGTGGCAAAAACAGCCAAGTACTTTTTGAATTAGGAGATGCTCCTGGAGATGGAGGCACAGAGCCCGGTGATGGAGAACCTGTCAACATTACCGATAACCAACTGGAAGAAGGGGATTTTAAAATCATCTCAGGCGACGGAAGCGTTATCTATAATGAAGATGGTTCAGCTACCTTCAAGGTTACCTCTACCCAAAAGAATCGAATTGTCTACAATAAAATGCAAGGAATAAAGAATGGTATTTTTGAAGCTGATATTACTCCAGGAACCGACGCGATGAAGCGTTTTGGATTCATCTATCGTGTTCAGAATCCATCCTCCTATACATATGTAGGAACGGGAGATCAGAACAATCAGTATTTCGGAGAGATCTTTGGTCCTGCTAACAATTGGACGGCGATGACCTCAGACGTGCCATTAGAAGCAAATAAAACCTATCATTTACGAATGAAATTCATGGATGATGTAGCCACTTTATACATTAATGATATAAAGGTGAACAGCTGGACATTATCAGGCGGTGTCAATAAAGCAGGTTTACTTGGATTTGAAAAAAGCCGTGGTGCTGCCGACATTACGATTTCAAACATTAAAATTAAAGAATACGTTCCACCTAAAGCGCCGGATACTCCTCCGGTAGAGGATACATTAAGCTCAGATTTTATGAATGTCACAATTGATCAAGTATTCCCGCGTGTCATCGAATACCGGGTGGGCGACAAGGTCATGGACGGACAAAAATCTCCCGTTTACGGATTGAAAGTGAACGGCACACTTTACTATCCAGAGGTAAGCTTTGAAAAGCTCAGCAGAAGTGAAGCATTGTATACCTTAAAGGTAAGCGATGAATATGAAGACCTTGATGGTGTTATTAAAGTTTCATTAAAAGTTCAAAAAAATAAAGTGATCTACACCTTTGAAGAAATCCACAATGCTAAAGGTGCAAAAATCGAATCGGTTGAACTAGCTGATCTAAACTTTGTCTCCGTCAATTCAGCTCAAACCAATGCAAAAGCCAAATTAACAAATATTAGCGGTGATGTGACAAAAACGGGGGATGTTGATGTTACTGTCGATTCATCTTTGGGAGGCATTGGGACTTCAGAAAGATACTATACAGCCTTCCTGTCAACGAACACTTTGAGTGCAGGTGTATGGTCAAGTTCGGAAGTCAATGGCTACCGTAACTTAGTGGCTAATCGTTATCAGAATAAAGATGGCACGAAAGCCATCGGGATCAGTTCCAGCTTGCTTTATTATCAAAGAGAATTTATGCCGGAACCACAAACGACTAAGCCAACTGTGAAAATTGCCATTGCTGACGATTTGAATAAAGATGATGAAGTGGACTGGCAGGACGGTGCGATTGCTTACCGCGAAATCATGCAGGACATAAAAGGATCAGAAGATGTAAACAATCTTGTCGGCACACGCATTGCCATGAATTTTGGATCACAAGCACAACACCCATTCCTAAAAACATTGGATAATGTTAAAAAGGTAGCTCTCGCTACTGATGAACTGGGACAGGCTGTTTTATTAAAAGGATATGGAAATGAAGGTCATGACAGCGGGCACCCGGATTACGGTAATGTTGGTGAACGGATCGGTGGCGCTGACGATTTAAAAACACTTATTAGTGAAGGTCATAAGTACAATTCTGAATTTGGTGTCCATATTAATGCTCAAGAAACGTATCCTGAAGCTAAAGCTTTTAGTGAGGATTTTATTGATGGTCCGAATTCCAAAGGATGGGGCTGGCTAGACCAATCTTATACCATCAATAAATTAAAGGATTTGTACTCAGGAACACGTGCGATAAGACTGGACCAATTAAAAGCAGCTGCACCGGGTCTTGACTTTATCTATTTGGATGTATGGTATCAAGATCAGTGGGAATCTGACCGAGTTGCAGAACAATTTATGGATAGAGGTTGGAGAGTATCCACTGAGTTTGGTACATCTATAGCCAATTATTCTACATGGCAGCACTGGGCAACGGATAAGAACTACGGTGGGGCATCAAGCAAGGGAATCAACTCAGAAGTACTCCGCTTTATTAGCAATCACCAAAAAGATTCATGGGTGTTGAATTGGCCAGAAGCTGGCGGAACGGCGGATCACCCGTTGCTTGGCGGATTTGAATTAGCTGGCTTTGAGGGATGGCAATCGGATAAGAATTTTGACCAGTTTATCCGGATGACATTCGATACCAATCTGCCAACAAAATTTTTACAAAAGTATTATGTTACCGATTGGACAGACGTGGAAGGTGACAAGCAAAAGACCAACCTGGAAAAAGAAATTAAATTGGCGGACCCAAGTAATGGGGATGATGTAGTTGTAAAAAGAAAAGACAACTCCAGAGAGCGTGTTATTACACTTAATGGAAATGTTATTCTTGATGAACACACTTATTTACTTCCTTGGGTGAAACAAGATTTTAAAAATCCAACTCCTGATCCTGAAAAAATGTATCACTGGAATTTGGAAGGCGGTACTACAACTTGGACACTTACAGATGGATTTGTTGGTCCATCTAAAAAGGTTTATGTGTACAAATTGACCGATCAAGGCCGAACCGATGTGCAGAAAGTCGAAGTGGTCAATAATAAGGTAACCTTGACAGCTGAGGCAGCAACGCCATATGTTGTTATTCCGGACAAAAAGGAAAAAGGCTTACAGGTCGAAGATTGGAGCAACGGTGCTCATGTCTATGACACAGGATTCAATTCGGGAACCGTAAAAGATGAAGTGACAAAAGTGGCAGGAGATAAAGATGCTGTCAGTGTCATCCGAACGAATCAAACTGGAACTGCCCGTAATGTAAGCAGCAGCGACTATTATTTGAATATGGAAAGTCCATTAAAAAATACAACCGTTTCCCGCTCCATTACTGACCTGGTGCCTGGCAAGGATTATGTGGCAGAGGTATACGTAGAAAACAATAGTGATGTAAAGGCCGGAATCAAAGTAACGGGCGGAGTAAAAGATGTTAGCAATTACACGCTCCGCAGTTTGCAAAAGAACTATGTAAAAGCCGACTCACATGCTTCAAATGATGGATACAATAGCAAAATGCAACGAATGCAAGTAAGCTTTAAGGCTACCTCTAAAGAGGCTGAAATCATTCTCAGCCGTGAGGCCGGAGAAGGAACTACCAAATTTGATGATATTCGGATCGTTCAAAAATCCCTGAATAATGAAGTATCATCCAGTGTATTCGAACAAGATTTTGAATCGGTCGTACAAGGAATTTACCCATTTGTTATCGGGAATACGGAAGGTGTAGAAGACAATAGAATTCATTTGTCCGAATTACATGCACCGTATACACAAAAAGGATGGGCAGGAAAAAAATTAGTAGATGATGTCTTAGGCGGAAATTGGTCAGTTAAAGTAAATACTGGTAACAAAGGATTAGTGTATCGCACGATTCCGCAGCACTTCCACTTTGAGCCGGGAGTAACCTATAAAGTATCCTTTGACTATCAAACTACCGCCAATGTCTATCGCTTTATCTCAGGAAATCAAGAAATTGATGTTCGAGATATTACAGCTGCCAAGGGACTAAGTTTGAATAATACGCTTCCGGCATCTGCCACTACCAAAACGGCTGAGTTTACAGTCACTGGTTCCGACAATGGGCAAACCTATATTGGAATTTTCAGCGATGGAACTAGTGTGAATGAAGATACCGGGGCAGGAACATTTATATTAGATAACCTTCAGATTGAACAGGTGAAATAGGGTTGAAGAGGGAAGTGCTTCTGACGCTTCCCTCTATTTTATTATAGAAGAAACAGACTCAATTTCTTAATAAAGTCATTTGATAAATGTTTATTTTAATGAAATTGAGACTATCCTTAAATTAGGCACAAGTTTGCTTGCATACCGCCAGAAAATTTATTACAATAACCGTAATACTTTATATTGAAATGACTGTGATTAGGAGTAGTAATGATTCATATCCGCACTTTAGAGAGTTGACGGCTGGTGGAAGTCAACCGGGTACATCATGAACTCGCCTTTGAGTTGCAAGCGTGAAGGAATAGTAAGGCTTGCCGTTTTCCGCGTTAAGGATGAATGAAGCGAGTGTTGACAACACTAATGTGGGTGGTACCGCGGGAAGATACATACAATCCTCTCGTCCCTTTTTTGGGATGAGAGGTTTTTTATTTTTTTTTAGGAGGAAGAGCAGTATGAGTTTCGATCATAATCACATCGAACAGAAGTGGCAAAAGAAATGGGAAGAAGAAAAAACATTTAAAACAAGCGAAGAATATGACAAAAGAAAATTCTACGCTTTAGATATGTTTCCATATCCTTCAGGAGCAGGACTACACGTAGGACACCCTGAAGGCTATACAGCTACCGACATTCTTTCACGCTTAAAGCGGATGCAGGGATACAATGTGCTTCATCCAATGGGCTGGGACGCGTTCGGCTTACCGGCTGAACAGTACGCATTAGATACGGGGAACGACCCTGCAGAATTTACCGAGCAGAATATCAACACGTTCCGCCGACAAATTAAATCATTAGGATTCTCTTATGATTGGGATCGTGAAGTTAATACTACCGACCCTGAATACTACAAATGGACCCAATGGATTTTCTTAAAGTTATTCGAAAAAGGCTTAGCTTATATTGATGAAGTTGCGGTTAACTGGTGTCCGGCTCTTGGAACAGTTCTCGCAAACGAAGAAGTCATTGATGGAAAAAGTGAGCGTGGCGGACACCCAGTTGAACGCCGTCCGATGAAGCAATGGATGTTAAAAATCACTGCTTATGGTGACCGCTTACTTGAAGACCTAGAAGAACTTGATTGGCCAGAAAGTTTAAAGGAAATGCAGCGTAACTGGATCGGCCGTTCGGAAGGTGCAGAAGTAACATTCTCGATCGAAGGTCATGAAGAGACTTTTACGGTTTTCACAACACGTCCCGATACATTATTTGGTGCTACCTATGCCGTGCTGGCTCCGGAACATGCTTTTGTAGATAAAATTACAACAGCTGAACAACGTGCTGCGGTGGATGCTTATTTGGATAAGGTGAAAACGAAAAGTGATTTAGAGCGTACCGATCTTGCAAAAGAGAAAACAGGCGTATTTACAGGCGCATATGCGATCAATCCTGCAAATGGCGAAAAAATGCCAATCTGGATTGCAGATTATGTATTAGTAAGCTACGGCACTGGGGCAATTATGGCGGTTCCTGCTCACGACGAGCGTGACTATGAATTCGCAAAAGAATTTAACCTGCCAATTAAAGCCGTTGTCGCAGGTGGAGATGTTGAAAAAGAAGCCTATACAGGCGATGGAGAACACATTAACTCTGAATTCCTAAATGGCTTGGATAAAGCTGAAGGCATCCAAAAAATGATTGCTTGGTTAGAAGAAAAAGGAATTGGAACGAAGAAAGTCACCTTCCGTCTGCGTGACTGGCTATTCAGCCGCCAGCGTTATTGGGGCGAACCGATTCCAATTATCCATTGGGAAGATGGCACAATGACTGCTGTTCCTGAAGACCAGCTTCCATTGATGTTACCAAAAACGAAAGAAATCCGACCATCTGGAACAGGGGAATCACCACTAGCAATTATTTCTGATTTCGTAAATGTGGTTGACCCAGAAACAGGTAAAAAGGGTCGCCGAGAGACCAATACAATGCCGCAATGGGCAGGCAGCTGCTGGTATTACTTACGTTATATTGATCCGAAAAATGATCAGGCACTTGCTTCTCAGGAAAAATTAAATCATTGGCTTCCTGTTGATATCTACATTGGCGGTGCCGAACATGCCGTCTTACATTTACTTTATGCTCGTTTCTGGCATAAATTCTTGTATGATATCGGCGTGGTTCCAACCAAAGAACCATTCCAAAAGTTATTTAACCAAGGAATGATCCTAGGTGAAGGAAATGAAAAAATGAGTAAGTCAAAAGGGAATGTAGTAAACCCTGACGATATCGTTGGCAGCCATGGTGCTGATACCCTTCGCCTTTATGAAATGTTCATGGGACCGCTTGATGCATCCATTGCTTGGTCGACAAATGGGCTGGATGGTTCCCGCCGTTTCTTAGATCGGATCTGGCGTTTATTGGTTGAAGAAAACGGGGAATTAAATCCAAAGATCCAAGCAAATGAAGAAGCCTCTAATTTAGAAAAAGTGTATCATCAAACGGTGAAAAAAGTGACTGAGGATTATGAAGGCTTAAGATTTAATACGGCGATTTCACAAATGATGGTATTTATTAATGAAGCCTATAAAGCTACGGTTTTACCAAAAGAGTATATCGAAGGATTCGTTAAATTGCTTGCACCTATTTGCCCGCATATTGCTGAGGAGCTTTGGGAAAAGTTAGGTCACAGCGAAACAATAACTTACGAAGCATGGCCTGCCTATGATGAGGCAAAACTAGTGGATGATGAAGTTGAAATTGTCGTCCAAGTTAATGGTAAAGTAAAAGTAAAACTTATGGTACCAGCGGATTCAAGCAAAGAGTCACTTGAAGGAATCGCAATGGAAGATGCAAGTATAAAGGAACAAATTGAAGGAAAAACAATTCGCAAAGTCATTACTGTTCCTGGCAAGCTTGTAAATATCGTCGCAAATTAATTTACAGAACGGCCCCCTTTTCCGGGGCTGTTTTTCCTAAAGGGGATGGATTTGATGGAAGAAATTCAAACAATTACACCAGAAGAATTACAAAAGAAGATTGAGGCAGGGGAAAAGCTTGAGCTAGTCGATGTCAGGGAAGATCATGAGGTCGTTTTCGGTATGATCCCAGGGGCAAAACATATTCGCATGGGAGATATCCCTGATAACCTCGACTATTTTGACAAGGATAAAGAATATATCTTTATTTGCCGCTCCAGTGCACGAAGCGGGAATGTCTGTCATTATTTGCATGATCAAGGCTATAAGGTCCGTAATATGGTTGGCGGCATGCTCTCATGGACTGGAGAAACTGAATACACAGAATAACCGATTCCATATTGGAATCGGTTTTTTAGTTCGGCAAATCAAGTCAACTGGAAACAGCGCAGGTATACATCAAGTACCACCAGTAGTTGTATCAAAGCCGCCGTGTTGTCCCATTCCAGGACCGCCGCCATTTGAGAATTGCCCTTGTTGATTGCTATTTCCATAGAGTGGATCATTACTTGTCGAAGGCTGATCATTATTAAAATTGTTGGTTGAACCATCAGTTTGCGATGAGCCTCCACTCGTGGATTGATCAAAACCATGCCCGTGGCCATAGCCCCCTTGTGGTGAAAAGCCATCCTGCGATTGCTGAATGGAATTATTATTTGCCGTTTGCCCTTGATTAAGCGCTATTTGATTGTTATTAGGTATTCCAAAATATGAGACCAATCCGGCTACTAAAGCTAAACTTCCAAAACTAACGCCCCATGAGATTCGTTGTTTTTTATCCATGTATATACTCCTTTCAAAATAAAACCGTCTTTCTAAAAGGAAGTTTACAAGCTCAAACTTAAAATAAACTTAACTTTTTATAAAGATTGAATTTTTAAAATTCAGAAAAGTGGTAAGAATAGTAGTAAAAAAGAGAGGGAGAGAACATTGATACAGGTGAAGTTGTTTGATCGGGAGCATGAGAAGGATTTGGAAAAGGAAATGAATCGTTTTTTAAAAGGGCTGGACGAAACAAGTCTGCTTGATATTAAATATAATGTGGCCGCAATGGCAGAGGAAGAAGAAGAGGAGCAGATTTATTGTTTTTCAGCGATGATTATTTACAAGGCCTGACAATTTGTCAGACCTTTTTATTTTTCGCATATAAGGCCGCATTGGTTCCAGCTAATCTTCCAGTTACAAGTGCAGAGGTAATATTATAACCCCCGGTGTACCCATGGATATCTATGATTTCACCGCAAAAATATAAGCCATTCATTAGTTTCGAGCTCATCGTTTGCGGCTCAATTTCTTTAACTGACACACCACCGCCCGTGACAAATGCTTTTTCAAGAGGCAGGGTGCCATTAACTTTAATCAGGAATTGCTTACAACTCTTAGAAAAACCACGTATTTTTTCATTAGAAATCATACCGCCTTGTTCAGATGGGTCAATCCCGTTATGCTCTAAAAGAAACAGGAGGTATCGTTCAGGAACGAGCCCTTTGAGCGTATTTTTAATGCTTTTCTTAGGCTCACTTTTTACAAGTGATAGAATTTCTTGAAAAACTTCTTCTTCTTTCTTATCAGGTAAGACATCAAGGCTCATAGTTACTTCTGTTAACTTCCACTTTTTTAATGCTTTAACCACGAACTGGCTGCAGCGAAGGACAGCAGGACCGCTTAGTCCAAAATGGGTAAAAATCATATCCATTCGGTGCGAGATGAGGGGCTTACCTTTTGGGTTCAAGACACTTAAGTCGATATCTCTTAACGACAACCCTTGAAGGACTTTGTTTTTTATAAATGGTTCATTTGAGGTCACTGGAACCTCGGTTGGAAAAAGTTCTGTAATGGTATGGCCCGCTTTTTCAGCCCAAGCATAGCCATCACCTGTAGAACCTGTATGAGGGACAGACTTTCCCCCGACAGCAATCACGACGGATTGAGCAGATATAGTTTGCCCGTCTTTAAGCACCACGGCCGAAACACGCTCATCCTCATAGATGAGGTCACGGACAGGGCTATTTTTAAAGACTCGTACATGAAGTTTTTCTAATTGATTTAGTAATGCGTCCACAACGGACTGTGCTTTATTAGAGATTGGAAACATCCGGCCGTGATCTTCTTCCTTTAAGGCAATTCCTAATTTCTCAAAGAATTTAATAATATCTTCATTACTAAAGATAGAAAAGGCACTATATAAAAATTTCCCGTTTCCCGGCAAGTGCTTGATAATTTCCTCAATCGGCAGGCGATTGGTCACGTTACAGCGTCCGCCTCCGGATATAGCTAGTTTTCTGCCAAGTTTGTCACCTTTATCTATTAAAAGGACTTTTGCGCCTTTTTCACCAGCGGCAATGGCTGCCATTAACCCTGATGGGCCGCCGCCGATGACAATTACATCATATTCCATATATACACCAACTTTTTATTAATCCATCACTCCATTATAAACATTTATCATTAAAATAAAACGAATGTGCCCATATTTTCATAAATTTCACTTGGTTGTTAGTAGCGTCCGGGGGCAAGAAGTTGTAAACTACTATAGTGTGCAAAAAAAGTAGTTTTCATATTTGTGAAAAGGCGCACGTATTTCTTCGGGTAGGAAGGGATTTTATGCAGTCTAAGCTATTAAGAGGAACGTTTATATTAACGCTAGGAACGATACTTTCAAAGGTTATCGGCTTAATTTATGTTATACCATTCTTTCAAATTGTCGGTCGGGAAGGGACTACGCTATATCAGTTTTCCTATGTGCCGTATACGATTTTTATTAGCATTGCAACAGCTGGTGTTCCGCTTGCCGTTTCGAAATTTATTTCAAAATATAATGCTCTTGAGGAATACGCAGTTGGCAGGAAGCTGTTTAAATCGGGTTTGGTCATTATGTTGTTAACTGGGGTAATGGCTTTTTTAGTGATGTATCTTGCGGCACCTACATTGGCGGAAATGAGTGTTGGTGATAAAAGGGCAAATTTAGATAATGTCACAACGGTCATGCGAGCTGTAAGTTTTGCGTTAATTGTTGTTCCATTTATGAGCCTCATTAGAGGATTCTTTCAAGGGCACCAATCGATGGGCCCATCTGCACTTTCGCAAGTTGTGGAGCAAATTGTCAGGATTGCGTTTACCCTTCTAGGGGCCTTCGCCGTCTTGCATATTTTTAATGGCACAATGGTAACAGCCGTAAGTGTGGCGACATTTGCTGCCTTTATTGGCGCTATTGGCGGTTTATTCGTTTTATTTTGGTATTGGTATAAACGAAAACCGTATTTAGACGAACTCCTTTCACATGATAAAGGCACAATTGATATCTCTCTTAAGGATATCTATAAGGAAATTCTTATTTATGCATTTCCGTTCGTGTTAGTGGGAATAGCTAACCCTTTATTTCAGGCGATTGATCAATTCACCTTTAGTCAGGCAATGGCAGAAATCGGGAAAGCGAAATTTGCAGAATCCTTTTTCTCTATTTTGAACTTTGAATCCCATAAAATTGTCATTATTCCAGTTTCGCTGGCAACAGGATTTTCGTTAACTCTTGTACCAAGTATAACGAGAGCCTTCGTTGAGGGGGAAGGAGCAAGCCTAAACCAACAGTTAAATCAGACATTTCAGGTCCTGTTATTTTTAACGTTACCTGCAGCCATCGGTCTTTCGTTATTGGCGGAACCTGTATATACAGCGTTCTATCAACATGATGTAATTGGTACGGAAGTATTAAGGGCATACGCACCTGTAGCCATTCTTTTTTCCTTATATTCTGTTACTGCTGCCATATTACAAGGAATCAACGAACAACGATTTACGGTGTTAAGCTTACTTGTAGGATTATTAATTAAACTCTCTCTAAATATCCCGCTAATAAAAATGATGGAAACAAGAGGGGCAGTATTGGCAACAACACTAGGATATGTTGCTGCCATTCTCATTAATTTAATTGTAATTAAGGCATATGCCCGTTATCCATTCCGACTTGTTTGGAGAAGAAGCTTGTTAATTTTCATCTTTGCTGGATTTATGTGGGTGGGCACAGAATTAATGTACAAACTATTATTGCTATTCCTTTCTCCGGCATCAAAAATTCAATCTGTTATTATGATTGTTATTTGTGCGGCAGTGGGAGCTGGAATTTATTTTTATCTTGGCTTAAAATCAGGACTTGCCAGTCGTTTATTTGGAGATAAACTTGATCGGATCATGAACAAATTAAAATTACCTGGGAGGAAGAGAAGCGTTGAGAATTGACAAAATGCTTGCAAACCTCGGCTATGGAAGCAGAAAAGAAGTTAAGCAGCTGTTAAAAAGCAGTGCAGTTAAAGTGGATGATGTAGTTGTAAAAGATGCAAAACAGCATGTGAATCCATCCACCCAAACCGTGACACTTAATGGAGAAATTATCGAATACAAAGAATTTATATATTTGATGATGAATAAGCCCCAAGGAGTGCTATCAGCCACAGAAGATAGTTCTACCGAAACCGTCATCGATTTATTAGAACTCGAGGACCAAGTCTATGAACCGTTTCCCGTTGGTAGATTGGATAAGGATACAGAAGGGTTGCTGCTAATCACTAATGATGGTCAATTAGCCCACCGCTTGCTTTCACCGAAAAAGCATGTTCCGAAGACGTATTTTGCAGTCATTGATAGTGAAGTGACTGAGGACGATATTGAGGCGTTTGCTAATGGTGTTACCTTGGATGATGGTTATGAAACTAAGCCAGGTGAATTGAAAATTTTAAAATCTGGCATCCGGTCCGACATAGAATTAACGATCACAGAAGGGAAATTTCATCAGGTGAAAAGAATGTTTGAAGCCGTTGGGAAAAGAGTAGTCTATCTCCAACGGATTTCGATGGGCCCGTTGCCACTGGATGAGACACTCGAATTAGGTGAATATCGTGAACTAACGGATGAAGAAGTGGAGTTATTGAGAAATTATCAAGTGAAATAGCCCTATATATGAAAAGGCAGCCTCAAATGAAGCTGCTTTTTCTCTTTTTATAGTACCAGGTACGGCTTTTTTTTTGAGTATTTATTTTTATCGGCGAATTTCAAGGTTCAATCAGCGAATTTTTGCATTCAATCGGCGAATTTCAAGGTTCAATCAGCGAATTTTCTAATTCAATCAGCGAATCTCCAATTCAATTATTGATAGGCCTTCACATGTAACAAAGTCTCTAAATCGACAATTTGAACATTCCTCTTTTGCAATTCTTCGATTAGGAGCGGTAGTGCTTTTTTGGTCTCACTTTTATCAGAATCGGAATGCATTAAGATAATATCACCGTTTCGTAAGTTATCAACGACATTTCGAATGATATTTTTTGAATCCCTTTGGGACCAATCAAGCGTATCGATGGACCACAGGACAATAGAATATCCCTCTTGCTTAGAAACATCAGCAACCTTCTCGTCCGTATCCCCATAGGGAGTACGAAGAATAGCTGGCTCTTTCCCAATCACTGACTTAATAGCTTTACCTGCTTGATCAATTTCGAGTCGGATGGCTTCAGTTCCTAATTTCGTTAATTCCACATGATTAAAGCTGTGACTTAAGACTAAGTTTCCATTTTTAAAGGCATCCTTTACAACATCAGGATACTTATTAACTTTACTGCCGATAAAAAAGAAATTTCCTTTTACATGATAGTTGGCCAATATCTCAATAATTGCAGGAGTGATTACTTCGTCTGGCCCATCATCAAAGGTAAGAGCGATCCTTTTTTCATTAGGACCATTAATATAAACATCATCCTGGCTTTTAGCAAAAAGAACGATATCATTCCGCCATTTTTGCATCGACGCCCAAGCCGAATCTGATAACTGATTTGATTTACCTTTTATATCAAGAATGTATTCATTATTTGCTGGTGTGAAAGTAGTTCTTTTCGGGTTGAAAACAGAAATATGATCAATGACATTGCAGCTTTTTGGTACGATTAGCTTAAGCTCGATTCCTTGCGTCAATACATAAACATAAATATTTTCATTAGTATTGTCCCGTATTTCCTTGGGTTTCCCGTATGACTTGACGATCATCTTGTCTGTAATTTTTTTGAAATCAGTTGCATATGAACGGACGTCGAAAATTTCGCCGCCTTTGTTATATCCTAAAACAATTTGTTTATTGTTATAGGTTTCATAGTTGCCCTCACCGGCTTGATCCACTTTGTCGGGTACCCCCCATTCAGAGTTAACCTGATCAATTGTGCTTTCCAGCGCATTAAAGGGACTACCTTTTACCATTCCTTTCTCTGCCCAAGCCTTTATTTCATCCAGCTGCTTTAAATAGGTTTGGTTTATTTCCTTAGATTGTATGCCATTTTGCTTTGGCTGAGCATCTTTACTTGGCTGCGGCTTTTCGGAACTACACGCAGTTAATATCATGGACATAGAAAAAATGAACATCATCATGATCGTGAATTTCTTCATCATGTTCCTCCCCCCATGTGTTAATAATAGCAAAGTCATTCCTGAATGGAAAAAATCAATTTTACCTCACGAAAAAAGGACAAGACATAAGCCTTGTCCTTAATATTAAGCTTGTAAAAAAGATTGTAACATCCAGTTATGTTTCTTAAGTTTTCCAATTAAGCCTAAAAACATATCGCTAGTGACTTCGTCATTATTTTGCTCAGCGACTTCCATCCCAACTTTTAACTCATCAATGATTAAAGAAAAGTCATGGACGATTGCTTGTACCATTTCCTCGGCTGTTAGTGTTTCGTTCGTTTCTTCAATTGTTGTAAGTTGAAGATACTCTTTAAGGGTAGAAACAGGACGGCCTTCAATTGTTAATAATTGTTCTGCAAACTCATCGATTGTAGCGGCTGCTTCTTCATATAATTCTTCAAATTTTCCGTGTAAGGTAAAGAAGTGAGGACCTTTCACATACCAGTGAAAACGATGTAATTTAGTATATAGTACATTCCAGTTTGCAATTTGTTGGTTGATCATTTGTTCGACTGTCATTTAGCATTCCTCCTAATTTCTTATCTGAATTAATTATAACACATATTAATTAAAAGTAAATATTAAATTATAATAATTATAAATAAGATTAAAAAC
>NZ_JBALSN010000260.1:0-4579 GCF_036966985.1 Neobacillus drentensis | reverse complement strand
AATATATACATTAGTAGTCCTCTTTTGTCCTCCTATTTGTCCTCCAATGTTTTATATCGCATTTAAAACATTTAAGTCAAACTACTTAAAAACATTGATTTAACGCTTTTTTTTAAACACTATTTGTTTCTATTATATATGAAAATGAATGGGCGGCATGATGTAATAACGCCGTCAATCCATTGATATACAATGGTTTTGATGAAAGGTAAAGTGAAATGCTAACATTTTGCTAACATTTTGCTAACATTTCTCGCCAAATTAGAGGCTTCTCATTAATTGAGCAAATTTATGAGAAGCCTCTTTTTTCATTTCTTTAGTTACATGCAGATAAACATTTTTGGTTGTCTCATCGTCACAGTGACCTAACCGCTCCATAACCTCCTCTAAGCCTACTTTTGCTTCTGCTTTACTGAGCATAGATACTTGTAGTCTCAATTAACTCATCACCGAGTAAACTCTGAATGACTTCCAATGGAGCACCGTGATAGCCCTACTGTTTAACACAGTAAGGCTATTTTACAGCATTCCCCTACTCCCTTTCTTAGTGCTCATGGTTGATTACTTACACATTACAAGACTATACCGTTTTTGATGATTTCAACTTTCACCTTTGTATTAAACTTTATATTTTTAAAATAATCCTTCTTATCCAGCATGTCCCAAGTTTTGGGGTGAAGCGCAATCAGTCGCCTTCCAATTCCAAAAACATCACAGTTCGACTGCTGTAATTTTGTAACGACCTGATTAGCGTCCTCTGTAAGCTCCTTGGATAAAGCCTTGTTAAGTCGATCTATTTCCTTTGGAACATCCCCCTTGGGATATTCTTCCACGTTTATCCTTAAATGTGAATGTAAATAAACAGAAACCTCTCCATTTTTTACTTGCACTTTTAATTTTCTTTTCATTTTGTGGATATTAAATGTAATATAGTTTTTTAATTTCTGCTCCTCATCGTTATGTACGTGTTTTGTAAATCGTGCGTATTTTCCTTTTTTGTTATTCAATAAGAGAAGGAGGGTTGAATCTTGTGGTGATATACTTCGCACATATTTTTTTTCATTCATAAGTGCTAAGCCGACCACTACAGCGCTTTTCTTGTTATTCATTTTTAGGTAAGGAAGGACGATATCTTCTCCCGGATCAAGCATTTCTGAAGCGAGTGTCTGGATGGTTTGTTTCGGAATAATGGAGTTTTCTTCTGCGCTTGTAAGAGCGTCTTGTATATATTCGCTCACGTTTGTCTCATGTTTCGGTCTAATTTTAAGCAGATTAACCGCTTCTCCCTCCACCACCCCCAGTGTTGCCCCCAATGAATTTCGCGGATCTCTCCAAATGACATCTAACGGTGGATAAATACCTGAAGCGGCCATTTGTTGGCCAAACAGAATCAGTTTATTTTTAGATGTATCCAATATTCCAGATATTTCTCGGTCGATTTTACGTCGGCTATCCCTTGGTGTATGACCTTTTGCAGAAAATGTTTCACTTCTTACCAAAGCTTGCGGTCCCCCTGCGGCCTCCTCGATGATAGGGATGGAAACCCCTAACAACAGATCTTCGTTATCTGTCAAATCCAAACTTAATATTTGTACCAGAACCGCATTTTTTAACAGGTGCTGATCCCAGCATCCAGTAAGTAATAAACATAGGAGTACAATGATAGGCTTTTGGCTTTTCATGGGTTATTCACCACTTCTTTTTTCGACAAAACCCATGTGAGAATGAGTAGAAGTACAGGGATGATGCCGATAAAAATATAATGCGTCGGCCCAAGAAAGTGATTAAAATTTTTAAAGTCTCTTCCTTGATCAGGAAGAAGAGCCAAAATTAAATAGACTCCGGCAACAATGGGCAGAAAGAAGGCATAGTGTTTTTTTCTAAAAAGGCTGGCCAACCCCATTGAAGATAATAATAGCCAGTTCGCAATCGAAGTTGCAACGATGACAAGCCAGAGCGATAAGAAAAATAAATCCGTCCTTTCGAGAACTTGAAACGAATAGGCTTTAATCATATATAATAATGGCTCTGGAGTCAGTGCGATATCTATAGTGGGTTCGAAATAGACAAGGGCTGCAAACACCAAAAAGGTATAAAAGAGGGTGACAAAAATGTTCGCTGTTGTGATGGCGATCAGCTTCTCTTTTCCGGAAGATTGCACATAGGGATGGATAAAAAGAAACAGTTCAAAGCCCAACATGGAGAAAGCAGCTTCTTTTGAACCTTTCAATATCGTTAGAATGCTATGGTCTCCTACTGGAAAGATATACAGGAAGTTCGCATCCTTCATTGCATACAAAATCAACACTAATAATACAAACAGAATGGGGGATACCAGTACATAAAATCTCGCTATACTGGTTAAACCTACACTGACGATGTAAATACAGGTGATGAGGATTAAAACCATTGTAATCCAATTAGGTGTACGCGGTAAGATCCATTTATCCAGGATATCACTATATCTTGCTAAAACTAAGCTCCCTGTTACCATAAAATAGAGTGCATAACAGAGAATGAGTAGCTTCCCGACAACTTTCCCTAGTAATTTTGGGAGTATTTGGTATAAAGATAGCGAAGGAAATCTTTTGCTTAGTCCCCAATAGGCAAAAATAATCGCCTGTGCGATGACTCCTGCTATTAGAGTGGAAATCCAGCCATCCTGTTTGGCTACTAATGCCACATCATGGGGCAACGATAATATTCCTACACCAATTTGGGCCTGGATAATCATAAAGACAAGCTGTTTGTTCGTAATTCTATTCTTGTTTTGTTTCATTACTTTCCCAGTCCCTTGCCAAAGATTGCTTTTTCAGGATGTTTGGTTTTGAATCAAGCGGACGTGTATTAAATTTCCATAGGGGCAAACGGATAAACGTATCTTTAATGTCTTTTAATCGAAATGGTGCCCAAGGTGCAAAGTAGGCTGTCCCAAATGATTCTAATCTGCATAAATGAGCTAACGTAAACATAAACCCAAAGGTAATCCCTACAAATCCAAAGGTGGATGCCAAGATCATATGGGGAAAACGCAAAAATCGTACGGCATCACTCATTTCTGTGGTCGGGATGCTGTAGGCTGCAATGGCCGTAATAGCCACAACCACAATCATGGTATTCGAAATGAGACCTGCACGGACAACCGCATCACCAATAACCAAACCTCCTACAATACCGATGGTTTGGCCAATTCTTGATGGAAGGCGTACCCCCGCTTCGCGAATCAGTTCTATGGTCAACTCCATTACAAGTGCTTCAATTAACGGAGGAAAAGGTATATTTTTGATTGAACTTACAACAGGGAGCACTAAGTCATCCGGCAGCACTTCAAAATGAAAACCAATCACCGCGATATAAATAGCAGGCAAATTAACCGCAATGAAAATGCTTACGAGCCTCATGGAACGGATAAACGTTCCAATCATCCAGCGTGAATTATAATCATCAGGTGAATGGAAAAATGCAAAAAAAGTGACTGGAATAATTAAACTAGAAGGAGATCCTTCCATCAACATCACCACTCTTCCTTCATTCAAATGACTTATAACACGATCTACTCTCTCTGTACTTAAAATCTGAGGAAAGGGTGACCATGTGGAATCTTCGATCAATTCCTGAAGAGCTCCAGAACTGGGGATATAATCCATTGAAATATGATGGACCCTCCGTTTGAATTCGTTGACCATTTCATTATTGGCAAGGTCTTTCATATAAACCATGGCTATTTTGGATTGAATCTGGTCACCCACTGTTATATATTCCATGGTAAGGTTTGCGGTTCTACACGATTTCCTAATTAAATGAAGATTGGTTGAAAGATTTTCAATAAAACCTTCATGAGATCCATGAATGACTTGTTCATTACTAGGTTCTATAATGGTCCTCTCTGTGGAGAGGCCCACTTCCACCATGTAGAATTCTTTGACACCATCCAAGAACATGATACAGGAGCCATTTAAAAGTGCTTCTTGAGCTTTGAATAAGTTATCTGATTTAAGAAAGTTAGAATGAAGTACACTTTCGAACTGGGCACCCTCTGTTTCCATCATAGGTTTTATAATATCTCTTTGAATCTTTTCCTTGTCTACCATCGTATCTAAGAAAATCAAACTTCCCCGATTATTTCTTTCATTTAAATCCTTAATCATTAAATCAGCTGAATCAGAAAATGTATGTTTAAAAAAAGAAATATTTTCATCGATTGTATGGAATACCTCTTTAAACGATATAGACTTCTGATTTGAAGCAACTGGTTGGATATCCCTTTTCATGAACTTTTCTAAAGCAAGGTAAATGAATTTCATCTTTTTACTCCATTATCAAAATGTTTCCATTATCATCCCCAGAATATGGTATATATATGTAATTGTTTGTTCTGGTTAAAAATAATAAAAGGCAGATTTTCAAATTTAGTCAAAGAAAACATTAGGTCTAATTGTAAACAAGCCAACATCCCATGTGTTGCCGAATCCACTCGGCGCATGTGGAAACATGCTAATATTTTGCTTTATATTGGGGGTCATATGGTGAAGATATTACCATGCTTGAAAAAACTTATGGTTTTTTTAATTACAAAAAA
>NZ_JBALSN010000259.1:0-8914 GCF_036966985.1 Neobacillus drentensis | reverse complement strand
GCGGTTGGAAGAGGCGTGCATACCAAATTCACTTGCAAATTTAGTCGTATCATTTTTAAAATTTTTAAACGACAGCCCTTCAACACTGTAATTGACTGTTTGCGGCTGGCCGAACGTACGCGGCTCAATATTCCCATGCCAAACCTGCCAATTATGCGTGTCTCCCTGCTCCCTTGAGTTATGATCATTTCCTCCAAATGGCGAACTTGGCCAAAATAAACGAGTTGGGTCTAGTTCTTCAAGTAATTCCGGCATTAATTCATGATAGATTTTTTCACCGTAAAAAGGGTGTGTAATTTCCCCTGATGAATAANNCACCAAAGAGCCAGGCACGGATGATTCCGCAGCCGTTTGACGACATGAATAATTTCCTCTTTGACGTTGGCCATAAAGTTCTTATTGTAATCAGGATAAAGCGCACATGAAAACATGAAATCCTGCCAGACTAAAATCCCAAGCCGATTGCACTCGTCATAAAAAACCTCTTTTTCATAAATGCCGCCGCCCCATAAACGCAGCATATTCATATTCGCGTCTTTAGACATCTTGATTAAATGCCTGTAACGAGAATCCGGAACAGCTCCAATAAAGCTATCTATCGGAATCCAATTGGCCCCTTTCGCAAATACCTTTTCTCCATTTAATACAAAGGTAAAACAATGATCTCCGTTTTCATCCTTACGCAATACTTCAATCGTTCTAATCCCGACATCTTCGATTCTCTCATCCACTTTAATGCCGTCCGCATATAATTCCACCTTTAGTTGATAAAGGTGAGGGGTACCCAGGTCGTGTGTCCACCAAAGCTTTGGGTTTTCTACTTCCAGTACACCTTTTCCTTTTTTACGATCGATTTCTACGTTTGCTTTAAATCTTTCTTCCCCATGGGAGAGGGTAACAAGCACTTCATAATTCTTATCTTTTCTAAAAGATGCAATCTCCACGTCCACCTCGACCACTGCTTTGTTTGGTGAAATAGAGTTGGTTTTAGCAAATACAGAGTCGATTTTAGCAAAGGTTCTTTTCTCTAAATGAACATCCTTCCATATTCCTGCTGCAACTAAGCGTGGCCCCCAATCCCAGCCATAATGGCTTTGTGCCTTCCGTGTCCAGATCCGTTTCTTGCTAAAGCCTGACCAGTAATATTGAATCTTATCCTTTGCATGAACATGGACGGGATCAAATTTGACCGCCAAAACATTTTTCCCCTTGTTCAGCTCCCTGGCCACTTCAAAGCTGTGGCTAATAAACATGTTCTCAGCTGATCCCAGCTCTACTCCATTAAGATAAACCGAAGCAAACGTATCAAGTCCCTCAAAAATTAACTCATATCGATGGTCCTTCGTTATTTCATCATGGAACTCGAAGGTGGTGCGATACCACCATACCTTTTCTTCTACCCATTGACATTTCAAATCATTGTGACCGTAAAAAGGATCATCAATCAGTTTCCGGTCGATTAACGTGGAATGAACATCGCCAGGTACCGAAGCTGTCATCCAGAAGTAGTCGATATAGTCTGGAGAAGCCACTTCCAAATCGCGAGCGGCCCCCACATCAAAATGTTTGATCTTCCAGTTTTCATTTATTTTCATAAAAACGTCACCTGCCTGGTAAAAATACTTAAAAAAAACGCACTGGACTTACGGATTGCGCCGGTTTATTCTCGGTTGACTCACCTTTTCTCTTGGTTAGCACACTTTTTCTCTCGGATAGCATCCATTTACTCTCAAACGCTCCTTTTAGAGAGCCCTACCCCATTCGAATTCATGTTAAAAAAGCCAAAATCAATCACACGATTTTGGCACTTATTTTCAAAGCTATTCTAGATAAGTCAATGAATCTAAAATTTCCTTCAAGCTTAACTCCGCACACGCCATAGATGTGTCTGCCACACCATAGAACATTTTCACGACATCGCCTTCCACGACAGCCCCACATGAAAACACGACATTTCCAAAGAACCCTTCCACTTCATAATCTGCTTCTGGCTCTAGGATCGGTTGATTGGAGCGCGCAATGACCTTTGTTGGATTTTCTAAATCTAGTAAAACAGCTCCCATGCAGTAGCGGTGATCCTCCGTTGCACCATGATAAAGCTCAAGCCAGCCTTTTTCTGTTTTAAACGGAACAGCTCCACCGCCCATACGAGCGCTATCCCACATGCCTTCACGAAGCCCAAGCAAATGCTTGTGATTTCCCCAGTGCAGAAGGTTCGTTGATTCAGCAATCCAAATTTCTGGCTCGCCTACACTTTTCGGTACAGGTCGATGAAGGGCATAATACTTTCCGTTAATTTTTTCAGGGAAAATTAACACGTCCTTGTTTTCTGGAGCAAAAATCATGCCATGATGTTCGTATGAGACGAAATCTTTCGTCGAAACCATGGATTCGCCGACACCAACAGGTGAAACCGCACTGAAATAAATATAATAAGTATCTTCAATTTGAGTAATTCGCGGGTCTTCGATTCCAAAAATCTCTAATTCGTTCGAAGGGTAAACAAATGGCTTTTCATCAATCATGAACTGATGTCCATCTTTACTCCGTGCAATACGTAAATAAGATAAGGAAGTTAAGTACTTAAAACCACTTTTATCGCCAGCTTCCCGAATCACACGAGAGTCAGAAAAATCATATCTAGGATCATCTAAACGTAATTCTATAATCTCAAGTTCATTTGTTTGTGGATTATAGATAGGCGATTTGATAATATTCGTATCATTACTAATCGGGCGTTCTGCCACACGAAGTAGCATGATAATTTCATCGTTATATTTCGCAATCCCTGCATTAAAGGCACCAATTACTTCAAAATCAGGGCGGTGCGGTTTTACATTTGAAGGAGTGACCACCGGGTTTTCTTCATATCGATAAACGTTCATTTTTATTCTCACCTCATTGGATTAGTCAATTATTGCTCATATTTTAAAAATGGATCTAATATGGTAATCTTTTGCGCTTCAGCATCACTAATGCCCGCATATAGAACGGCAGTACCATCCTGCTTACGAACCAAGCCGCCGCTAAACACGACATCCACTAAGTCCGGGCGCTTGGATGGTCCAGGAAGGAAGCAGCTTCTTGTTGCGATTAGTTCCATATCGGAAAAAGCTCCTGTTTCCGGATCAAGGGCAAACACCATTGGATAATAATGACGATTTCCTTCTCCATCGAAGGAAGCCACATGCCCCAATACGCCGACAAAACCATTTGCCAATAAATGAGGCTCGTTCGCTCCGCCCCATTCTTCGTCAATAAACTGCCCCTCGAGCAGGGGAGCCTCGCTCACTACATCAACCGACAATTCTGCGAGCGTTGAGATTCGAGTCCAGCCGATTTTTCCTCTGCCGCCCTTTTCACCTTGAGGTCTTGTTAATACCCCAATACTTCCATCCTTTAATTCAACTAAGCGAAGGTCTTTCATTCCGTCCGGTCCTTTTGCAAATTCTTGTAAATTCGCAATCGATTGACCTTTATAAAAAACGGTTCTCCAGCCATGCTGTCCTTCATTCGTTGGATGAGGGAATATCTGAACACCCCCCAATACAAGCTCTCCCGCAATGCGTGTAAAGAAAGGATCTTGCAATTCAAAAACCGGCGCACCACTCCGCGGCACCCACTCGCCATTACGTTCAACAAAGAAATTTACATTCGAATGTTCACTATCACGTGATTCGACTCGCCCTGCAATCACTAGCTCGCCCTCATCCTCGAACGGAGCGCTAATATTATAGACATCATTCTCACCAACGCCTGAGAAGATCATTTTTTCAGGATTAGTTGGTTGTGCTTTTGTTGTGAATTCAGCTAAAAGCTTTTCACATGTTTGAGCATTACCCTTTTTTAACAAGGTCATTTCCGATTTCCCCCTTTAGGATTATTGCTTCATTAGCCAAAACATTTATTTCATTTCCTCTGTCCAGCCTTGTCCGTTTGTTAGAAAGTAACAATCTCACATCTGTCCCTGCCTCAAGCAAATTCGGCTGATCAGAAAAATTCAAAGCTACGATTATTTTTTCAACCTGATCCTTTCTGACGAAATAAATCATGTCTTCTTCCATCCGTAAAAATTCGTAATCTCCAACCTGTAAAGAGGAATGTTCCTTCCGCAGCTTAAGCAAACTTTTATAAAAAGAAAGCATCGATTCAGGATCATTCAGCTGATCTTCCACCGTCACTTTACCGGCATCCTCTGGAACCGTAATCCATGGCAGTCCCTCAGAAAAACCAGCCTGGGCATCCAAATTCCATTGCATCGGGGTCCGGGACTTATCCCGCGATTTTTTATTCGCCATGACCAGCGCTTCATCATGTGATTTACCCTCTTCTAAGGCGAACTTATAGGCCATGATTCCTTGCACGTCCTTCATTTTCGCGATATCATCAGTAACCCAATCGCGCATCCCAATTTCATCCCCATAATAGATGAACGGAACACCCTTGGCCGTCAGCATTAACACTGCCACAAGTTTGGCCCGGTCCTCCTCGTTGCCAAATCTTGAAATATACCTTGACATATCATGACTGGAAAAGAACAGGGTTGGCATTTGTGCAGATCCATAAGCCTGCTCTGTTGCCGCTAATTGCTCAAACAGCTTACCCGCGTCAAATTCGCCAATGCTTCCGATATTAAAATTAAACACAACATCTAATTTACCAAGCCCAGAATACTGCTTGAGAATATCCAAATCTTCAGAACCAACCTCACCAACCAGGAATTTATCCGGATACTGATGAACAAACGCAGCAATTTCCGAAATAACGGATAAAACTCCCTCTTGGTCCTTATCGTATAAATGGATTTGTTCCCCATCGGTTGGATTGTCTTCAAACCGATCATGGACCTTTAAGAAATTAATGACATCAAGCCTGAAACCGTCGATTCCCTTTTCAAGCCAAAATTTCATAACATCAAACATCGCACATTTCACTTCAGGATTGGCCCAATTTAAATCCACCTGTTCCTTCGCAAAAGCATGGTAATAATATTGATTCGTCTCCGCATCATATTCCCAGGCAGTGCCGCCAAAGAAGGATTCCCAATTGTTCGGCTCATCTCTCCATATATACCAATCACGCTTGGGGTGATTTTTGGAAGATTTTGATTCTTGGAACCATGGATGTTCAGAAGAGGTGTGATTTAATACCAAATCAGCAATCACACGAATCCCGCGCTTATGAGCTTCTTGAAGAAATAGCTCAAAGTCTGCCATCGTCCCATAATCTTGATCAATTCCATTGTAATCGGAAATATCATAGCCGTTATCGACCTTTGGCGATGGATAAAAAGGAGTCAGCCATATTCCCTCAATCCCCAGCTCTTTCAAATAATCGAGTTTGGAGGTGATTCCTGCAAAATCACCGATCCCATCGCCATTTCCATCTTTAAAGCTTGGCATATAGATTTCATAAAAAGAAGATCGTTTCCACCATTTATCCATTGATTTAGAACTCCAATCTCGGAAAACTACTTAAGTGTAAATTGCATACCTTCTTGGAATTTTTTCGAGAACAGTAAGAAGATAATAATGATCGGAAGCGTCAATAGCACAGCTGCTGCGTACATCGGGCCTGGATACCCGCCATATGGACCAAACATTTGTGATAAAAGCACGTTCAATGTCAGCATATTGTCACTCTTTGCCACTAACATATCCCATAACAACTCTGTCCATCTTTCCATAAACAGGAATAAGAAGATTACAGTCGTAATCGATTTGGACATCGGAAGAACGATTTTGAACATGATTTGCAAATCGTTAGCCCCATCCAATTTCGCTGCTTCAATAAAGGTATCCGGTATCGCTTTAAAGAAATTGGTATACATAAACACAGCCCATAAGCTAAGAGCTTTTGGCAAAATCATGCCCCAATACGAGTCATACATGCCGATTCGTTGAATCACAAGGAAGGTAGGGATCAACAAAATAATCGCCGGAAAAAACATTTGGAATAAGATAACGTTATTAACCGTGTCCCTTCCTTTAAAAGGTATTTTCGCTAAGGCATAAGCAACCATTACCCCGGTAACCATCATTAATAAGGTAGATGCACCTGAAACGATAAAACTGTTTAAAAACGCATTAAGCCATGGTCTTGGGATGACCGCTTCTCCTCCGCCTAGCAGCCATTGATAAGACTTCAAGCTGTACTCGGTTGGAATGAGCTTTTGATCCACTTGATCCCAAACAGCAAAAGAATTCAACACCATATAAATATATGGAAAAATCATAATCAGTAAGAGAACAACGGCAATTAGGTAACGAAACAATAATCCGTTTTTCTTAGCTCCACCCATTTCGTTTCCCCCACATTTCTAAGAGTTTTCGAATGATAAATATTGAAATAAACGTGACGACAGAGGCAATAATCGCAATCGCTGAAGCATAACCAGCTTGAAGATTCGAGAACGCTCTTGTAAAAATCTCCATTTGCCACGTATTGGTTGCAAAATTAGGTCCTCCACCTGTTAATTGGTACACCTCTGTGAAAATACCAAATGTCACACCGATGGATAAAATGAGGACCGTAAATAAAGCTGGGTATAGAAGCGGAAACGTAATTTTCCAAAAACGCTGCCAAGGAGTTACCCCATCAATCATCGCAGCTTCATATACTTCCTTATCGATGCTCTCAAAACCAGGAGTTAAGATGAGCGCGTAGTACCCTGTGAATTTCCAAGCGATAATCATCGCAACCACAAAGAGTGCAGCAAAAGGTGTTCCAAGCCAGTTAATATCCAAGCCCAATGAGCTTCTTAAGAATTCATTGACTGGGCTGTTATAAGATAAAATTCCTTTTACGATAAAGGAAGAAACAACCCCTGATGCTAAATAAGGAAGGAAAAAACCAATAAGAAACAATCCTTTAAATTTAGGGAGTCCATGAACGATTAACGCAACGATAATCGATGACGCAATAACTAATGGTACAAATACAGCCATAAATTTAAAGGATACAAAAAAGGCGCTTTGGACACCTGGACTCTTAAAAGCCTGCAAATAATTATCAAATCCAACAAACGTAAACGTTGGAGCAATTAAATTCCAATCAGTAAAGGATAAAAACAAGGACCAAACAAGTGGAATGAGAAAAAATACGACTGCGTATAAAAGATAAGGACTGGCAAACAGCCAGCCTAACCTTCCTTGCTTTGTGCTCATTATTTCAGAGCCCCCTTAATTGCTTGTTGCATATCCTTCCATCCAGTTTTCGGATCTTTCTCACCTTTTACTACTGGATTGAAAGCTTGTTGACCAATAAAGGTCTGAATATCATTGTATTTTGAGTTATCCATTGGCGGGATACCATTTGGAACGGCAGCTGCGTATGGTTGTAAAGCTGGATTTTTGTCAAAGAACGCTTTAAACGCATCGTTTGTTGTTAAATCATCACGAGCAGGCGGTAAGCTTGTCTTCTCAAGCCATTTCACATCATTTTCAGGTTTTGAATACACCCACTTCATGAATTCCATCGCTGCTTTTTGTTGTTCTTTCGTTGCAGAAGCATAAATAACTAGACCTTTTGTATCAGCAAATGTTTTAACATTTTTAGTATCTGTACCATCTGGAACAGGTGGTGGTGTTAATGTATAAGTTTCGTTGAATTTCATATTCGGAAATTTGTCAGCCCAGTATGGGATGGTCCAAGGACCAACATCGACGAAAATTCCCAAACCACTTTCAAACGGATCTTTAGCCTGTCTTGTTAATAACGCATTGGATTTACGAAGATCATCCATTAAACCAAGAACCTGTTCGCCGGCTTTTTGATCGCCAGTGAATTTCGTTCCTTCCACAAACTTGTTACCGTTTGACGCTGCATCATATAGCATGAAGAAGTCGAACCATCTTTTCCAAGCTGTAGGATCAGCAAGGTCTGCTTTTGCCCATAGATATTTATCAGGATATTTAGCTTTTAATTTCTTTGCCACATCCAGCATTTCGCTATATGTTTTTGGCGGCTCGTTGTATCCAAGTTCTTTTAAGATGTCTAATCTCCAGCCGAATAACATTGCATTGGAGTAAATTGGCAATACGTATTGGTGACCGTCAGCAAATTCCCAGCCCTTCAATGTTTCATTCATATTACGGCTTTTCTTTACATCATCCCAGCCGTCTAACGTATCTAAAGGTACAAGCGCTTTACTCTCAGATAATTGAGCGGCAAAACCACGGTTAATATTTTCAGACATGGTCGGTGCACTTTTACCTGCAATCGCAGATTGGATACTCGCTTCTGATGTTGGACTTTCCTTCATTGGACTAACATTCACTTTAATATCAGGATTTTCCTTCGTAAACTTTTCGGCAACTTCCTTCCAATATACTTGCTGTGTTGGGTTCGGAGCAGCCCAGAATTCAATCGTTGTTACCCCACCTTTTTTAGCTGTGCTTGGCTCCTCCTTATTACCTGTAGAACAAGCAGCAAGACCAGAAACTGTTAGAGAAGCTGCAAATAAGACTGATGCTACTTTTTTCATTTTCATCTTATATTCCTCCAATGTTAAAATCTAATTCAACTTCTAAATATAATTAGTAATACCCAAAACCCTTTAAAACTTTCCATCGACTTCCACCGATGCATCTTCTGAGATGACAGCGCTATCAAAAACTTTCAAAAAAAAGTATAATATTTGTAATCCGAGTCAAAAATATGGGATTTTAGCCGAAATCCCATATTTCTCAATGATTTAAAAGATTACAAAATTACAAAAATAATTCTTTTGTAACGTTATATACAACCTTACAAAACCAATTATTGCACCTTACTTTCGCCTTGTCAAACATTTTAATCCGAGATAAGAGCTCAACTTACCTTTTAAACAAATAAACACACTCTTGTAATTTTTATTTTGTAACGTTACAATAAAATTACAATTAATGACCAAATACAATTACGCATTGGATAT
>NZ_JBALSN010000258.1:0-21479 GCF_036966985.1 Neobacillus drentensis | reverse complement strand
ATACTTGTATACAAGTATACTCGTATTATATTAAGAAGGTGAAATGATGAAGGAATTATTGTATCCCACAAAATGGCTTTCAAAAGCTTCAGCTGGTGATCGTGTAGCATGTGAACTTAGGATGCAGATCATTTCTGGTTTGATTGAAAGCGATACCATCCTATCAGAAAATAAATTAGCCGCCGATTTTAACGTGAGTCGATCACCCATTCGCGAAGCATTAAAAACATTGGCTTCTGAAAATTTGATCCGTCTAGAAAGAATGGGTGCAGTTGTAATCGGATTCACCCTAAAAGAGATAGTGGAAATTTATGATGTCCGATTACTGATTGAAACGTTTGTATATGAACGCCTTGTAAAACTAGACAATACATTATTAGTTAAGGAATTGAGTAAAATACTCGAGATGATGAAAATAGCCATCAAATATCATGATGCCGATGAGTTTGCTTATCAAGATGTCATCTTCCATGAAACGATTATTCGAGCGATTAATCATTCCTACATCATGATGATTTGGAATAATGCAAAACCGGTCATGGAAGCTTTCATTCTCTTAGCCATGCGGGCTCGGTTCGAGGAAAAATATAATGACTTTCCACGGATTATCGATAATCATCAACTATACATTGATGCCATCGAAGCAAAAAATAGAGATCTCATGATTCTATCATTACATCAAAACTTTGATGATGTACAAGTTAAAGTAGAAGACCTTTGGAGGTCTCAACAAATGCTTTCTAAAGGAGTCGTGCAAGAACAATGACAAGCTATATGTTAGGGGTAGACATCGGAACCACAAGCACAAAGGCCGTTTTATTTAGTGAAAAAGGCGAAGTCATCCAACATGAGAATATCGGTTATCCACTTTATACACCTGATATATCGACAGCCGAACAAGACCCAGAAGAGATCTTTTCGGCGGTAGTAAAAGCGATTTCAACTATCGTGAAAAATCATCCACAAAAAGAAATTTCGTTTATTTCTTTTAGCAGTGCCATGCATAGTCTCATTGCTATGGATGAAAATGATCAACCGCTGACACCATGTATCACATGGGCAGATAATCGCAGTGAAGCTTGGACTCATAGAATAAAGGATGAATTAAATGGGCATGAGGTCTACAAACGGACTGGAACGCCGATTCACCCTATGTCGCCTTTAAGCAAAATTACTTGGATTGTGAATGATCGTCCCGAAATAGCTGAAAAGGCTAAAAAATATATCGGGATAAAGGAATATATCTTTAAAAAGTTTTTTGACCAATACGTTGTCGATTATTCACTTGCTTCAGCCATGTGCATGATGGATCTCAATAAACTTGATTGGGACCATGAAGCATTACAAATCGCCGGGATTTCGCGTGAACAACTATCAAGACTCGTACCAACGACAGAAATTTTCACCAACTGTAATCTAGAATTAGCAAACCAAATGGGAATTGACCCACAAACATCGTTTGTAATTGGTGCCAGTGATGGAGTCCTTTCTAATCTTGGGGTAAATGCGATTCGAAAAGGTGAGATTGCGGTCACTATTGGGACAAGCGGTGCGATTCGCACGATTATTGACCAGCCACAAACCGATGAAAAAGGCCGAATTTTTTGCTACGCATTAACGGAAAAACATTGGGTTATTGGCGGGCCAGTAAACAATGGCGGGATGGTCTTCCGTTGGATTCGGGATGAATTTGCAGCTTCCGAGGTAGAAACAGCGAAAAGATTAGGTATTGATCCATACGAAGTACTAACTAAGATTGCCGAAGGCGTAAGACCGGGGTCCGATGGATTGTTATTCCATCCATACCTAGCTGGAGAACGAGCGCCCTTATGGAATCCTGACGTACGCGGGTCATTTTTTGGCTTAACGATGGCGCACAAGAAAGAGCATATGATTCGTGCTGCCCTTGAAGGGGTCATTTACAATTTATACACGGTATTTCTAGCTTTAATTGAATGCATGGAAGGTCCTGTGACACGAATCCAAGCAACGGGAGGGTTCGCAAGATCAGAGGTTTGGCGTCAAATGATGTCCGATATCTTTGACTTAGAGGTAGTTGTGCCCGAAAGCTATGAAAGTTCATGTCTGGGTGCTTGTATCTTAGGTCTATATGCTACAGGAAAAATCGATTCGTTTGATGTTGTTTCTGAAATGGTTGGTAGTACACACAAACATACCCCTAAAGAAGATGCAGCAAGAGAGTATAGAGAATTACTGCCAATCTTTATTAACTTATCGAGAGTTTTAGAAGAAGATTATACACGGATTGCCATTTATCAAAGAGGATTAATTAATAAAAATATATAAAATTAATTTTTGGGGGAAATAACATGCCATTAGTAATAGTAGCAATAGGGATTGTAGCATTACTCGTATTAATCATGGGTTTGAAATTAAACACCTTCGTTTCACTTATCGTTGTCTCATTCGGTGTGGCCATCGCACTTGGAATGAAATTAGATGAGATCATTGCAACAATTGAAGCAGGGTTAGGTGGAACACTTGGACATATAGCACTAATCTTTGGACTTGGTGCAATGCTGGGTAAGTTAATTGCAGATTCAGGAGGCGCGCAGCGTATTGCGATGACTCTCGTTAATAAATTTGGCGAAAAAAACATTCAGTGGGCTGTAGTAGTATCTTCATTCATTATTGGAATCGCTTTATTTTTTGAAGTAGGACTAGTTTTATTAATTCCAATCGTATTTGCGATTTCTAAACAATTAAAGGTTTCTATTTTATATCTTGGTATTCCAATGGCGGCAGCTTTATCTGTAACACACGGATTTTTACCGCCACATCCTGGACCAACAACCATCGCAGGTGAATATGGTGCAAATCTTGGGGAAGTATTACTTTACGGTTTTATTATTTCCATTCCAACTGTTTTTATTGCTGGACCTTTATTTACAAAGATAGCGAAAAGATTGGTTCCTGCATCCTTTACAAGAACTGGAGATATCGCCTCTTTAGGTGAGCAAAAAACATTCAAAATGGAAGACACACCTGGATTTGGAATCAGTGTATTTACTGCAATGCTTCCTGTAATTCTAATGTCCATCGCTACAATTATTACTTTGCTTCAAAAAACAATGGGATTTGCAGATAACACTTTACTTGCCATTATCCGTTTTGTTGGCGGTGCATCCCCTGCCATGGTGATCTCGTTATTATTCGCTATTTATACAATGGGGTTAGCAAGAAATATTCCTATTAAATCAGTGATGGATTCTTGTTCAACAGCCATCTCACATATTGGGATGATGCTATTAATTATCGGTGGCGGCGGTGCCTTCAAACAAGTATTAATTAATGGTCATGTAGGGGACTATGTAGCTGAATTATTTAAAGGAACTTCATTATCACCAATTATTCTAGCATGGATCATCGCAGCTATTTTACGGATTGCCTTAGGATCTGCAACAGTTGCTGCTTTAACCACTGCTGGGTTAGTGATTCCAATGTTAGGTCAATCAGACGTGAACCTTGCCTTAGTCGTCCTAGCCACTGGAGCGGGTAGTTTAATTGCCTCACACGTTAACGATGCAGGTTTTTGGATGTTTAAAGAGTATTTTGGTTTAACCATGAAAGAAACATTCGCAACATGGACATTACTTGAGACGATTATTTCCGTAGCTGGATTAGGGTTCATTCTATTACTAAATTTATTTGTTTAAGATGAATATCCAATAGTGGGGGAATTATGTCCCCCACTATTGGCAGTTAAAAAGGAGAAGAAAGTGAAATGAACAATACAATTGGAGTTATTGGTCTAGGTGTAATGGGCAGTAACATTGCCTTAAATATGGCGAACAACGGTGAAAGAGTCGCCGTCTATAATTACACGAGAGATCTAACAGATAAGCTTTTACATAGAATTGACAATCAATCGATCGCCCCTTATTACGACGTACAAAGTTTTGTTCAGTCCTTGGAAACCCCAAGGAAAATTTTCCTGATGGTGACCGCTGGAGCAGCGATTGATTCAGTCATTTCATCCTTAGTACCTTTTCTTGAGCCAGGTGACATTATTATGGACGGCGGGAACTCCCATTATGATGATACTGCCCGAAGATACGATGATTTGAAGGCGAAAGAAATTGATTATTTAGGGATTGGAATTTCTGGAGGAGAGGTTGGCGCTTTAAACGGCCCTTCAATTATGCCTGGCGGAGAGAAAGATGCTTATGAAAAAGTAATGCCCATCCTCACCAAAATAGCGGCCCAAGTGGATGGTGCCCCATGTTGTACGTATATTGGTCCAAAAGGTGCTGGTCATTTTGTGAAAATGGTTCATAACGGAATTGAATATGCTGATATGCAATTGATCGCTGAAGCCTATACCTTTCTAAGAGAAAGATTACAATTATCCGTGAATGAAATTGCTGATATCTTTGAAACTTGGAATCAGGGGGAGCTTAAAAGTTATTTAATTGAAATCACGGCGGAAATTTTAAAGAAAAAGGATGAAAAAACAGGCTTACCACTGATTGATGTCATCCTTGATAAAGTAGGGCAAAAAGGAACAGGTAAATGGACAAGTATGCAAGCAATTGATAACGGGATTCCCTTGTCCATCATTACAGAGTCATTATTCTCCCGTTATGTATCTTCTTTAAAGGAAGAACGTGTTAGAGCGGAAGAAATTTTAGCGGGACCGGAATTGGATCAGTCAATAGTAGATAAAGATTTGTGGATTGAGCATATTAGACAAGCTTTATATATGGGTAAAGTTTGTGCCTATGCCCAAGGGTTTACACAATATAAAATGACTTCTGACCTCTATGACTGGAACTTACCATTGGAGGACATTGCACTTATTTTCCGCGGCGGGTGTATCATTCGTGCTGAGTTCCTAAACGTAATAAGTGAAGCCTATCAAACACAAGCAAATCTGAAGAATTTATTAATCGCTCCATTTTTCGCTGGAAAAGTAAAAGAGTATCAATCAGGCTTAAGGAAAGTCGTATGTGAGGGAATTAATTCTGGAATCTCCTTTCCATGCTTAAGTGCTTCCCTTTCTTATTTCGATAGTTATCGGAGAGGCCATTCCAATGCCAACCTTTTACAGGCTCAACGAGATTACTTCGGTGCCCATACGTATGAGCGAACCGATATGGAAGGTGTATTTCACACCGACTGGAACTAAGCGGCCTTTTAACCATAAAAGTCCTATACTCGTGCAATGAGTATAGGACTTTGTTCTATTTTTGGATAGAGTGTGAATAGAATGAAACGAAAGGATTATGGTAAGAAAAACCAACTAATTATGGGAGGGATTTTATGTCAACATCGAGAATACTGAAATGGGTTTCAGGTGGGCTTGAAGCATTACTAGGAATTCCTGTACTTGGAGGTACGATCGTTCTCAGTCTTGTATGGACCCCTCTAGCAATTATGTTAATATTACATATTGTTACGTTGGTGATTACAAAAAAAGAGGGCAGCGGGTCCATTACAGGTAGTGTCCTTGGAATCATAACTTCTTGTATAGGTTGGATTCCGTTTGTAGGAATGGTTATGCATATTATCTCAGCGATTATACTTATGGTTGATGCGGCTAAGGCAGAAGGCAATCAAGCAGGAAGCTAATCTTCCTGCTTGATTGCCTCACTATTTATTTAGCCCGATCTTCAGTTGTTTAATAGCTTCCATCACTTCTTGGAGATTTTCATCATGATTCATTTCATTTCTAGCATGGAGCAAAACGGGCCGCACCGATTCAACAGACCGGCCAAATTGGTACATCCACTCATAGCGCGGGACCATCCAGATGTGAAAATGATGGGTAGTATCTTCATTATAAAAATAATACACATGCCCTATCCCAAGGACTTCTCTTTGGGCTTTTCTGATTTTAGAGAGAATATTTATGTAATCTGTCTTTTCGGCCTCCGTTAATTCATCAAGACATGTAATATGCCGTTTGGAGGCTACAATTATTAATCCCTTAATCGGGTAGGCGACATCTTGATGGGCATGAAAATATTCTGTTTCATAGACGACCCCGCCATCGGGCTCGATTAAACCACTTATTAAAGCACAGCTTAAACATTCCACCTCGACTGTATTTCCATTGGATAAAGTAATTTTTCTCAAATCTACTCCCCCTGTAAAAATCAGATACGAATACTGACAGTAATCTTATCTGATTTTTACCGATATTACTATACTATTAAATAGAATAATCTTGGGGGATAAAGACTTTTAATTGTTTAGGTTTTACAAACACCTCTTCTCCTGTTTTTAGATGGAGGCTGCGATATTGCTCCTTTCTTAATTCCACTTCCAGGTAGTCCCCATTATCCTTTCGAATCAGTTCGAGTTGGACAGCAGCTCCGACTAAATGAATATAATTAATCTTGGCAGATACAGAATCCGGGCTTGCCTCTCTTTCAATACTTATATCATGTGGACGGACGTACCCAACTGCCTCGGTATTCTCTATCCCCGAAAATTCTGGGGCATCGACTTCGAAATGCCCATGCCGTAATTTCCCGTTATGCAGACGACCCTTAAACAAATTCACGTTTCCTAAAAAGTGATAGACAAAAGGACTGTTTGGATTTTCATAAACCTCTTCTGGTGTTCCGATTTGCTCAATTTTCCCTTCGTTCATCACGACCACACGATCGGCAACATCCAGCGCCTCCTCTTGGTCGTGGGTCACAAAAATACTGGTAATCTGGTAATCATCATGAAGTTTTCTTAACCATCTGCGAAGATCTTTCCGTACCTTAGCATCTAAGGCTCCAAATGGTTCATCTAACAATAGCACCTTAGGTTCAACCGCTAATGCCCGTGCTAATGCGACCCGCTGCCGTTGACCCCCAGACAAATTGGAAGGATATCGATCGGCAAAGGCCTCTAGTTTTACTAACTTTAGTAATTCCATGACCTTTTCTTTTATTTCGTTTTTGGAAGGCCGTAATTTTCTAGGCCGCACTTTTAATCCATAAGCAACATTATCAAAAACAGTCATATGACGAAACAAAGCATAATGCTGAAACACAAATCCTACTTTTCGTTCCTTTGTACTGATATGCGTGATGTCTTCTTCCCCAAACAGAATCGCACCTTGATTGGCGGCTTCTAAGCCTGCGATAATTCTGAGCAGTGATGTTTTTCCTGAACCGGATGGACCAAGCAAGGCAACGAGTTCCCCCGTTTGAATATCCAGATTAATTTGATCAAGTGCTTGGAAGTTCCCAAATGATTTCGAGATATTTTGGATTTGTATGCTCATCTTAGTGCGCTCCTTCTTCAGATTCAAATGACTTTCTGGCTTTCCACTCAACGATATTTTTTACAATGAGCGTGATGATGGCGAACAATGACATTAAGGAAGCCACCGCAAAGGCAGCGGAAAATTGATATTCATTGTATAAAATTTCAATATGGAGCGGCATGGTATTGGTCAAGCCGCGGATATGTCCCGAAACAACCGATACTGCACCAAACTCCCCAATTGCTCGCGCACTGCAGAGAATAACTCCATATAGGAGTCCCCATTTAATATTCGGCAAAGTTACCAAAAAGAATGTTTTCCAGCCGCTGGCCCCCAGCGTCAGAGAAGCTTCTTCATCGGCCGTTCCCTGCGTTTGCATTAATGGAATCAGTTCCCTGGCGACGAATGGCAGTGTCACCAAAAGCGTGGCCAGCGCAATTCCTGGTACCGCAAAGATGATTTTGATATTATGATCAATTAACCATTGTCCAAATAAACCATGTGCACTAAATAATAATACAAACACTAATCCCGCAATCACTGGGGAAATGGCAAATGGAAGATCAATAATCGTAATCAATAGACTTTTGCCCTTAAAATTGAACTTGGTAACGGCCCAGGCCGCAGCGACTCCAAAGATGGCATTTAGGGGGACAGTAATTAAAGTAATAATCAATGTTAGCTTAATAGCCGATAATGCGTCTGGATTGCTAATGGCCTCTAGAAAAACTGCTGCCCCTTTATCAAAGGCTTTTATAAAAATAGCAACCAGTGGCAACACCAAAAACAAACCTAAAAATGCTAATGCGAGTGTGATGAGTACCCAGCGTACAAGACGTGGCTCAGAGTTGCTGGACGCAGCTTGGGCCGGTGCTGTTGAATACTGCAATGAAACATTTCCTGCCATAAGGACCTCCTTCTGGACCTTTTCTTTTTATCTCTAGTTTGTTATTTTCAGATTCGCTGATAAAACTGCTGGATTCGCTGATAAAACCGGTATATTCGCTGATAAGCCATCTAGAATCGCCGATTATGTGTAATTTTACACCTAAAACAACAAAATTTTTCTGTAGCACTACGTTAAAATAGGTTTATTTGCGGAAATCCCAAGTTTATTTGGAGAAATCAGGTAATTTATTTGTGAAACTTCCTAATTCATTTTCAAAACAAACAATTCTCCTCAAAATCTATTAAAATATTATATAAATTTCCGATTCGTCCACCACTGCAATACGTTAATAATAAGTAAAATCGTGAAAGAGAAAATCAACATCACGGCCGCAATCGCGGTGGCTCCAGCGTAATCATACTGTTCTAGTTTCGTCATGATTAAAAGCGGGGTGATCTCTGTCCGCATCGGCATATTCCCTGCAATAAAAACCACCGAACCGTATTCCCCAAGTGCACGAGCAAAGGCGAGCGCGAAACCTGTTAACGCAGCCGGCAGCAATTCTGGAAAAATCACTTTCACAAAAGTTTGTGCACGGTTTGCCCCTAGGCTTGCCGATGCTTCTTCTATTTCTTTTTCCAAGCTTTGCAGGACAGGCTGGACGGTACGTACCACAAAGGGGAGCCCAATAAAGGTTAATGCCATTGTAATTCCGAGCGGTGTAAACGCCACCTTAAAACTTAAAAACTGACCGACCCAGCCATTCTCTGTATACAATGTAGTTAAGGCAATCCCGGCAATTGCTGTCGGTAAGGCAAAGGGCAAATCAACTAATCCATCGATAATTCGGCGGCCTGGAAAAGGATAACGAACAAGCACCCATGCGATTAATACACCAAAAATAACGTTAATTAACGCGGCGGTAAAAGCTGCACCAAAGCTCAATTTATAAGAGGCAACCACCCTCGGATCTGAAATCGTTCCCCAAATTTTTGACCACTCAACTGTCACTGAATTAATAAAAATCATCGATAATGGCAGAATGACAAGAATGCTTATATAAAACATCGTAAACCCTAACGAAAGGCCGAATCCCGGCAGGACACTATTTCTTTTCATTTTTAAACTTGCTAAACGAGCCATGAGGTTGACCCCTTCCAAATAATATACATGTAGGGCGCCCCCCATCACACTTGATGGAGGACACCCGTCTCACTGAACTACTGTTATGGCTGGTAAATCTGATCAAACGTTCCGCCATCATTAAAGTGCGTCTCTTGTGCTTTTTTCCATCCCCCAAATTCATCGTCAATGGTCACTAGATTAATTTTTGGAAAGACATCTGCATACTTATCAAGAATCGCTTGATTACGAGGACGATAATAGTTCTTCGCGATAATTTCCTGTCCCACATCACTGTAGAGATAGTTCAAATAGGCTTCAGCAACCTCTTTTGTTCCCTTTTTCTCGACGTTCTTATCCACTACAGCTACAGGTGGTTCGGCAAGAATACTTATGGATGGGACGACAATCTCAAATTTGTCTTTTCCTAATTCATTAAGGGTCAAAAAGGCTTCGTTCTCCCAGGCAATCAAGACATCACCAATTCCTCTTTCTACGAACGTGGTAGTTGCCCCGCGGGCACCAGAATCTAAAACTTCAACATTTTTATATAGTTGGCTCATAAATTTCTTGATTTTCGTTTCATCACCATTAAATTTATCTTTTGCATAGGCCCAAGCAGCTAAGTAATTCCAGCGGGCACCACCTGATGTCTTTGGATTCGGGGTGATGACGGAAGTACCTTTTTTCGTTAAATCGTCCCAATCCTTAATTCCCTTAGGATTTCCCTTTCTAACTAGAAACACGATAGTCGACGTATATGGTGTGGAGTTATCCTTCAGGTTCTTTTGCCAATCCTTTGAAAGTAATCCGCCAAGATTCGCAATTTCATCAATGTCATAAGCCAATGCCAAAGTCACTACATCTGCCTCAAGCCCATCTATAACAGCGCGACCTTGTTTCCCGGAACCACCATGTGATTGTTGAATCGTCACTTTCTGCCCTTTTTCTTTTTCCCAGTACTTAGCGAATTCCCCGTTAAACTCTTCATAAAGCTCCCGGGTTGGGTCATATGAAACATTTAATAATTGGACAGGTTCCTTTGTTTTCGCAGCTTCTTGTTTGGTTCCTCCATCCTTTTTCTCAGAACTTTGGTTGCTCGCCTGAGTGCCGCATCCGGCCAAAATAAGAGCGATTAGAATGAGTACTGTTGTGAATTTGTAAGCTATTTTCATTAGTAATTTCCTCCTTTTTTATACAAAAAAGACTACCTATCCCTAGACCATTCCTGTTAGAATGAGTGTCTGTGTTACGGCCTTAGGAAAAGACCCGTCAGAAATGCTCATCTTTCGGATTGTCTAGAAAATAAGTAGCCTTCAGTGGACTGATCGGCTTTTTTTTAAATGAACCCAATAATAAGTGGGGTTACTTTTGTTCTTTAGGGGCGTACTTTTTTTGTTGCGCAAATCTAGTTTTCTCTGTTTTATCAATTTGGGTAATGGTGCCGTCATGAACTGTTATCACCACAGATCCATACTCCAGCCCTTTAAGTAACGATAGAATATAATTTGCTTTTGCTTGATCCACGTATGCCATCAAATCATCCTCTCTTAATCTACCAATTTCACATAAGAATACTTGGTTTTATTATAATAAAAAAAACGATCCAATGACAGACAACAATGTGGGCTGCACTTACTAATCGGGAAATTCATGATCAGTCCCCTTTCTAACAAAAGAGGCCTATACCCCTATATTTATAACTAAGAGTATAAGCCTTTGGTTTTCCAATCAGCTTAATTTAATGTTTACAATTTATTTGAATTATTTACATTTTATTCTGACTTTTCCTACCTGTCAAGTGGGTTTTTAAAAAACCATTTGAATTATTTTAAAATAAGTCGAAAAGCTTTTACGATAATACCATCATTGGCAGGCTCGAAGTCGTATTGGGGTAAACGTTCGAAACCCATTCGTTCGTAAAGTTTCATCGCACTTACCATAAAATCCGCTGTATGCAGGCCAATCGCTGGAAATCCCTGTGCTTTTGCACGCTTCATACATTCTGAGATCAAAGCAGCTGCTACTCCTTTTCCTCGAGCGTTCGGTGTGACTGCGAGCATCCGGATCTCGGGATAATCCAACTCATCCACCAATCCTTCATAAGCATCCGTTTTGGCTGGAAATAAGGCAACACTGCCTACGATGCTCCCATCAATCTCTGCAACAATCCGTTCCACATTCTCCTGCAAATCAGCTTCTGACGAGATGGCTTGTTTAAGAGCCTGCCAGTGCTCTTGTGGGATTCTATGGGCATGTTCTTCATAGGAGTGAACTCTTTGCTCGCGAATAAATGGGAATTCATCCGCTGCAGCATCACGTATATTCATTTTTCCACCTGCTTTTAATCAATTTTTCTTTCAGTGTATTAAAAATTTCTCGGCGTTTCTACTTAACACTTGTCGATGATGTTCCGATGTCAAACCAGATAGATCAGGGCCTTTCGGTAAAATAGTATATCCCTTTTGATCATTACTCACGATATGGTTTGACAGATGATAATGTCGTTTGATTGCATCAAAATCAGTCGTATCACCGAACCCAGGGGTTTGATAAAGATCTCTTAAATAGCCCCATAGATTGGGAAAATCAACAATCCGATTTCGATTGGCCTTGAAAGCAGAATAATAGGCAGCATCGAAGCGAATTAACGTAGCATACAACCGAACATCAGAATCCGTAATAAAATCACCAAATAAGAACCGCTGTTTTGACAGACGCTCTTCCAAATCATCTAATCTTGCAAACAAAGTGTCATATGCCTGTTCGTAGGCTTCTTGTGATTGGGCGAATCCGCATTTATAGACGCCATTGTTGACCTCATGGAAAATAATATCGTTTAGAGCATCAATCTCCTCACGTAAATGCTCCGGATACAAATTAGGTGCATGCTCTTTATGAAAAGGAGCCCAGACCGTTTCGAGATAGTTCGTCAGTTTAAAATAATCATTATTAACGACCTTTTGTTCCTTAACATCCACGAAGACAGGCACCGTTGGCCTGCCAGTATAATCTGCAGCTGTTTTAAAATAAATTTCACTCATATATCTAATTCCTAATACTGGGTCAATACTGTCCTCATCTAAAGAAAACTCCCAATCCACATGGGGAAGCTTCGGCCGCATAGGACTAGCTGTCCCTAAACTGATTGCTTCTTCTAGCCCGAGAACACTACGGACAATAACCGACCGATGGGCCCATGGGCAAACGGCAGACCATAATAATCGGTACCGCCCGGCTTCGACTGGCAGCTCCCCATCGTTATGACCGAAGGGCGTAGTAAATCTATTTTTTTGACGATTGAACGAACCATCCGCAGTAATCTCTTTAACCGCATTTGGACTTTTATTTATTCCCTGATCATCTAGTGACATGAATGAATCCCCTCTTATTGATTAATTAATAAAATCTCAGCAATTCTATCGGTTTTATTAATTTTAGTATGATTAATCTTTATAAGTCAATGATATTACCTGACTACATTTAAAATTCAGAATATATCCTCAAAAAGGGACCCAACTCAAATGAAAAAGGACATCTCCATTTTGTTGAAGATGTCCTTTTTACGCTATTAAGCTGCTTTTTGTTCTTTATATTTTTTTAGCTTATGGCCTTCCCATTTAGTAATAACAATGGCAGCCAAAGAGTTTCCGACAATATTAACACAAGTACGTGCCATATCAAGGATCCTGTCAATCCCAGCAATAAACGCTAAACCTTCTACAGGGATTCCTACGCTTCCCAATGTAGCAAGAAGAACAACAAATGATACGCCTGGTACCCCCGCAATTCCTTTAGAGGTTAACATCAATACAAGTACTAAGGTGATTTGATGGCCAATACTCATATGAATACCATACATCTGCGCAATAAACAGCGCTGCGATCGCTTGATAAAGGGTCGATCCATCAAGATTAAAGGAATATCCTGTTGGAATAACAAAGGATGTAATCGACTTAGGACAACCCAGCTTCTCCATTTTTTCCATGATTTTTGGAAGAACTGTTTCCGAACTTGCTGTTGTGTAGCCTAAAATTAATTCGTCTTTTAAATATTTAATAAGATGAATAATGTTAAATCCTGCAATTTTTGCTGTTAAGCCTAGGACGACAAGAATGAAGAAAAACATAGCCCCGTAAACAACAAGAACCAGTTTTCCCAATGGAATTAATGAGGTGACCCCAAACTTCGAAACAGTAACCCCAATTAATGCAAACACACCGAATGGCGCTAACTTCATGATTTGGTTGGTGACGTAGAACATCGCATCCGCTGTTCCTCTGAAGAAGTTAACAATTGGGATTCCTTTTTCTCCAATCGCTGCCACTCCAAGGCCAAACATGACGGAGAAGAAAATGATCGGAAGCATCTCCCCGTTAGCAATTGACTGAATGATATTTGTAGGAACAATATTTACCACAGTGTCAATCATTGAATGCGATTCTGTTTGTTCCGCCGTACTTACATAACTGTTAATATCCGTTTTAGTAAGTTTTGACTTATCAACGCCAGCTCCTGGTTGAAATACATTCGCGAAAAGAAGGCCGACGACGATGGCTATAGTAGTAATGATTTCAAAATAAAGCAGGGTTTTTCCGCCTAGTTTCCCCAATGACTTCATATCACCAACGCCAGCAACACCTACAATGAGGCTGGAAATAACAATTGGAACAACAATCATTTTAATTAAACGAATAAATATATCGCCAATTGGCTGCAGGTAACTTGCCACATGTGGATTCCCATAAAAAACCGCACCGACAATAATACCGAGAGCCAGTCCAATGAATATCTGCCATGCTAAACTAATCTTCTTCATTTGCATTTCTCCTTTTCAATATAATAAAAGTTGATTACTATGATGAATCAACTTTGACTTAAAAAAATGAAATATTATCTTTTCTATAAAGTTATACTTAGTTAATATTATAGAAATTCCCCTTATATAACAACAATTTTCTTTATGGAAATTACTCCTATTTATAATATCAGAATAATAATATTCCTTCTTTACCAAGACTTTTTGCCTAATAGAATCAAAAATGCGAGGAAAATTCCTTTATGAAAAGTATAAGAATAGTGGAGATTTACAACCTGTACGACAAGGTTCACTACGTATTAGCCTAGCTATTGATGAATAGCCTATTTGTAGATGGTTTTCCATACTTTTGTAAAGGAGGGGTCAAAATGGGGTATTATGTAAAAGTTGCTTCTCAAGTCAATATTTATGTAGAAGATATTAATCCCAAGAGCCATAAGACCATCCTCTTTGTCCATGGCTGGCCTGCGAATCATAAATTATTTGAATATCAGTTTAATGTCCTTCCTTCCTTGGGATATCGATGTATTGGGATAGATCTTAGGGGATTTGGCAAATCAGATAAACCATGGAACGGCTACTCTTACGATAGAATGGCTGATGATATTCGCCAAATTGTTAAAGCGCTTCGTCTTCAGCATTTCACGCTCGCTGGCCATTCAGTAGGTGGAGCGATTGTTATTAGATATATGGGGCGTCATAATGGTTATGGGGTTTCGAAATTAGCCCTTTTCGGTGCAGCGGCTCCTAGTTTTATCAAGCGGCCTGGTTTTCCTTTTGGGTTAGAGGCGAAGGATGTCAATACCCTGCTAGGGCAGATTTATAACGATCGTCCAAAAATGCTCGCAGACTTCACGAATATGTTCTTTCATCAGGCACTCACCAAACCATTCTCAGATTGGTTTTTCCAATTAGGTCTTGAAGCTGCAGGTCATTCCACTGCAGGTTTACTTAACTCTTTAAGAGATGAAACCTTATTCGCTGATCTCAAAAGAATTCAAGTGCCCACATTAATTCTTCATGGGAAACATGATCAAATTTGCCTGCCGCCGCTGGCTTCCGTCCTTCATCAGGGCATACCGAGCTCTAAACTAGTTTGGTTTGAACATAGCGGTCATGGTTTGTTCTGGGAAGAGCAGAAGAAGTTTACCCAGGAGTTGGCTAATTTCATTGGATAAAATATACAAACGCTTCCTACTTTAAAAGTGGGAAGCGTTTCATTACTATTATCGAAGCATTTATTCATAAAAAAAGAGAGTAGCTCTACTCTCCTTCTTCTACAACAATGATATACCCATCTTGCTGCGGGCCGTTCTCGTATACTTCACGAGAAACTATGTAATAGTTTTCCTTACTTTCGTCACTGATGACTAATTCACTTGGACTTTTGTCCACAGCTGCTGCTTCTAGACTAAAATATGGCAATCCAAGTGTTGAACTATCAAATGGCATGATGATCCCTCATTTCTATCTATTAACATGTGCATTCCCTTTGTAAAGTATAACAAATTCTTCTTCCGGTGCCCTAATGATTTTTCTTTATTTTCAAATTATGGTACTCTCTTAAAAGAAAAATCAAAACGTTTCGGAAACGAGGGATTATTATGAACGTATTATGGGATTTTGACGGAACTCTTTTTGATACCTATCCAGCACTTGTCTCTGGATTCATCCGCTTAAGCAAACAAAATATAGACCGTGATGAAGTTCTAAAATGGCTTAAAATTGATTCCAAAACTGCTTTTAAACATTATGGAATCGGTGAAGAGCAGAGACTTGAGTATCAAACTTTACATAACTATTATTCAAAAACAGAAAGCAAGCCATTTGAACACTTAACAGAAGCTTTATCTTCAGTGGATACCAATATTATTGTGACGCATCGTGATAAGGAATCCACTGTATTTCTGCTTGAAAAATACCAGTTAAGTAAATACTTTAAAGACATTGTTTCTGTGGAAGAACAAGGATTTACACGAAAACCACACAGTTCCTCCTATGAATATGTTTTAAAAAGTTACCATATTGATTTGGTTGTTGGTGACCGTGATTTAGACTTAATTCCCGCTCGCAAATTAAATATTAAAACATGTGCCTTTCAAAATCAAAACATCGAAGCGGATTTCCATATTGATAGCTACACTGATTTTATCCCTAAAGTTCTCAACCGCCTTTAGGTTATTTTTTAAAAAAATTTGAAACTAAATTGAAGTTAAATCGTACAAGTATATATAGGTACGATGAATGGCAGAATAAAAAAAATTATGATAGAACGGAAGATCTATATTGAGCTCTAATATTTTACTTATTGGACATTATGTTTTTGAGGCTTATTATTGGTTAATTTTAATATCCATTTTTGGTTCTTGGTTTCCTAAGTTTCAAGAAACCAAGCTTGGAATCTGGATTGGCAAGTTGGTCGAACCTTATTTAGGTTTGTTCAGAAGGTTTATTCCACCACTTGGTCCTATTGATTTTTCACCAATTATCGCATTATTTGCCTTTCAATTTATCAGGCAATTTGCAATCGAAGGTCTTCGCCAATCACTGAATGTCATTGGTGTATGATAGGGAAAAAAGGAGCTGCGCTGCAGCTCCTTTTTCTATATCATCAATATCTCCCTTATATCCTCTTTCGTAAGGGTAGATATAACTTTTTCATCAGAATCGATGATTTCTTCGATGAGATGTCTCTTCTTATCTTGTAGTTCATTCATTTTTTCCTCGATCGTTCCGCGTGCTACCAGCTTGATGACCTGGACGACATTTTTCTGACCCATTCGATGGGCTCGGTCCGCAGCCTGTTCCTCAACAGCTGGATTCCACCACGTGTCATATAAAATGACGGTATCGGCACTCATTAAATTTAGACCGGTTCCTCCTGCTTTCAAGGAAATAAGAAACAAATCTCTTTCACCTCGATTAAAACGCTCGCAGATTTTTACTCTTTCTTCTGATGGGGTCTGTCCATCCAGATAAAAATAGTTGGTCCCTTTTGTGGTTAACGCACTTCCAATTAATTCAAGCATCTTCGTAAATTGGGAAAAAATTAATACCCTTCTTCCAGAGAGCTTTGATTCTTCAACAATCTGCAAGAGCTGTTCAAATTTCGCCGAATTTCCTTGATATCCTTCTACAAACAAACCAGGATGACAACAAATCTGCCGCAGCCGCGTCAATCCTGCTAAAATTCTGATTCGATTTTTGCGAATCGTGTCTTTGTCGAGATGCTTCAACGTGTCGTGCCTTAATTTCGCCAAATAAGCAGCATACAATTTCTTTTGTTCTGGAAGCAGTTCGACCGTTTCCAAAGACTCCATTTTTTCAGGAAGTTCAGCGAGGACATCTTCCTTTAACCTGCGCAGTAAAAAAGGACGGATTCTCCGCGCAATCGTTTTTCTTGAAAGCTTGCTGTATTCCTTTAACCCAAGGAACAGTTCTGGAAAAACAACGTGGAAAATCGACCATAACTCCTCTAAGGCATTTTCCACTGGTGTACCCGTAAGCGCAAACCGATGCAGGGACTGCAGTTTTTTTACGGCTCGGGCAGTTTGTGTCAACGGATTTTTAAAGGCTTGGGCCTCATCGAAAAACACGGTATGAAACATTTGTTTCTCAAACCAGGTGATTTCACGGCGCAATAACGGATAGGAGATTATTACGACATCAACATTTGTCTGTTCTTTCAGCAGTTTGGTCCGCTCTTGTTTTGTTCCATCAATAACAACTGCTTTTAACTGAGGAGCGAATTTCCTGCATTCGCTCAGCCAGTTATAGGTCAATGATGACGGACAAACAACAAGGGCCGGCTGATTAGTTTTTCGGATATCAGACTGGACTGACACGATATACGCGATGCTTTGAATTGTTTTTCCAAGCCCCATATCATCCGCCAAAATGCCTCCGAATCCATAATAAGCCAGGTTTTTCATCCATTTAAACCCGTTTTTTTGATATTCTTTGAGAGTAGGATCTAAACTGGTTGGCACCTCAAACTCTAACTTGCCAGGATGGTGAAGGTGATCCAGAAACTGCCGAAAGGATTCTTCTAGCTTGAACGTATCACTGATCTCAACCGTATCAAGGAGTTGAAGACTCTGCTCGATTGGTAAATCTAATCCATTAGCGAGGTCCTTATTTTGGGCTAGTGGTGAATAAAGAAAACGCTGGATTTCTTCGAATTCTCTTGTCTGAAGCGAGAGCAGCGACCCGTTCGGCAGGCGATAATATTTCCTTTTCTCCTCTAAAGCCGCCAAAACTTCACGTATTTGTCTTTCAGGAATACCGTCCATTTCAAATTTAAATTCAAGCCAATTGGTCCGTTCCCTTTTGAACCTTACCCTTACCTGTGGGCGAAAATTCTCTCTCGAAATCCGATTTCGAACAGCTGTCGTTGCGTAAATTCGGACAAGCTTTTGAAGTTTTGGAACGACGTACGTTAAAAAATCATATTCCAGTTCTTCATTATGAAGAAAATATCCTCCGTCCGTCTTGGCGAACGAACTTTCTTCAAAAACCTGCAGGATTTCCTCTTCCTTCTCTACATCACGAATCACTAACGATTCCTTCGGGAGATCTCTATTTTCCAATGGATTAATGATTGTATTTTCGTATTGAAATTCGAGCCCAGCAAGCAAGCGGTTTTTCACACGATCCAAGTAGAGTTTGGCCACTAGTGGTGTGGTCATCCATTGCTTCGTGATCGCTTCTGCTACCGTAACTTGGCCAAGTCTTTTTAAGCCTGGCGCGACTTTTTCCAAAAAAAACTGAATTTGCTCTTCTGGAATCGGTATTTGGCTCATTCCTGAGGCATCAAGCATCCTTTTCAAGTCGAAAAGTCGTTTAAAGTCCTGCTCTTCCAGTTGTTTCATTTTCCCTTCAAATAGAACAGAATGATAAGCTTCAAAGAAAATCATTCGCTGCAAGTTTTTTACTTTCAACTGATAGCCGTTTCGATCCGCTCTAGCAAAATCAAACTGTAAAGGCAGCTCATCGTCAGACACATGCAGTCCCTGATAAATCTGGCCCTCATACTCCACCCGTACATTAGGTACCTTACGAAGGAAAGTAAGCATGCGCCCCCATGCAGATGATGGAATAATTAGCATTTGTTGTGTATTGATATTGTTATTGGTGTCAGGCACCGCATCCATATAAACCTTTTCATCACGGACTACTTGGACGAGTTGCTCGAGTACGTGATTGTATTCTTTTTGAAAGCAGTGCTGACTTGGGTCAAATGTAAACGAACCAGAGAGTGTGTAGGGCTTTCCGGCTTTAATCTGTTCCAGAAAGTCACGGATGTTTTGAACTTTGACGGATTCGAGTGTTAGTTCGATCGCGAATAAGTGGCTTCCATTGCCAATACCAACTGGTTTCAAGGTAAACTCAATATCCATCACGGTTCTTTTTTCAAAATGCAATTGATGACCACTAGATCGGACCGGCTGATCGGTAAAAATAGTCAATAACCCTTCAGTGAGTTCCTGATTGGTTGAATAAGCGACTCTCGGGACCGTTCCATTCTGTTGGTGCTCGTAAATAGCTAATAAAACGGCAGCAATATGCTGACACTCCTTCGTAAAAGAAGCCAACTTCGGGCAGCTGCATTCCGTTCGAAGGTCCCCATTGGGACCTGTTTCGATGGTCACATGAAAATCTTCATCACCTGTCACGGTTGCTTGACAACGGTGTGGGAGATATTGCTGAAAAATAACTTTATTCGTTTGATAAAAATAATCTCCTCGTTTGAAGGAGGCAGTGCCACACATTTCCTTAATGCGTTTATGAGTTAAACTTACGTTCAATTGTCCTGCTCCTTCCTGAGGTTTAAGATCTGCTGTCCAAAAAGGTATACAACATTATAGCACAAGTAATATTGTTTCTTATGATAGAAAAAACGCCTGCCCTATACATTTAAAGGCAGACGTTTGATCATTGAAATCTATTCTTCAAAGCCGACACTCATCGTATCTGGATGGGAACCTGCGCGGCTATCTTGATTTAATCCATCGATTTTGTCCATATCCTCAGCGGATAATTCAAAATCAAAAAGATCCGCATTTTCGATAATGCGATGTTCTTTGATTGATTTTGGAATGGTCACCACACCATGCTGTAGATCCCAGCGCAAGATCACCTGAGCAACAGATTTATTATATTTATGAGCAAGATCTTCAAGAACTGGTTCATTTAGAAGCTGCCCTTGTTTTAACGGCGACCACGCTTCCATTTGAATGCCTTCCTTTTTACAGTAAGCAAGTAATTCCTTTTGGGTTAAATGTGGATGGAATTCGACCTGGTTTACCATTGGTTTAATCTCTGCGGTACTGATTAAATCTTCTAGATGATGAACAAGGAAGTTACTTACACCAATGGCGCGGACACGGCCATCTTTATAGAGTTTTTCCAACGCCTTCCATGTTTCTTTATATTTATTTTTTCCAGGCCAATGGATTAAATAAAGATCCAAATAATCAAGTCCAAGCTTGTTAAGACTGGTTTCAAAGGCTGCTAACGTTTTTTCATATCCTTGATCAGAATTCCATACCTTGGAAGTGATAAATAATTCTTCACGCGGCACCCCTGATTCTTTAATGGCTTGACCTACGCCTTCTTCATTTTTATAGATAGCGGCGGTATCAATACTAATATATCCATTCTTAATGGCTGCTTTAACGGATTGAACTACCTCTTCTCCCTCAGTCACTTTGAATACACCTAGCCCTACCCATGGCATTTTTACACCATTATGTAATGTAGTTGTGTCTTTTAAACTTGTTGGCATCATCTATTCCTCCTTTTTATTAACGATCGAAACAAAGACTAAGGGTCCTGGTTTCGATACTAGAAAACAGCTCTATAGGATACAGTTTATCTTCCTCTAGCGGCTTGAACTTTTTCAATATACTGTTTTGCATACTCAGTAATCTTGTTGAATTCCCCTGTTTTAGCTGGTGCCATTAGATTACCGCCTACTCCAACGGCTACGCAGCCATTCTTAATCCACTGTTCGATATTGTCTAAACTGACTCCACCAGTTGGCATAATATTTATTTGCGGAAGCGGGGCTTTTACTGCTTTAACAAAATCCGGACCAAAGGCACTGCCAGGGAACAGTTTCACAATATCAACTCCAGCTTCTAATGCACGTTTCATTTCGGTGAGGGTCATACAGCCAGGCATATAAGGTACTTGATACAGATTACATAATGTTGCCGTTTCCTGATCAAAGGCTGGACTCACCACAAACTGCGCACCCGCCAAAATCGCAATTCGTGCGGTGGTTGCATCAAGTACTGTTCCCGCTCCAATCACTACATTATTATTATCTTGGTAAAGGTTTGCTAATTCTTTAATCACTTCTTCTGCGCCTTGGACAGTGAAAGTAACCTCAATCCCTTGAATACCGCCTTCTACAC
>NZ_JBALSN010000257.1:5678-12176 GCF_036966985.1 Neobacillus drentensis | reverse complement strand
CAATGGCCGGTATCGGCTTATTATCTTCGCTTTGCGGCAAATAAATCCATCCTCTGAGCATGATTCCTTCAGCATTTATTTCCACATTATTTCTTGTAAAACCCGATTGTTTATTCATAACAGGTTAACTCCTTCTATGATTAAAAGGAAGTGTGGACTGCTCGCCCACAGTCATCTCCTTTGAAAAATAAATAACAGCTTCGAACTTTACTTTCCTATAAACTGAAAGCTCATCGCCTCATCAAGCAGTTTGTCGTCCGCAGTAACCCGGTTTACCACTCCGATGCCCTTATTCACCTTTCTCGGAATAAAAGTAAGATGAGTCAACCTCGCCGGAAAGGCGATCTCTTAACACTGCGGAAAACTTCAATGCGCCTCCCAGAGGGCGGTGATGTATCGCAATATGCGCGATTGCTTTATTTTCGTTGCGCGTAAGTACAGTGACACGCTTGAGATGTACGCCGTCAAATGTCTATGCTTCCCATTCTTTATACTCCTGAAGGCCGGCAGTCGTACTTCTCGTAAACGTCAAGCTTTCATTGATTTTGCTGGCTTCTCCCAACACCTTCTGAACGTTTTCCCGCCCAGTGATAGGGGCGTTCAATACTGTGGCTTCGAACATTACACCTCATGCGAATGCCTCGGCAAATGCGGTTTCAGACTTATTCGCGAATGCGGTTTCCCAGTCGCTCTGTTGTTTTATCCATCTCAATCACTCCTATTCAATAGTTTGAAAGTATTAGTTTACAAAATAAAGGGTTCTAGAGCTTTGTAAGCTTTATTTAAAATAAAGGCTCTTTTTATGACCGCCATTGTACAGCTAATGTGCATTTTAAAACTAACGAAGATCCCTTTTAATTAAGCTTTGACAGCATTTGCTGAACCCCAAAGCGCTCCAGGGTTTACTCGATTTGGATAAAGATCAAGCATTGCATTGTATAAATCTAAAACGTTGTCTGTTTCTTTATCCAAACGAATAAAGTCTAACAGATATTGTTTAGTTTCATCCAAAATTTTTGGGTTATTATCATTTTCAGGGACTTTATGACCCGCAATAACAAATTTAGAATTTAATTCTTTCAAGCCATCGATCGCTAGGATCCATTCAAGTCGAGAACTCTCTGTTGTTTCAGCTAGATGCTGATGGATTCCGTTGTAAACAACATCACCTGCCACCAGTAATTCAATATCTGGAATCCATAATGACGTTGTATTTGCTGTATCCGTAAATCCAGCTTCAATGATTTCCAACCTATGATCTTCAAGTTCAAAAGAATTTGAATCGATCACATCGGGAAAAACTTGGGGTTGAGGAATTTGATTAGGGAATAATTTACCCCAAAAACTTTCAATATGTTTTGGACTTCCTTGTTTATAACTCACTTCAACAGATCCTTTTGTTGCTAGTGCTTTAACATTGGGAAATGCCTCTTTTATTTGTTTGATTCCAAAGAAATGATCGCCGTGACCATGCGTGATATAGATGTATTTTAAGTTACGATCAAAAGTCTTTATCCAATCAATCAATTTTTGGTTTTGTCCAATTGTAGTAAAAGTATCCACTAAAACTGCGTCTTTTTCTCCATAAATTAAAGTAGCAGTATTGGAAACCCATTGAAGTTCTTCTTTTCCTTTTGGTAGGTTTCTTGTGAGACCGGCACGTTTTACGCATAATTCAGCGAATTGTAAGTTTGACATTTTAATCATCCTTAAATTTTATTTTTACTATACGATAACCCCAGGAATGACTGAAAACCCATCCATACCCAATAAATAGCAGCAGTATTTTTCAATTACATGTAGTATGCGGGCTAAAGATTCTCCAGATACGATGAGTGACAACGTGTCTGTTTTTAGTTTTAAAATATGGTTTTCCAACTCTACTTCAGATTGAGTTGGTTGTCTTGCTTTCAATGGTGACTGCCCCTTCTCGTTCGTTACTTACTAGTAAGTAAGTTAAGGCTGTTTTGCAATAATTAATTCCTTACCGATCGTTCGCGGCTTTGGACGAAACATAATCTGATGTCTGATGAAATTAATGTTTTTAGAATGATCCATAACAAAGAAACAGCGACGGGTAAATGACCCTAAAAAGAAAGTCTAAGACCGCCGCTTGTGTTTCAGCCTTTTATTCAATTTAGTCAGCTTCAGTCGAACGCTCAAACCATGTGTTGACTTCTTCAAGCCGTTTGGTATAAGCTTCGCGAATCGTATATGCAGCTTGAGATCCAACTGCCAAACGAAGCGGCGAATTGTCGCTTTTTATAACGGAAATAATCAGTTCCACTGCTTTTGCCGGGTCGCCGGTCTTGATGTTCGACATACCTTTCTCGTATGCTTCATATAGCAGAGCATATTCTTGTTTCTTCTCGGTATGCTGCATCGATTCGCCAAAAAACTCTGTTGCGTACACGGAAGGCTCCACGATTGTCGTCTTGATCCCGAAACCTGCGAACTCTTGCGCGAACGCTTCGGAGAAGCCTTCAACTGCAAACTTGGATGCAGCGTATATGCTGTACGGAGGTATGGACCAAGTTCCGAAGAAGGATGAAAAATTAACGTAATGGCCCGATCCTTGACGTTTAAAGATGGGGAGTGTTGCTCGGATGACATCTAGTACACCGAACACGTTGACGTCGAACTGCTTCCGGATTTGTTCATCCGTATACTCCTCCATCATTCCGAACAGTCCGTATCCGGCATTATTCACCACAATATCGATTTTCCCGAAAACGTCAACGGCTTCTTGAACGGCGGATTGAATTTGTGCCTTATTTGTCACGTCCAAAGCTGCTAGGTGAACACGATCCGGTGCCAGTTCTTTAAAATCCTGAATAGATTCAAGTTTGCGTGCCGTTGCGATCACTTTGTCTCCTGCTTGAAGCAGCTGCTGCACAAATTGCCGTCCGAATCCTGACGAAGTTCCTGTAATAAACCATACTTTACTCATCGTAATCATTTCTCCCTTTTTAATTATTCAGATCCGATCCTCCGCTTTGATGACAAAACTTGACAGCGATCGATCAATAACTTTTTGCTTTTTGAATTTAATAATTTTTGCTCTTTAATATTTCCTCCCGAAATTTTCCTTTATATTTACAACTAGTGATTTTGAAAATTCCATAATTTGCTCCGCATTTGAATTGAATTCTATTTTAGTGAATTCATTTAGTAACTGTAATATTTGATTCGCTGCTTGGAAATTTTCATTCGCAATTTGGGCTTGTATGCTCTCTGAGCCGTGGATTTTTACATTCTCTCTTAAAATTTCCAGCATTTCTTCCATTTCATTGTGACAATTTATAAAATCTTGCATGGATTTCTCTGTTGATGTAACTTTAGAATATTTAGAATAATAACGATTAAATCTGATTGAATAAATCAACACATAGATAACAATTACCGCAGCAAACAAATTTAGAATAATCAATGAGAAGTTCAAGCTAAAAAATTGAGTCAGCACTCCGACTCCAATAGGAGGAATTATGAATCCGGAGTAGGCGCATAAATAAAATGCCGAAATGACTCGCGGACGTTCTTCCGGTTTCGGCAACTGGCTGGCAAACCTTAAAGCAACTTGAAACGTCCACCCACCGCCAATTGCTTGAATGAATATGCTGGCCCATACCAAAAATAAATTCGCTGTCAGACCAGAAAATACAATGCCCCATGATCCAATAGCAAGTAGTAAGATTCCAAAGCGCATCCGTGAGACTGGATGACTCGGCCAAGGAACGAACTGAGCCAAAGCCCCTCCTCCAAGAAGCAACAAGATTATAATCCCTGAAAAGGCAAGATTTGAAGTGTGAATGACATTTCTGACGAAAGAAGGTATTAGGGATAACGCAATTCCTTGAATTGTGAAAACAGTAAAGATCGGCAGTGCAGCAAATGACCAAAAATGTGAACGGATACTATTAGGCACTCCAAGTGATATCTTAGTCTTAGCCGGTTTCTGCATGAGGGAATCCTCATGCTTAGGAAGAGTTTCCAGAATTACTAAAGAAGTAATTAACATTACAAGTAAAAACCAGAATGGTACTCTAAGCGGCTGCAGATGTAAATATTGCAAAATTAAACCAGCAATAGCTGGACCTAGGCCAAATCCGATGAGTACCGTTGCTCCTGATAACTTGATAGCTGTACTTACTTTATTAGGAGAGATTTGTTTTATTAAAAATGCAGCGGCAGTACCTGTAAAAGAGCCATATGCAATACCTTCCAATATTCTTGCAGCATAGAGCATCCAAACATCAAAACTGCCTAGAAAGAGCAATGTAGAGGCAATAGAAATCCATATACTGCTGCGAAGCACCCTCTTCAATCCCCAGGCGCTCCCTTTGGCTCCTACAACAAACAGTGTCGGCAGTAGGATAGCGGCATAAACGGCAAACAAAATCGTAATTTGCAGACTATTCAATTGATAATGTTCACTGTACAAAGGAAATAACGGTGTAATAAATGTTGCACAGCAGGACATTATAAGATAAACCCAAAGCATTCTTTTCATTTTAGAAATTCCTACTTTCTCAATTTTATTTTACTTACTAGTTGGTAAGTTATATTCCTAGAAAAACCGCCTTTTTTTTTTTTAAAAAGACGGTTTATTTGATTCAGAACTTGAGATCATACATCCTTTACTAACATGCGTTAATCTTGCAAAGTACCTTCTATCCATGACAGAAATGTATAAGCTACTGATTTATCGGTAACGGCAACTCCGAAATCTTCTATTTTTTCAAAATGATAGTGAATGGTTGCCTTATTTACCCCTGCTGTTTGGAGAAATCATCAAAACTTATGGCAACATAACTCTTTTCCGGAATAAGTTTTAGTGCCAGGCCTAAAATTTGTGTATTTCAATTTCCACTACTGTATTTTAACTTACTAGTAGGTAAGTGTCAAGCCAATAAGAGCAGAATTACTCTCCTCTTCCCAGTTCATTGGAGACCGAACTTACCTGCTTTATTCAAATCGACGTTTTTCTGCTTTAATATATAATTCACCGTCTAATTCTAAAATCTCTACTTGGCACTTTTTATCTTCCTACTGATTTTTCACCACGAAGGACCATACAGGTACTTAAAGCATGGGCTACTAATGAACCACTTTCATCAAAAACATCACACTTGATAAGCCCAATCGTTTTTCCTTTCTTTATAACCTCCCCTTTTGCTGTAATTTTTTCATTCCAAATCGGTTTCAAATAATTGATTTTAAGTTCAACAGTCGTAAAGGATTCATTCATTTCTAACAAACTTGAAAAGGCTACGCCCATTGCCATATCGGCTAGATCACATAGTATTCCTCCATGGATTGTTCCCATAGGATTTGCATGTTTCTCCGTATTACACTCTAATTCAAAAACTGCTTTACCCTCTTCAATTTGTAACAACTCTGCTCCAATTAACTTGGCAATAGGTGGCGGCGGAACCTCGCGATTAATTATTTTTTGCATATTTAAATTTCTCTCGTTCATATAAATCCCTCCAATAAAAAAATATAAACTGGTCTGTTTTTTATTATACACTAAACTTAGTTATAGTCGTCAATAAGATTTGAATATTCTAAAAAAATGGATGATTTAAATGATATAAAAGGTTATACTTGCATTAAAAAAGACTGTTCGGTTTTTATAATTTTTATGTAAATGAGGGTTAAAAATGCGTAAGGGAGAACGAACAAAACAGATGATTATTGAAAAGGCCTCTGGACTTCTAAATACCCAGGGATACTTGGCAACTTCCATTACAGATATAATGAAAAAGACTGGTCTGGAAAAAGGAGGGATATATAATCACTTTAATAGCAAGCAAGAACTATCTTTGGATGCATTTTCATTTTCTATTGAAACGATGTCCACAAACTTTCAAGAAGCAATTAGGAGCAAAAATACATCCATTGAAAAATTGAAGGCACTTCTTGAAGTCTTTTTGTTATTAGCAGAAGGGAAGCCTATTCCTGGCGGCTGCCCAATTCTTAATGCAGCAATCGAGTCCGATGATGCGCACCCAGCGTTACGTGATGCGACTAAAAAAGCAATGAATGACCTTTATTCTATGATCCTTCAAATTATTCGAAATGGGATAAGAAATAGTGAAATAGTCTCTACAATAGATTCGGAAACAGTAACGACAATTATTATATCTACTATTGAAGGATCTCTTATGATGACAAAGCTATATAACGACACCATTTATATAAATCGATCGATTGGATTTTTAAAAGACTACCTTTCAAAATTTGAAACTCCTTAGATACGCTTCCTTCTATTTAGTAGCTCAAAATGATTTAAATGCCCCAGAGATTATTCTGAGGCATTTAATATGATTCTTAGTATTAATTTTTAGACTTTGTTGGTTTAAGACAAATTGTAGATCCCTCTGTCCTTGATTGGGCTTATATACTTATAATAAATTCGAACCATCTAATTCGATGCTATATTAAACAACCTGAAGCGTAACGTCAATATTCCCTCTAGTTGCTTTTGAGTATGGA
>NZ_JBALSN010000257.1:0-5648 GCF_036966985.1 Neobacillus drentensis | reverse complement strand
CTCTTCTAATTTTTCCTTTTCCACACCATTCCCTTTTACTTGCAACGTTACCGCAATTTTGAATCCTTGATCAGCCTCATCTTTTAAGAAATCTACATTTGCCGTTACTTGTGATTCGAATTTGACATGTTCTTGCCTTGCGATGTGCTGTAATGCTCCATCAAAACAAGCGGAATAACCACAAGCGAACAACTGTTCCGGATTCGTGGCATTTGGAAATTCTTTCGCTCTTGGGGAGCCCGGCATTGCTAGATCCACTTTTATTTTGCCATCAGAGGATTCAACTCTGCCTTGTCTTCCTCCACTAGCTGTTGCAGATGATGTGAATAATGGTTTTGTAGTCATCAATTTTCTCCTTTTTCTATGTAACGTTTTAATATTTACTAAGAGTGAGCCTATAACCATTTCCTCAAAACTAATAATTATTGAAAAGCTAATCGAAAATGAACTGACCCAATAAAGTTAGACAAAAATTTTAGGCTGCTTTCAAGACCTGAGTCCGGTATTCGACTGGACTTAGGTCTTTTAATTTTGCCTTCATTCGTTTGTGATTGTAATAATAAATATATTCTTCTAATTCTCGTTCGAAATGTTCCATACTCTCAAATTCTTGTAAGTAGAGTAGTTCAGACTTTAATAAGCCAAAGAAATTTTCTATGACTGCATTGTCTAAACAATTACCCTTCCGGGACATACTCTGTCGTATACCATGTTCTTTTAATTTATTTTGATATTTACTCATCTGATAATGCCAGCCTTGATCTGAATGGAGGATAACTTCATCATCAGGTTTTATTTTTTTTATTGCTTCTTCAAGCATATCTCCAACAAGAGAATAAACAGGACGGTTCATAACTTTGTAAGCAATTATTTCTCCATTACATAAATCTAAAACAGGCGATAAATATCGTTTTTCCCCAAATAAATGAAATTCTGTAACATCAGTTACCCATTTCTCATTCATTTTACCTGCCCTAAAATCGCGATTCAGTATATTGGGTGCTACTTTTCCAACTGATCCACGGTATGAACGGTACTTTTTCATACGCACCTCACATTTTAAGCCCATCTCATTCATTAATCGATTAATGGTCTTTGGATCATGGTAAATATTCTTTTTCTCCAATTCTTTGGTGATACGACGGTAACCATAACGTCCTTTATGCTCATGATAAATAGCTGCAATCGCTTCTTTTACCTTTGCATATTTATCTTCATTATTTAATCGTTTTTCCCAGTAATAGTACGTACTACGTGGAATGTCTGCGACTTTAACTATTTCCACTACATCAAATTTATGCTTTAGTTCAAAAATTACTTGCGCTTTGATTTTGTTTGTAATTTTTCCTGTTCTCGAACTAAAGCGTTCAACTTTTTTAAATAGGCATTCTCCATACGTAAGCGATCATTTTCAGCTCGAAGAGCTTCGATTGAACCTTCAACTGGCAGTTGTTGTTCTTTGTTTATCTTTGATACTTTTTTCATGGAAGGACGCCCCTTTTTCTTTGATTGTAGGGCATCAATTCCTCCAGTTTCAAAAGCCTTTCTCCAATTTCGGACCATACCAGGTGAAGAAATATTGAAAATTGCAGCTGTATCATAAGAAGATGTACCCGTTTCGTTCATATAATTAAGTACATTTAGTTTAAACTCCCCAGAATAATTTGTATAGGACTTAATAAATGCTTCCATACCATGTTGTTCATAAAGCCTAACCCATCCACTGATAATAGTTTTACTAACTCTTACTTCTTCCTCAATTTTTCCAAAACTTTCATTTCCCTCTAAATACCTTAATACAATTTGTATCTTATCTTCCGTTTTAAATTTGGACATAAAAACACCCCGTAAATGTTAGTTTAGTGTCTAACATTTACGGGGCAGTTCAAAATTTCCGACTAGCTTTTCTTATTGATCAGAATCTTACTGATTCGCTTTTTTTACCCATTCCGCAACTGTAACTGTACGTTTAGCTTGATGTTTAACAGTTGCCTGAACGTCTTCGATCATTTTCCCATCTTGTCCCACAGTAACACTTGTTCCATAAGGGTTACCACCTGCTCCAAAGGTAACTGGATCTGTATAACCATAGTTTTTCAGGATCTATTGGATTTAAGCAAAATTAAATCTAGCAACATTGATCAGTTTATTAATATCAACTATATTAGGACCCATCTTATGAATAAATCAAAGAACTACATGGAATACTTAAATCCGTAAAATGAAATTAACATATGTTCTTTTGACAAGATTTCATGATGACTTTTTTATTAGCATTCGCTGCTGGCACGTATTAGAAAGCTTTTTTTAGGTCATCCGTTTGCCTTCTCCATCACCTCCCTAGTTGGGGATGATAAGAATAGTTGCAGTTATGAGTTAGGAACAATAAGAACGAAAGGAGGTGAATTGCATGTCCGATGTAAAGATTAAAGTAAATGATAACGGTCCATTACGCATCATGGGTAAAGTTGAAATGGTGGATTCGGTAGGGAATCAATTTGAGACCACAGAATCTTTTATTCTTTGTCGCTGTGGATTATCTGAAAAAAAGCCTTTCTGTGATTTGTCACATAAAGGTAAGTTTGAAAGTGCTCCTCGTGCATAGGATAATCCCATTCAATGGGATTTACTTACATATTTTAGAGGTTTATGATGGGTAGAATAGCCATATTTGGATTTGGACGTATTGGTCGGCAATTATTAAGAATTGCTTTAAAAGAAAATCTTTTCGTACCTTTGTCCATTTCAGATATTAAAGACGAAAATACGCTAGCCGCTCTTTTTGAGGTGGATACTAACTATAAGCGATGGCACGAGAAGGTCATAGGACAAGAGGGGTTCATGATTATAGGTGGGCGTGAAATTCAATATATCAATTCGTCTAAAGAAGTACCTAATTGGAAGGCATTAGATGTTGATCTGGTTGTCGACTGTACTGGTCGAGCCTTTACACGTACTGCAGCCCAAGTTCATTTGGAACGTGGTGCAAATAGAGTGTTAATCAGCGGACCTAGTAAGAGTCTTGATGATTGCGATGCTGTACTTCTAAAAGGAATTAATCTGGATAGTTTTGATCCGGATAAGCACAAGATTATTAGTATGGCGAGTTGTACAACGAATGCGTTAGCCGTCGTCGTCAAATTAGTCAAAGAAAACTTCGGGATCAAATATGGTTTGTTCTCGACCGTTCATTCCTATACAAACAGCCAATCCTTAACCGATCAGCCAATGAAGGATCGACGAGATTCATGGGCCGCGGCGGAAAATATTATTCCATCCTCCTCTAGAGCGGCGAGAGCTCTAAAATTTATTTGGAATGATTTACGAATTACAGGAAAAGCTTATCGAGTTCCAACTCGTACCGGTAGCATTGCTGAATTAAACCTAGTGACTGAAAAATCTTGTACGGTACAACAGGTAAATGACATGTTCCGCAGTGCGGCAAAAGGTGAATTGCTGGGAGTCCTTGATGTATTAGAAGACGGATGGGCCTCTTCCCGTATCGTAGGAGATTCCCATTCATCCATCGTTGACCTTCCCTTGACTCAGTTAGAAGGTGAGATTCTGTCCGTCGCTACTTGGTACGACAACGAATGGTGTTACGCTTCACGATTAGCTGAAGTTGCTGCTTTTCTAGTAAATAAGTAACGTTCATCTGGAATATAAAGTAAAAAAATCACGTAGCAATGATTTGCTATGTGATTTTTAAAGACTGTGCTCAGCATGGGTACAGACTCTAGGTAACCAGATAAACGTTTGTTTATAGAATTTAAAAGAAGTTGTCCAATGATGATTTAACAAAACAAATTAGATGCACAAACAGCCAGGGCGTTAGATATCAATCCAATTACTATCCAAAATTAGAAAAAGAAAATACTCTGAAGAATTCATAAAAGCAGCACTTCCAAAAATGACTGAGGAACAACAACTCCGGACTTATCAAAAGCATATACGTGATTTGGAGGAAAAATACGATTCTAAAAAAGGCTACTTTATTTCGTATGTAGTGATATTCAATATGCCATATATTTTATAAATATCCCATAGGGAGAAGACTAAATGGAAGATAAGAAAGTGACATGGCTAGAGCTTTTTGAAGATTTGCTGTTTGCAGCGGCAGCTGCTACAGCCACTCGCGTTTTGTTTCATGTTGAAAATGGAAGTATTCCTTTTGAATATCTATTGAAATTTATGCTAATATTTATCCCCATTTGGTGGGCATGGACAGGACAAACTATGTTCACAAACCGTTTTGGCAAAGATCTTTTGCATCATCGAATGTTCATGATTACTCAAATGTTTTTTGTTTTGATTATGACTTCGAGCTTATCAGTGGATTTTGATCAGTATTACCTTTCTTTTCTGATTGGGTATATCGGATTAAGATTACTAACAGCTATACAGTATCTCGTTGTCCAACGACTAGAGCAAGGAATGGCAAAGAGAGTATCTAGATTCTTGGGAACATACTTTTGGATTGGAATTATCATTTCATCCCTTTCTATCTTTATTAGTTCATGGGTTCGATATGCGGTGTTGTATGCTGGAATTCTTGTTGACATGATTGTACCAGTATTGGGGCGCAAGTATCTAATAAAAGTTCCGACTCATACTGCCCATTTAGTAGAACGTTTTGCTCTATTGACCTTGATTCTCTTTGGAGAGTCGGTCGTCAGCATCCTTTCTGTGTTGGAGCCACAAAAAGGGGATAGGAATTCCATATCATTTTCCATTAGTTCATTCATCGTCATTCTCGCCATGTGGTGGCAGTATTTCGACAATGTAGAAAAGAAGGTGAATAAATCGGTTCAGCGGACAGGACAAACGATTGTCTATGGACACTTATTAATCCTCATGTCCTTAAGCATGATTGCAGCGTCTATTAAGCTAATGTTTTTACAAGAGATGAATTACTCGTTTATGTTGTATTTCATCTTCGGCACGGTGCTGCTTTATTTCTTGGCAACCTCAATTGTGTTTCATCAATATAGGCAAAAACAACACCGGTTGAAGCTGTATCATTTAGGAGGATTTCTTGGAATTTTGGCTGTTTTTTACTATCAATCTCTTAACAATTGTTCCCAATTTCATAATTATGGTTGAACTGGCACTATTTTTTAGTATTTACGCCAAAGTCACAACAACATAAATCCACAGCTATTTGTATTGAATTAGTTGCAAAACAGGAAAACAACGATTCAAATGACTTAGAGGAAGCTCTGAAGATTGCATTGAAGAATCAAAGAAGCACCAAAGTATCTGTTTGTTGCATATCAAAGATATTCAATCATTAAAAATTCTGATGGAATTTGGCTCTATGTTAACTGACCTCCACCGCATTTTAGACGAAGTAGAAGGTGGTGCTCGACATGTCACAGAAAGAAAGCTTTCTGTTCGCTGAACTAATATTAAATTGCTTACTCATCTAACGGGGATGTTAGTTCAATATAGAGATATTTAAAATTTAAAATGGAGTGCAAAGCGGTACGCCATTTTCTTGCTTATTGTATTGAAACTGAGTTGAAGTTTATAGAACCTTATACGAATTCAATCGATATTTCGGATTTTGAACCTTTGAAGGGAATCCGTTAGAATTGTCCACCTAGCTTTTTTAAAAAATCAACATAGATGTTTAACAGAGCCTATTT
>NZ_JBALSN010000256.1:0-7625 GCF_036966985.1 Neobacillus drentensis | reverse complement strand
AATATCAAATGTTTTTTTTATTTTTTAGAATTTTTTTATAAAATTGTAAACATCCTCTCCGTCCTATCAACGATTTTCCCATTCTTTTCACAACCAATCTCTGAAAAACTAAAAAAAAGTTATTGACAAGAAATAAATCGAACGAATATAGTTAGTTGTGAAAATGATAATCATTATCAATAATATGTTGTTACTTACTCTTTCTTTAAAGGAGGTCAATAATGGTTCGGTTATATACAGAGGATTTAAACATTAGCTATGATGACCAGTTGATTGTTAAAAATCTCAGTGTGAAAATACCCGATCGAAAAATAACAACCATCATCGGATCGAATGGCTGCGGGAAGTCTACCTTATTGAAAGCGATCACAAGGATTATATCGCAGCAATCTGGAACCGTTTTGTTAGATGGAAAAGATATCTCAAAGGAAAATACAAAGATTCTTGCTAAGAAAATGGCCATTCTCCCGCAATCACCTGAAAGTGCCGGAGGATTGTCAGTGGGTGAACTCGTTTCTTATGGCCGCTTTCCCTATCAAAAAGGCTTTGGACGCTTAACGAAAAAAGATTATGAAGTTATTGACTGGGCACTTGAAGTCACAGGTTTACTAGACTTTAAGTTTCGTTCAGTTGATTCCTTATCTGGAGGCCAACGCCAACGAGTTTGGATTGCCATGGCTCTTGCTCAAGAGACGGACATCATTTTTCTGGATGAACCAACCACATATTTAGATATGGCTCATCAATTGGAAATACTAGAGCTTCTTCAAAAGCTGAACATTGAACAGGAACGTACCATTGTCATGGTCCTTCACGATTTAAATCATGCGGCACGTTTCGCTGACTATATCATTGCTCTGAAAGAGGGTCACATCGTCAAGGCAGGAGATTGCGAGGAAGTAATGACTCCTTCAGTGTTGAAAAAAGTTTTCCAAATTGATGCCCAAATTGGAAGAGATCCACGAACAAATAAGCCCATGTGTATAACTTACAACTTATTAAAAGGAGAAAATCAAAATGAAAAAGCTGCTATTCCCGTTTATCCTGCTCTTAGTGTTAATTATTAGTGCCTGCAGTAACGAGACGTCAGGAAAAGATGAGAGTTCCCCTAAAAAAGAGGAACAACCAAAAACCATTACATATCAATCAGAAAATGGCCCGGTAGAAGTCCCATCAAACCCAAAACGTGTCATTTTGCTGTCAGGATTCACGGGTAATGTCATCGATTTAGGTGTAAATATCGTTGGTGTAGATGTTTGGTCTAAAAATAATCCCACTTTTAAAGAAGACTTAAAAGATGTCGCAGAAGTATCTGATGAGAATTTAGAAAAAATTATCGAATTAGAACCGGATTTAATCATTGGGTTATCCAATATTAAAAACCTTGATAAATTAAAAGAAATTGCTCCAACTGTAACTTATACTTGGGGGAAAGCCGATTATTTAACCCAACATATTGAAATTGGAAAACTGTTAAATAAAGAGAAAGAAGCCCAAGCTTGGGTTGATGACTTTAAAACACGTGCCAAAACTGCGGGAGACGAAATTCGTTCAAAAATTGGTGAAGATGCAACGGTATCCGTCATCGAAGCTTATGATAAGGATCTATATGTATTCGGCAATAACTGGGCTAGAGGAACGGAAATCCTATATCAAGCTATGAATTTGAAAATGCCTGAAAAAGTGAAGGAAATGGCTTTGAAATCTGGCTACTATGCCATTTCAGCAGAGGTATTACCTGAGTATGCCGGGGACTATGTGGTTTTAAGTAAATACGCAGATGCAGATCACTCATTCCAAGAAACAGAAACATACAAGACTATTCCAGCAGTTAAAAATAATCATGTCTTTGAAATGAATGGAAACGGCGCTTCCTTTAGTGACCCAGTTACATTAGATAAGCAATTAGACTTTTTTAAGAAGTCATTTCTCGGAAATTAATAATCTATGAGGGATTCTTTATCTAGAATTCCCTCTTCCCCTATTCTAGGAAAGAAAAGATGAGAGACTGATGACAAAAGAAAATTTCCCCTTTGTATATAAGATTATCGCTGCTTTCCTTGTTTTTGGCGGTATGTCCATTGCTGCATGCGTTTTTGGAGCGGCAGATACGTCCATCAAAGATGTTTGGATGGCACTAACTTCAAATTCAACTGATAATGCCACTTTGATGCTCCGTGAAATCCGATTTCCAAGAGCAGCGGCAGCCATTTTTGTTGGTGCTGCACTCTCAGTTTCAGGAGCGATCATGCAAGGTCTGACGCGAAATCCACTAGCAGATCCTGGTTTTCTTGGATTAACAGCTGGTGCGAATGCGGCACTTGCCATAGCCATTGCGTTTATCCCTTCTGCCAATTATTTCAGCTTGACGATCGCTTGTTTTGTGGGAGCTGCTGTTGGAACACTGATGGTTTTTGGTATCGGTTCCATAAAAAAAGGCGGCTTTTCACCGCTTAGAATTGTTTTAGCTGGAGCAGCGGTCTCTGCCTTCCTTTATGCCGTTGCAGAAGGAATTGGGATTTATTTCAAAGTTTCGAAAAATGTTTCCATGTGGACTTCTGGAGGGATGATTGGTACGTCGTGGAAACAGCTTCAAATCATCGTCCCATTTATTATTATTGGGATACTTGTGTCACTTTTTCTCTCCAGACAACTTACTATTTTAAGCTTAAATGAAGAAGTTGCCATTGGATTAGGTCAAAAAACAATTCAAATTAAGACGATACTATTTATAGTTATTATTCTATTAGCTGGTGCTTCTGTGGCACTTATCGGGAATATGGCCTTCATCGGCTTAATGGTTCCCCATTTGGTTCGCGGAATCGTCGGAACGGATTACCGTTTCATCCTTCCCATGTCCGCTATTTTTGGAGCCACTTTTATGCTTTTTGCTGATACCCTTGGGAGAACCATTAATGCTCCCTACGAAACACCAATCATTGCAATCATGGCTGTAATGGGGCTGCCCTTCTTCCTTGTTATTGTCCGTAAAGGAGGAAGCGTATTTTCATGATTCAGCCTTCTTTATTAAAAAAACAGCGGATGCTTTTAAGTAGTTTACTAGGACTCATATTGTTATCATGCATTATTGGCATGGGTTTGGGATACTCTTCCCTTTCCTATGACAGACTTATTCCAACTCTTCTCGGACATGGAACATTTAAAGAGGATTTTGTCTTATTTTCTATTCGCTTACCAAGAATGATTATTACATTGTTAGCAGGGATTGCCTTGGCCTTATCTGGTTCTATTTTACAAGGAATCACACGAAATGATCTTGCTGACCCTGGTATTATTGGGATAAACTCTGGAGCAGGTGTTGCGATTACCGTTTTCTTTTTGTTTTTCCCGATCGAAGCAGGTTCATTTGTTTTCGTGCTTCCCCTTGTGGCTTTTTGTGGTGCGATACTAACTGCCGCACTAATATATCTTTTATCCTATAAAAGAAATTCTGGTATGCAGCCGGTGAGATTAGTTCTAGTCGGGATTGGTTTTTCGATGGCACTTTCCGGGGTCATGATTGTCCTGATTTCATCTGCCGAAAGGGAAAAAGTGGATTTTATTGCTAAATGGTTAGCGGGGAACATATGGGGAACGGATTGGCCTTTTATTTGGGCATTCTTACCTTGGTTAATGATATTAATCCCTTTCACATTGTACAAAGCTAATCGATTAAATCTTCTTGGACTAAGTGAGTCTGCTGCGATTGGTGTGGGTGTGTCAATTGAAAAGGAACGGATCGTTTTACTAATAACGGCAGTTGCCTTAGCTGCATCTGCTGTTTCAGTTACGGGAGGAATTTCCTTTATCGGATTGATGGCTCCCCATATCGCAAAAGCTTTGGTAGGACCTAGAAATCAATTATTTATTCCCTTAGCGATTCTGATTGGCGGTTGGCTCCTACTCATTGCCGATACAATTGGACGGAACCTTATTGACCCTAATGGTATTCCGGCCGGAATTATGGTTGCCTTAATTGGTGCTCCGTACTTTATGTATTTGTTATTAAAAAAGTAATAAACAATGAATCCCCATATTGGAGGGATTCATTGTTTTTTATTTCTATCATGTTCTCTTTCTGTATTCCTTTGGTGTCAGTCCATATTTCCCTTTAAAGATTCGGTAAAAATAACTGATATTATCATAACCCACCTGCTCCACAATTGAAGCAATCGCCATATCGGTTCCTTCCAGTAATTCTTTCGCTTTCACAAGTCGCCTCTCTTGCAGAAGCTCTTTGAATGTGTGAGATGTGGCCTTTTTTATGGTTTTACTTAAACCATAGTGAGATTGTTTCAAGCGATTGGCTAATTCATATAACGAGGCATCCTTAAACCGATCTTCAATATACTTAAGTGACTCTACTACTAAATAATGATTGATAGATGCCTCTTCTTTTCTCTCCACCTTATCGGAATTTTTGATAAGTTCAATCAAGAAAAGCCCCATATAAAGCTTAATAGTTGATTCTGAGAAAGTAGAAGGATGCATGATTTCCTCAATCATTTTTCCAATCATATCCTGAATAGCCTGTACTTCAGCAACTTTAAAATAAAGGAATTGTCCGTTCTGTGTGTTGTTATATAAGCTATTAATCAGAAAATCACTGACAATATTTTCGGAACTTAGAAAGGTAAAAATAAAGTCGAAGAAAGAAGGACGAATGATGAAATTAATGACAATGTCTTCTTTAGCACAAGCTTTGATCTCATGTTCAATATGCTGATTTAATAAGAGAAGTTCTCCTTTTTTCAAGGTAATTTGCCTTCCGCCCACCGTTTGATTTAATTCCCCGGTATAGACATAATTGACTTCAATATAATCGTGTTTATGTAAAGGGAAATCCACAAATCTTGTGTGCTTACGAACCATAATCATCTTATCTTTACTGAGGAATTTTTCACTTTCAATAATAAAATTTGTCTTATTTGTATATAGTTCTTTACTTACTTTTTTTCGCTCTTCAAGAATCGTTCTCTCTTCATCTGTTATTTCCATTAGTTCGTCAAGAAGTTCCAGATTCATTTGATTCACCTATTTTCTGAGTTCTATCTCTAAATCAAATCATATCATATATCTTATTCCCCAATTGAAAAAACAAATAATCTACAAAAGGCTTGCTCCCTATTACAGGAACATGCCTTTTGATTGATTAAATATTTATAATTTCAAAATTCCTTCTCGCGGAACTACCTTAAAGGCATCAGCAAGGTCTTGAAGCTGTTGATCGGTAATGGTTTGTTTTTTGCCGCCCTGGGCACAAACAATGGTATACACTTGAGCTGCTTTTTCAGCTGTTTCAATCAAACCAAATGTTTCGTCCATGGTTGCCCCAGCACCGAAAATTCCATGATGCGGCCAAACTACTAAGCGGACATGTTCCATTTTCTCTGCGGTTGCTTCACCAATTTCATTGGTTCCTGGGATGATCCAAGGAATGACGCCTACACCATCAGGGAAAACAACAATACATTCTGTACACATTTCCCAAAGCGTTTTTGTAAATTCTTCTTCCTTCAAACTATGTGAAAATGTCATGGCAATCAAATTTGTCGCGTGGCAGTGCATGATCACGCGGTGATTTTTGTCTGCTGCTAATCGCTTCATATGATTCATTAAATGTGTTGGCAGCTCACTTGTTGCTACAGCGCCATCTTCCAGCCCCCAAAGAATTTCGTAGCTTTTGCCGTCCGCTGAAATTCGAATGACTCCCAGGTTTGAAGCCGGATCCTCTTTAACATTTTTAAAGTATTTTCCAGAACCTGTTACTGCCAAATATCTTCCTGCAAGCTCGGAAGCATCAAAACTCATTGGTACTGTTCTTACAACATTATCAACATCCAAGTAAGGTAAAACTTCATATTCATTTAAAAGGTAACTAATATTCCCGCCATTCCGTTCATCCCAGCCTAATCGGTATAGGTTAGTAGTTGCTTCAATCATTTCTTGTAAAAAAGGTGCTGTATATATTAAATTTCTCAATGTCATACTCATGTTCTTTATCTCCCTTGATAAAAAATTATTTTTTATATTTATGTGTATTTATCTTCTTTACATTTACATCATAACTCGGTAACAAAAACAAATCAACATAAACAAAAATAATATTTTTTATTATTTTTGTTTTACAGACATTTTTGTCACAAAATCAATTTGTTTACTTCCGAAAAAATCAAAAAACAGACCTAATAGGTCTGTTTCCATTCACCATTTACTATGACTCTTGTATTTTTAGGTGCTGTAATCTGAGCTTCTACATCCTCCGGAAGATATCCAAATACAAAAAAAAGAGATGGAAAACCTCCATCCCTATTTTTATGAACTATTAATTTAAACTAGCATGACCCAATGAAACTTATCCTTCTAACAATAAAGAGTGTGGATCTTCCAACAATTCTTTCACGGCAACTAGGAAGCTAACGGCCTCTTTACCGTCTACAATACGATGATCGTAAGACAAAGCAATATACATCATCGGTCGGTTTTCCATTCGTTCCTTATCAATCGCTATTGGTCTTGTTTGGATTTTATGCATTCCGAGAATCCCTACTTGCGGGCTATTCAAGATTGGCGTTGACATTAACGAACCAAAAACTCCACCATTTGTAATTGTAAATGTTCCACCTTGCAAATCATTTAACGTAAGGGCATTATCACGAGCTTTTTTACCAAGATTACTAATATCCTGTTCGATTTCAGCAAAGTTTTTCTGATTTGCACCGCGTACAACCGGTACCACTAGACCTTCTGGTGCTGCAACGGCAATTCCAATATCATAGAACTTCTTGATAATCAATTCATCGCCTTGAATTTCGGCATTTAAAAGCGGGAATTGCTTTAACGCTGAGACCACGGCTTTTGTAAAGAAAGACATGAACCCAAGACGAACACCATGTTTTTCAAAAAAGGCATCTTTCCGCTGATTGCGTAAATCCATAACAGCCGACATATCAACTTCGTTAAATGTGGTTAACATCGCTGCTGTATGCTGGACTTCTACTAGGCGTTTTGCAATGGTTTGACGACGGCGGGTCATTTTCACCCGTTCAACTGGTTTGTCAAACTCTTCATCTAATTGTTGTACGGCTGGTTTTGGGCTGGCCTTTTCCAACTTTGGCTCTTCTTTAACCACAGGTGTCGGTGTGTGGGCTTTTACATCCTCTGGTCTAATTCTGCCAAGTGGATCCCGGCTGCTTACTTGCGTTAAATCGATTCCCAATTCTCTTGCCAATTTTCTTGCTGCTGGTGAGGCAATTGGACTATTTCCTTTTGGCAGTACTGGCTCCGGTTGGGTGTTTGGTTGATTTAAGGTTTCTTCTACTGTTATTTCCGGAGCTGCAGCAGGAACAGCCGGAATGGCTCCTGCAGCCGTATTCTCTTCGATAATCGCAATGACATCCCCAACTTCGACGATATCGCCAGGCTCTTTTAAAAACTTTGTAACTATACCTGAGTATTCGGCATTTAATTCTATGTTAACTTTATCAGTTTCCAACTCAACAACACTATCTCCTTTGGTTACTTTATCACCAATATTAATGAGCCATTGAGCAATGGTTCCTTCCGTAATGGATTCTGCCAGTTCTGGTACTTTGATTTCAATCATGTGGTGTATCCTCCTATGT
>NZ_JBALSN010000255.1:0-13645 GCF_036966985.1 Neobacillus drentensis | reverse complement strand
TCTTGTCTGTTTCTTATTTTCCCAGGCACGAAGCACCTTAAGAGCTAAATCTTCTCTTAACTGGGCTTGAAGTAACTCTTCTTCATGATAGCGATTACCCAGCCACGTAATTTGACTATAATCGGTATCATCGTATACACCGTAGTATTTAAATGGCGCTAACCAGTTCCGATTAATGGCATCCAGGAAGTCTAAACGAAAAGCGACATTCCCATCACAAATCGCATAAACATCTTTGTTATCATTCCTATCAGGAGTCGCAGTAATTCCAAGGAGGAATCGTGGTCGAAAAAAATCAAGAACCTTTTGGTATGAATCAGCTGCAGCATGATGAAACTCATCAATGATGATTAGATCAAACTCCNNTCTTAAAAGAATCTCTAGCCTGATGGAGAATTTCTTCACGGTGGGCAATAAAAAGAATCTTATTAAAATTTTGGGCAAAGAATCCCGCTAAATAGGTTTTTCCTAAACCAGTTGCCATCACAATGAGTGCCTTATTATACTCTTCCTCAAGAGTTTTGTGTAACTCTTCTAATGCCTCAATCTGAGCAAATCTCGGTTGTATCTCCCCATATCCGATAGAGGGATCCAAAATAACCTCTGGCTGAATAGCAATCTCCTTTTCTACTGGCAGCATTAAATCCAATTCTTCAATCTCCGTCCATTTTTGAACTAAATTGGGATATTTACGTTGGTATTCCTCTTTGCTTTTCCGGTATTCTTCCAATGTTTCTTTATTTAATGGAACGGTTTGATCTGAATAGAAAATTTTCAAAAACTCCGTTTGAGTATCATCAAAAACTTGCTGCTCATCACTAACCAATAGGTTCCATTCCACACCATTATGTAAAGCAGATTTCGATAGGTTTGACGAGCCAATAAACAAAACATCATGTTCATTGGATTGGAATAAATATGCTTTTGGATGAAAGGAAACACCATTACTTTTCCAAATTCTAATCATTATATTTTCATCAATTGATATCAGTTCTTCCAGAGCCTTTGGTTGAGTAATGAATAAGTAATCCCCGGTACAGATCTTAATTTCGGCACCATTTTCAGCAGCTTTTTTTAATGCTTCTTTTATGTAATCCACACCTGATTTCATAACAAAAGAAGCTAGAATACAAATGGTGTTTGCACCTCCTAGCTTTTCTATTAAATGATTGCCTAGTTCTTTGGTGATCAGTTGAACATTACTCATCTTCAACCTCAATTAAGAAGATTTTTTCCTTAAAGCCCCCACGCTTCTCAGCTTTTTTTTGTCGAACTTCTTCAACTGTTTCAAAAGAAGAACTATGACACTCTGCTAATGAATGGATGATTTCCAATAAATCTGCTAACTCCTCAATCGAATCTTTATCATTTTCAGCATTTATGTATTCGTCAAGTTCTTCACGGCTTTTGCTTTTTAGTTCTTTTATGTATTCTTCTTGGTTTAAAACTCTGGTTGAAAACTGCTTTCCAGTATTTTCAATTATTTCTGGGATTCGATCTCGGACTAGTTTGTTGTATACTGGCATTTAAGGTACCTCCAAAATTTAAATAATACCTTTATTATATCGAATAATGTAATAAATTAGGAACATTAATAATGATAATCTTGGTTTACTTCAATTCATCTGTTGTTAATAACCTAAGTAGGGGCCAATCAATTTCCTAGTACATCTAACCTACATTCTGTCAAATCTTTAATTCTTTAAATCGGACATCCACTAAACCTCCATTTTGTTACAAAGCCTATTCTACTCCAGATGTTCACTTCTTTTCTTTTAGCCAAATTTTCATCTGCCCTCAATTGTGGTATGTAATTATGAGCTGGATTCATGATTTATGCGACCAGGGCGAATCGCGGTTCCTTAGACCACTGTATCAATAACAAAAACAAGAGCGTTTTGAATTATTTTTAAAGCCATAAATAATAAGGCATATTCTACTAATGGCGAATTCTTGAGCTCCATAAAGCCAACTGCTGAAAACAAAAGGTTAACTTAATGCAAAAGGAGCGAGTATTAATCGCTCCTTCTTTCTTACCTATTATAATTTCATTAGTTCTAATTGTTCCTCAATAAGAAAATCATTAACATTCCACTTAGCATCAATGCTGTCGTATTCAACGTCTGCAAAGGTCTTTAATATCGCTTCCATGATAATCTTGGCTCCTTCAGGGGGGACTGCCATTCCAATTTGTTGTCTTACCTTCTCTTTTCCACCAAGAAAGACATAGTCATCATCAAACGTTTGGATACGAGCGCGCTCACGGTTTGTCAATGCACGTGGTTTATCCCAGTGGTACATGTGTGTCCCTCCACCGCCGCTGCCTGTTACAGTATAAGATGGTTGTTCTGGATGCAAGCGTCTATATATCTGACTCATTTTTGCACCTTTGACATTTAGTCTTAAGTGCTGGGGAATTCCTTCATACCATGCATTCTTACCAGCAGGTATCGCATTCAAAAACTCTATAACCTTCGATGTATGGCGAGTAAGTTCATTGTTGGGTGCGTCTTCAGGAATAGCAGGTTCGGTTATTGCTTGTTTTGCTGTCTTATAAGGATATTTCCTGCCAGGGCCATGTGTTGGCGCAGGAACTCTAAATTCTTTATTAAGTTCCTCTTTTATTCCAACAATAATAATTCTATGCCTTGTCTGAGGAATTCCATAGTCCTCAAACTTATACAGGTGCGGAGTAATCTTATAACCAGCGTCCATTAGGTCTCGCAAAATCATATTAAAAGCCTGTCCATCATTTGCGCTTTGCAGACCAGATACATTTTCTGCAAGAAACCACTTCGGTTGGAAATGCTTGAGCACTTTTACTCCGTAGGTATATAATGGTCCGTAGTCTCCATTTAAACCTTTCTTCTCCCCAACAATGCTATAATCATTGCAAGGAAAGCCAAAGGTAAAAGCATCAATTTCTCCAAACTTTTCAAGAGATTTGATATCTAACTTACGTACATCTTCATTTATTACTGTATCTGGACGATCTGGACAGATGTTATAAGTGAATGTGCGACAGGCTGATTCATCTATATCATTTGCCCATGCATGTTCAATTTTGTATTCTATACCATTTTTATCAAAGACCTTGACCATTCTTGCTCCTGACGCAAGACCGCCGGGGCCATTGAAAAATTCACCTTTTCTAAATATCATCATATCACCCCGAGATAAAGATAAAATCATTATACTCTATTTAGACTAAAATATCAGCATTAGAGTCTGGAAAGTATGTTCGTATTTTATTATACATTTGATTTTGAGTTTATTCTATTTTTTAATCATTAGAAGCCAACCTCTAATTACCTATGTGAAAGAAAATAATTAATTTCAGTTCCCACCACTAAACTAAGGAGGAGATTATGTTTAATTTACCAGAGGATCCAATTCACTTGGGGGTTTTAATAAAGTTTGAGCACTTAAAAGGTACAGTTTTTCATGGGCAGACTGAAATAAAGGGAAAGAAAGGTAGCGGCGTATTTCTTCTGCCAGATGAATATGTGCCAGCAGAACATATTCTGCATGATTTAATTAGAGGTTTTTACAAACCAAAAGGAAAACCCTACATGTTGTCCTATCAAGCAACAGAATCTGATAAAAATTACGGCAAACAAATACAATGGGAAGACCCTTCCCTGCAGGAGTTTAAGCTGATTCGAATGTCTCCTCCAACTGGCGAGAAGGATAACCGTGCTAAAAGTGATATTGCCGCAGCACGATATAATTTAGAGCACAAACTTCCAATTGGCATTCTTCACAAGGTGAGCAAAGGAGTAAACCGCTGCCTTGGTCTTGGGATTATAATAGAAGAGACTGTTGAAGGAATTTTTATTGTAAGACCCGTTTCAATGTCTAATAGCATAAATGGGAAGCAACGCAACATCCAGCAGATAGAAGACCTGTCTCACATAACTGAAACAGAGAAAGACGCTGTTATTAAGTCAAGGGTTGGTCAAAGCAGATTCAAGGAGAACTTATTGCAAAACGATCCTCAATGCAAACTATGTGGACTTGGAATTAAAGAGTTATTGATTGCCAGCCACATAAAACCTTGGAGCAGATCAGATTCTAAAGAAAGATTGGATTTCTATAATGGATTCCTGTTCTGCCCGACACATGATGCCCTGTTTGATAAGGGATTCATTTCTTTTAGAGATGACGGAAGTATCATGATCTCAGATGCTCTAGATGAAAAAACTATGGACATACTACATATATTTCAGAATTCCAAGATAGAAGTTCTGGATGAGCACCGTAAGTACCTAAGATGGCATAGGGTAAATAAATTAATAAAGTCCACGAACCCTACAAAATACTAACATTACCTCGAATTATATATTCTATTTTCGAAAGCATATACATATACAGCTTGTGGGTTACCAGCATAATTTGCGAGGTAAGGAAGTGAAAATATTTAATGGCTGACAATTTAATAAGGAACAAATAATAAAAAATTTTGAAGCAATACGTTCTTGAAGCACAAAACTGAAAAAAATGATCGTTATATTTATCAACTCTTGTTTCTGGCATGGCAACCAACCAACCTAAGACTTATGAGGACTATTGGATTGCTAAGCTGGATCGTAACCGTAAAAGAGATAGGGAAATAGCGCAGTATTATCAGATAAAGGGGTAGGCATATCCTGCAAATTTGGGAACATGAAGTGAAAGTGGATTTCGAGAGTTATGTAAATACATTACTTAAACTTGTTGATGAAGCAAAAAACTTATCAAGAAACAAGTAAGAGTAAAAACCGCCTACTTAATTGAATCACTTTTGTAAAAAACACAATACATTAAGTGCCCTCTAAGTAAAATCAAAATCAGCACAGTTTCTAATTAAAACCCTATATTAAAGTAATTCCCATATCCTCGATAGATATGGGAATTCTATTTGAGGACTTTAATTTCTGAAATTGTAATCCTCGGGATTGAAATCAACGATAAAAGGTGACCTGTCTACAAAATAGTCTCCGTGATATGTTAGAGTAACTCTCTTCCTTGCCCTGGTTAGTGCAACATACAAAACACGTTTTTCCATATCAATAATTTGTCTTCTATCCTCCTTGTAATGTGAAGTTGTAATGGAATCACTGTTGTATCTTTCAAGAGATGTAAACTCAGAATTGAGAGGATAAGTGTTTTTATCAAAATTAATGATGTACACATGGTCAAATTCCAAGCCTTTAATTGGATGAGCATCCGTCACATATACATGCCTACCTGAACCGGAACGGTTCCCCTCTTCTGGCCTCTGCACATAAAAGTAACGACCAAAAGCATTCTTTAATTCCTGGATAAGCCGCGGGTTACCAAAACGATGGATAACCGCCACTGACTCTTCAGGTTTGTCTTGCTTAATTTTGCGGATATCATTCACAATGTACTGAATTTGACTATTATATGAGCGAAAATGTAAAACATTAGGTTTAGAACCATTCTTATTGTAAATTTCTTGTTCTCCTTTATCGTCATCTCTACGTTCAAATTTCAAGGAGTTGGCCAGCTTCATAATTTGTTTCGTGGAACGGAATATCCCATCCAGCATGTAATTGTTGCTTCGATCAATATCAATGTTCAGCTTGCGATATGAATAAGGACTGCTTTTATATATCTTCTGCTTATCGTCACCGCATATGGTTAAGGTTCCGTGTGTAAGAAGAGTAAGTGCATATAACTGCATAGGCTGCAAGTCTTGTGCTTCGTCAATGAAGATATGATCAAACTTTAAGCTTCTCGGAATACTCTCTACATGCTGGATGATCTTCAAGGCATAATCTTCTGAATCAAGGCGGTCATGATAAACTTTCTTCTGTTCCTCACAATATTTCTGGAATAATTTAAAAATCGTCCGGCGCTGCTCCCGGGAAATCCATGGTAAATTACCTCTGCCGACTCGTTCACATTTAATATAGTCTTCTTCCGTTAAATAGTTATTAGCTTTCATCCACAGGAACTCATCCCGCAGAAAGCCCGCATTTCCATTTCCTTTAATTTTGTGAATCGGCGGCATATCTTGAAATTCTTCTGTATCCAAGGCCACAAGCAACCGGTGCATCTGCCTGAACATACTGTCATTACTGGTAGCTAATGCTCTCGGTGTTGTCTCAAACCTCGGTACAGGCTTGTTAATTTGTTGCATTACATCTTTTACTAAATCGTGAAATGTCTTAAACCAAACATCATTATTGAAGTTGTGCCGCTCCTGTAACACATCCAAATAAGGAGTCTTAGTGAACTGTTTTCGCATGTCCTGAACCAGTTTGTTATTATAGGATATATACAAATAGCGTCCGTTTTCTTCCTCGAGCATCCTTCCAATCATCCTGGAGAGGAGTGCCAAGCTTTTTCCGCTCCCCGCCGCCCCCCGTATAAGAAGATGCTTACTTTGACTCAATACAATGTCCGCCTGCTGTTGTGTAAGAGTAATATTGTAAAGCACTTTTGCAGCTTCATATTCTACAGTTGCTTTTTCTGTAGCTTTGGGTGAAGTAATCCAGTTCAAGAAAGCATCCCATGCCAGTTTGTTAGAACTGTCACTCAGGGAAGTATCTGTTGTCATAGATTTGTTCCCTCCTCATCTTACTCGTCATCTACAGCGTACTGGGCGGCAGGACAAAACTCTTCATGTGGACAGTATTTACAATTCGGGCCAGGGTCTGCCTTTAACAAGTCAAAGTGACTGTCTGTTAATCTATAGCCCTCATTTTTCCATGCTCTCTTCCATCCTTCTGAACTGTTTGCCGGATTCACAAGGTACTTTAATCCGCTCAACGCCTGGTATTCCATTTCTGCATACTCAAATGTTTCAGAAAGTACAGATGGTCTATTGAAACGCACAGCGCTGGCTATTTTTGCCTCTCTTTTAAAATCAGTCCAGTGTGGAAATACTTGTTTCATCATTAAAGCCGGATCAGTACTAAATTGCGAGACAAGCTTATACAAACTGCTGTGAAGAAAGCCGAAGTGAAAATCTGATCGGTACACGCTGTAAGGTTGCACGACGTAGCTGTAAAAGAATCTGCGTTTGCACAAATTCAGCTCAGATAATGCGTAATCTGAATAGTGGTTTAATTCCTGCCCATAAACTGCTGTATTATCTTTCAGGAATTCGGACGATTCATCAGGCACTTGAATCTTGACTGCACAGGCTTCACTGGAGGCAGTGCATACGCCTTCCACCAGTTTTAAGTAGATAGAAGGCCCCAGCCCTTGCTTTCCTCCCCATTCCTTAAACCATGAAAGCGTAATATGCTGTGTGCCCGACAAGAGAACAAAGAATAAGTAACGCGGAATTACCTCTTTGTGATTTTCCCGAAGCAACATAGCCTTCATATGAGGTGTCTTTAGACAAAGGTGTTCCGCTGTCTTGATAGTTAATGGCCATGGAAGCGGCGAAGATGGATTTGGGAATGAGAAATCATCCAATCCTGATACATGAATATCCTTGCTATCAAAAATCACACCGTCAATCTCAGCAAATGAACGAAGACGTATCAACTTTCTCTGTAGTCGAATCTCCTTATCCTCCGGTTCATCAAGAGAGCTCGCAAGAAGACAATGCACTGCTTCCGAAATATCTTCAATGTGATACGACCGCTCAGCCGGCCGGTTTTGATTATACTGATATACTTCTGTCAATTTTTTGATTAATTCTTCTTCATGATCCTGTAAATCTTGCATATTGAGACTGCCGTTCATGATTTCTTGAAGCAGACTGAAGTACTCAGGAAGAGTAAAATATTCATTGTCTTTCTGGAACAACAGTTCAATATGACTATTCATTAATTGGAGAATTTTCTTAATATCTTTTAAATCGGCCGACTCGATTGAGTAAGGTCCAATTTTCTTAAGAGGGTTTTTTATCTCATCAATAAAGCGTGTTTGATTTGGTAAAACGTCAAACTCACGGGCAAGAAACGGCCCTTCCTGAATGTTTCCTATTAATTGTTCCAAATGAGTGATCCATTCTTGCATTGCCATACTTCGAGGGAAAAAGTCTGCCAGTCTTTGCAAGTCATGCAAGAATTCAGAAGCATTCTTTCGCTCTCCTGTCACTTGATCTTCAACATAAAGCCACGGCGATAAAAAACATTCCTGCAGTGTAATAATATCAACCTGTTGCTGCTTCGTCTCTTGGTTCCAAATCTTATGAAGATGTAGCAGGTACTGACCAATTGGGTAAGATAGAAAGCTTCTCTTAGACAAATGTTCTTCTGGGAAAAACTCCTGCAGTCGTTGTTGAATCCGTTCTCCTGCCGCAGTAAGATGATTCACAGAAAGATCCTTTTCATCTTTCTCTTTTTCAATAGTATCCTTCTTAAAATCTTGCATCCACTTATACAAGTGGCTATATCCTGTTTGATTGATTCTGTTAGAATTCGATTTGCCATCCTGTACCCGTTCTTCAAAGTGTGAAGCAAGATAGTCTGCAATTCCATCCGACCGCTCGTCATTAAACATAGATATATTCCATTGATCCGCGGAAGCCCAGCCGTTGTCTTCCCCCAGGACATCTTTTAGAAATGAAAAGGTGTGTATATACTTTGGATTGTAAAACTGCAGGAACACAATGTCGGTTTCCGCTTGTTTCAACGCCTGAAAAATCAACTGCTGAATGGGTGTCAAAAAGTAAAAACCATGCAATACAACAGTTTGATTGATATGCAGATTCTCGGGATGGACTCTCACTCCTATCCCGCTTTCCTTATCTTTACTATACTTTTCCAGCAATCGCGCATTTACCATATTTTTAAAAACATATGGACGTTTTAATGCTTGATGAAATGTTTTAAGCCTAGTAAAGCTTTTAAAGTATTTCTCTTGTTGATCTTTTTTCTCCAATTGCTCCCAAACTAACGAGAGCTCGCGTTCGTATCTGGTTCGAGCACTTTCTCGCAAGTCGGCCGGAATTATCCCTAGTTCTGCCAGCATACGGATGGTCAACAGTACATCCGCTTTATTACGACGCAATGCCTGCTTTGCAGCCGAATCACCGGGATTATCTATAGAACCTTTTCTTACAAGTTCTGACAGATACATAAATTGTTTAAACTTAACGGAGGGTGCCATCCAATCTCCAAGAACTGCATCCGTAAACCATTTAGCGGAAATGACATTTCCTTTTTCTCCAAAGCAGTTTACCATAGCTCCAGTGAGACTGGTTGTTGCACAAATATGTAAAATATTGTCTTGCGAGCATACCTCCTGGATAACAGGATCATTCGGGGACATGTATGTGAAAACCTTTACGTTTGACATGCTATATCTCCTCTCTCTCTGAAGGTCTGTGTATTTGGAGATATTTCGCCCAGCAGGGTTTATTTGGTTTTGTTGTATATTTAATAACCCATAACTGTTCTTCCGCACGGGTCATTGCAACATACAGAAGACGTAGCTCTTCGGCTTCTATAGCCTTCTCTTCACTCATCTTGCCCTCGGAAAACTGAGAGGATCTGGAGATACTGCCGAAATTCTTATTGCTAAAATGAATATCTTCTGAACGATCTGCGGCCCTACCTCTCGCTGTAATTTGCCAGCCAGCCTTTGTTTTATCATTATTAAACACAAGGGTACTGTTCATGAGAGAGGTATAGAAGTAACGATCTGTAAACGGAATGATAACAGTATGGTACTCCAATCCTTTTGAGCGGTGTACAGTCAAAATATTAACAGCATTTACAGTAAGCTTCTCATCTTTCGCTTCATCTTCATTGCGGTTTATTTTTAACTGAATGTTAAACCAAGTTAACAGAGAATGAAGAGAAACATAATCGCCGATGTATTGCTCTGTTATTACATCCAGAAGCCGGCCTAGATTCAACTCATAAGCCAGCGCTTTTCTTTCTGCCTCTTCCTCGCCAGCCCCGTTTTGAAGCTCAATCTCATAATATCTTCGTACAACTTCTGACTCCTCAATAATTCTTCGAATTAAAGAGAGAACCGGGATACGACGCGCTTCGTCCTGGTAGTTGTGAAGTGTCTGGGTATAAGGGTTCAGCAATTGTTTGAGAGCTTCTGCATTGCTGTCTGCTTTCAACAGAAATGTTGGATCAACCTGGACCTTGCTGTAGGGTGTCAACAAGTAATCACACATATAAACCGTGTCACCTGGAAAGGCCAATGCATGGAGAAGCCGGTTTAAATCTCTGGCTGCACTGTTTTCAAATAAAGTACCTCCTATATCTAAGTGAAATGGAATCTGTTCGTTTTCACACCATTGTGCAACAAGACGTGCCTCCTTTCGCGTACGTGTAAGTACAGCAATTTTATACTTCTGCGGATCCTTATCTTTAAACTGATCCTTTAAACTCTGTATCCACTCCACCACATGGGAGCGACACTCTCTCTGCTCCTCATAATTAAGAGGATATACAATTAAAGGAACAGCACTTTTCTCCTTTTTCTTAAAAGATATCAATCTATCGGAATCACTATAAGGGAAATACCCGTCCCACAGAGAGAAATACTTACGGTCCAGCAATTCAAGCAGTACTCTTGAAGTACGGTAGTTTTGCCTCAGAGAAAAAGAATTCCAGTTCTCAGACTGCAATGAGCCTTGCTGCAATTTCTCAAAAGCAGACTCATCTGCTCCACGAAATCGATAAATGGACTGTTTCACGTCACCGACGACAAACAAGTTCATATTAAGTCTTCCTGCAAAAAGCTGTGCCAGCTTGATTTGAAAATCACTGCTGTCCTGAAACTCATCAATAAATAGATGCTGATAAGACAAATGAATCTGCTCCAGTGCAGAAGGATCTGCCTCTATTAGTGTATCTGTCATCTTGGACAAACTGCTAATCGTAACCGCATTTTCTTGGATTTGCTGTGTACGGAATTGCTCATCACATTCTCTAATCACATGTATGATAAGGTCCTGGAACGATTTGTGTACACTGTCAGATTCCCCGAATAATTCTTGGAGCGCTTCCTTTGAAGAGATTTGAATCCCCTTTTTCTCAAATTCTCCCCAAAATAAATCTATAATCTTCACAAACTCGTAATCGCGAATGTGAGTATACAGGTTATTTAAAAACACAGTGTTTTTCTTATTCCTCTCCAGCTCGCTGATATAATGATTCACAACAGATTCAATAAGCTCCTGCCGTTCACGCTTGTAGTTTCGAATCTGGACATTAGCACTTATTCCGATCACGCTTCCCAATTGACGGAACAGCTTGTAAAGAAACGAGTCAATTGTGCTGATCTGTATACTGTTCAATTTTTCGATATCAAACAAATACTCAGCTTTCTTAGTAATCTGAAATCGCATGTACAGTGCGTCACTCAGTTTTTCAAACATATTTTTAGCTGCTTCCCGGGTGAATGTAATCATCGCTATTGTATCAGGAGCAATATTAATGTGCTTTAACAAGTACATAATTCGCTGCACCATTACCGTGGTTTTCCCCGAACCAGCTCCTGCCATTATGAGAGCAGGCTTTTCTGTACTGCTATGCTCAATTAGGAATTGCTTACTGTTAAACGCAGGAAAATACTTCTCAAGCACTCCCTCAATTTCTTCCACTCCAAGGCCGTTCCAATAAGAACGGGTGATTTCAGTAAACGGAAAGGAATGGTTTGTATAGACCTGAAACAGCATACTTTCTTTTAAAAGTTTACGTGAAGCCTCCTCAGGCCACAAAATTTCCTCGTCTGTGAGGACGATGACCTTTGTGCCTGACAGAACCTTCTTCTGCAAATAAGAAATATTAATTGATTGTTTTTTCCCAATGATAAGCTCTGAATATAAATGCTCCATCCTCTTCCCCTTTTTCTACAAGGAAACCGCCAATTCTCCTTTAGATACTTTTTCTTTAAGACTTGTCCAGCAAATTTCTTTCTTACAGTACTGTGTTACATTCGTACCTGCAACTGGTGGATTGGTAATATGCTTCCAAATAACCGGAATAAGTTCTTTAAGTTCTTTAACAATATGTTCGTTTAATTTTTGCTTATTCCAAATGAAGTCTAAATCTACAGTCTGCTTCTTCAGCAATGACAACAATGCGATCGAGTACGTAACAAGGTTTGCCTTATATCCTTTATAACCAAGAGACTGTACCAGCTTGTCCGTTTCACGGAACAGAATTCCTTTTGCAATCATATGACGGAAATATTTTTCAGTAGGCATCACCTTCTGTTCACGAATAATTTCGCAAAACTCCAAGAAATTTGCCTCACTGCCTTTGCTAACAATATAAGGGAACTGCTCCCAACTCATGATATACTTAGCAGTCTCTGTTTTCGTGATAAGCTGTGTTTTAGGAAATTCTTTTTGGTATGCGCGCTTTTTAGCCGACGTAGTACCATGCCTGTTTACTTCCACATTATATTGCCCGCGAGTTCTTTCATAAAACCACTTTGTTTCTGGATCTGTAGTTCCAGGAATTGATACCATATAAGACAAACGTTCCAACTCTGCCTGAAAAGAGTCATTAGAACGCAGATCAGAAATGGAGATTTTATTCTGACTGTTGGCATACTCCGAAATCTTCGATATAAGGTCATCTCTTTGTGTCATATCCTTGATTACATTTAATTTTATCTGCACATGAACTTTAGATAAATCCTCACCGTTCACTAAAGCTCTGTACAGGGAAGCGGTTGTCTGACCGCCGTTTACAATCTGCCAGCCGATAAGTTCGCTAATCTCTACAAAACCGCTTTCTTCTTGATTAGAAAATACGACTTCTTCCGCAATTGTTGTCAAACCGTTGTTATAAGCCATGAACATTGTTGGATTTTTCTTTGCTGTTGCAATAATTCCTTTGTTTATTTTACCTCTAGCCTGCAAATAGGAGCGAACGTTTCTTTCCATTAAACGGTTCCCGTAGTATTCATAGGCCTTAGCAAGGAGTGTTCCTGGTACATAACCGATATAACAATCGTACGTATCATCCTCCACAGGAACCTTAATAAGGCGAAGCTGCTCATTAAACTGCTCTACAAGTTTAATATTAAGTTCATCCATTCGTTTTTCTTCAACATCAAAATCATACAGCTTCTGCAAATCCCATATATGGTATGACAGGCTTGTTGCCTCAATCACAGACTGAGGTAAGCATTCTTCAACCTCACTTATCCTGTTTGTCATAACATGGATAGAGGCATGACGTATATTCTTATGATTAGAGGAAATAGTATTAGCCAAATCATATATTTCTGGATGTGCCTCACGGTTTATAGAAATGATATCCAATTGACCTGTAATTGCAGCGTAAACAAACATCTCAGCTTGACCGATTAAGATCGCAATTTCTTCACTGCTAATCATAACAGGATACCCTCGTTCAACATAATCTGTTATAAACACATGCAATGTATTCATCTCATCACTAAGTTCATAACCATTTATACAAATCCCGTCAGCAGGGCTTTGAAACGAACAAATATTAGGAGCAATAATACTCTCGTTCTCAATCAAATGATCACTAATCAAGGTTGTAAAAACTTGTTTCTTATCTTCGCCGCTTATCTCACACTGACGATTAATATCCTCATTTAAATCCTGATAATACACATTAATATCCCTCATTGTGCCTCTCCCATGTCAGTCTTATTTCCTATCACATTTACAGGTCTTTACATTTGCGTTTATATATATATTATAAAGAAAAGTTAACAAATAATATAT
>NZ_JBALSN010000254.1:719-17077 GCF_036966985.1 Neobacillus drentensis | reverse complement strand
GTAGTTTTCTTTAATTCCTACAATGCTAAGAACTAACACACATAATGCACCATAATAATTTTCAGTCCGCTTTAGGTACTTACCCAAAAATACCATAAACAGTGTGAAAATGGCTATTCCAACAATTCCCCATACTATCAACATATACATATAGCTATTGTCTAGTCCACTCCATCTTTCACCTGTGCTTAACATTTGAGCTTTAGACACCATAACAAGAACTTGACCAAACAAAGAGATACCTGGGTCTAAGAAATATTGAGACATATAAGAAAGACGATATGTTAGAAAGGAATTTAATGCTGTAAGTGCTACCATAAAATAGCCATTAACATAAAGAACTGTAGCTAAAACAGATAGTCCTAAACCCACTATAAAAGAGCACTCTGAAAACGTATAAATAAATTTTTTTATTTGTTTTCCTTTGAAATACCAAAATGTCATTACAACAACAACAAACAATCCTAATGCGCAGGACATTCTGCTATTTGTCAAAGCAAATACATACGCAATTACACAACTCCAGATTATGCTATGCTTTAGTTTCCATCTGTCTTGCTTATAATAAACAAATGCAATAAGAGAAAGTAAAATAGTATTCGCAAATCCATTTGCAGAACTGAATCCGCATGAATTTCTAACTATTTCCTCTCTAAAATCTTCATTACCGCTTATTAGACCTGCTTTATACATCAAAAACACAAACGCTGTCACTGCAATAAAACAGTAGCTTTCCCACTTTGCTATTTTGCGGGCATCCAAAGTAATCGGATATGCAATAACAAAGAAAAATATCTGCGAAAATGCCATATTATTTGACATCTCAGTTATAATCAATACAAAAATTGAAAGCACCATCATTATCATTAGTTTTTTCTTTGATTGCCTTCTATAAGATAGGAAAATAGCAAGGCAACCTACTATTGTGATTTTTGGTAATAAGGCACTCCACAGACTTTTTTCGACAAATAAAAAATGAGTTAATGTGGAGCTGCCCACAATTCGTGAACACACATTTAAGCATAGTAAAAAAATGTATGCACTTATTCTTAATTGATTAACTCCAATCTTACCGCTATGCTGAGTGTTCAAACTTATATCTATTCCTTTCGCTTCGCTCAAGGCACAAACGCAAAGCAATAATTGTACCTTGAGCGTTATTTCTATTAAACTAAAGTCATAGGGATATCAGTCAACTACAAATAACATGGAGGTGAGTGGGCTACTTCAGTTATGGAATGACCGTATTCTTATATGTGTAGATTGCCTATCCAAGCACAAATAAGTGTGACTTTGAGTACGCAGACTTATCTTAGTTTAAACATAAATCGTTTATTGCTGAGCAATCAGTCAATCATGTTTATCCCTATTATACTCTGAAAGGAGTTTATCCCTATGGGATTAAAAATTGTTTATCCAATTTACTGTGGGTTTGATGTTTGCAGAATATTTGTTGTTGCTTGTATTGCTTCAACAAACAAAGGGGTAACTACTTACAAATGCCTCTGCTGTGGTATCGCAAATTGGTGCGAATATGGTAGTGTTTCCGCCAGCTAAGCATTTATATTCCTGGGCAGGACTTACACCCACAAATAACGAGAGTGCCCGGCAAGAAAAAGTAAGTAAGAATTCCGAGAGCTGACTGCTAGATCAAACCTCTTTTAATACAGTGTGCTGCCTCTGCAGTCAAAAGTGAAAAGCATCACGAAATTCCACTTATCATTAATTACTTGTGTTATTTTCATTTTTTTCCTCAAATTTCTCTACAAAATCTAGAATTGCTTTTGTTCTATCTTGCTTCATTAATCTTTCATCATATTCAGGCATTTGAGAAAGTAATTTCTCCGCATACTCATCTACTGATTTAATAACTCTAGCAGGAACTCCAACTGCAACAGACCCTTCTGGAATATCGTTTGTAACAATACTTCCAGCTCCGATAATACATCCATCACCAATAGTAACTCCCGGCATAATAATCGATCTAATTCCAATATAGCAATTATTTCCAACTTTCACACGGGCGAACTTCATTGTTTTTTTATATTTCTCTTGTTCTCTAAATAACCAATTTCCGCTATCATGTGTAACAAATGCGCAGCCCTTTCCAATTAGTACATGATCACCTATTTCAATCAAAAATGGTTCACTACCAAAATCCGGCAAAGCTGAAAACCTACAGCCGTTCCCCACTTTTACACCTATATATTTGGCATAATCTACTGGATTCCTATAAAAAAGACGCTCAAAATAATATTTCAATCTCATTACTATTCGATCTCCTATCTGTGAGTTAAACCATGCAAGTCAACATCCAAATACCTACAAATATTTGCTAATTGCACATCATTTCCGTCATTCAATACATTATCATTTGCTAGGCCATCTAAATCTGTCCCCCATACATGTTTCAATTTGTATGAGCGACTCTTGACAAGAACAACCGGAATCGAATTTAGCACTTCCATTACCTTCAGCCATAAATCATCAGCGCGTAAGCATGTACTTTTTATTCCCTCAGGATCATTCCAAGACTTATTCAGGCTGCCTGCAGGGTATAAGATACCTCCACAACCAGTTGCAACTAATTCAAGCGACTCAATATCAATGAGTTCTTTGGTATCATATCCCCACTTTAAATATGGCAACACCTTTTTCTCAGAATCAAACTTAATTTTATGCACACGTTTTGCAGAAACAGCTTTAGGATGCTTTAAATAAGACTTGTATAGGTCTTCAATCATGTACTTATCATAGATAATATCATCATCTATTGTAATGACTATACTCTCTGCATACTCTTGCATGGCATAAAAATATTTCTTATGCGAACGCAAATCATCATCCACTAATGTAATTTTTACGCCTTGTTTTCTGATGGAATCAAAAATGGGATTGTCGAGATCAGAAAATTGTTTTTTACTTAAATAGAGTACTACAATATCCGGCTGTCTCGTTTGTCGTACAATACTTCCAATGACCAACGGTAAACATTTAACACGAGCTGGATAGGTAGTAAATGACACAACGATTTTGGGAGTATCTTTACTATTCTGAGGAAGTTGAGGTTTAAAAATATAATATGGAATATAAGAAATATAGGAAGTCACCTTTTTAAAAAAAAGCCATCCTGTACGTGCTATTTGATAAATTGGATTCTTTTTATTCATTGACTTCTCCTTTCATAACTTCACGACCTTATTTGTCATAATCGATCTAGAACTTTTATCCATTCTTTCGTAATTTTCTCATCTGTAAAATCTTGGATTCGAATATTTGACCTACACCTGTATCTTTCCTTTAATTCTTCATCAGTAAGCATTTCGACAATGGCATCTGCCATTATACGCTCTTCCTTTGTAATCGAATCCTCAGCTCTATATCGTGTTCCATCACAAACAGGAACCAGAATTCCATTCTCAGCCTTTAATGCAGAATCCTTTACTCGCTCTTTATAAGATGTTCCCGGCGCTAAAAGTTCCCTAGGACCAACCATACAATCAGTAGACACAATAGGTAGACCACACGCCATTGCCTCTAATAAAATATTTCCAAATCCTTCAAAATTAGATGAAAATACAAATAAATCTGATTTCGCTAAATAATAATACGGGTTTTTATGGTAACCTATTAATTTAATATTATCAGCCAAACCCAAATCAATTATTAATTTTGCAAGATAAACTTCCTCTTCACCTTGTCCCAAAATCAAGAGTTTCGCATTAGGTACTTTTTTTACAACATACTGAAATGCTCTAATGAGATGCCAATGGCCCTTTTGCCCTGTAAGTCTTCCTGCAGTGATTACTGTTTTTCCTGTGACAAATTCTTCATCAATTTCGTTTTCGGGTTTTAACTTTGACTGTTTTTCAATTCTCTCCGTATCACATGTGTTGTAAATCACATCAATTTTATTAGCGTCTGTACCATAAAAGTCAATCAAATCTTCTTTTGCTCCCTGTGATAAAGAAACAATTCGTTCAGCGGAATTAAAAATGAATTGATCTTTTTTCTTATTAAATACGCTTCGATTTAAAGAACTTCTATTATTTCTCACAGACACAATAGCTTTTCCATAAAATTTAGTAAAAACATTAAGAAGGTCTGGCTCACTTAAAAAGCTAATCGCATGTGTGATCTTTAAATCACGCTTACACTTTGCAATCAAACGAGTAACCTTTAAATACCACTTAATCTTTCCGATGGTTGAATTCGCCCAAGGCATTTGTAAATCAATAATTGGAGCCTCTGAACTATATGTTGCAACACTACCATCTAAAACCAATAACCACGCCTTGTCATTGCCTCTGTTAAGTTGTGTAGCTAGATTTGCAGCAACTCTTTCCGCTCCACCTGATGTCAAAGTTTTGGAAATCACAAGAATACGTTTGTTTTCCACACTCTTCCTCCCCTAAAATACACAGTTTCACTTTTGTACTGCTTCAACATAAAAATTCCTCACAAATTCAATATTTTCCTCAAGATCAAAGCCAGCAGCTTTCATACACCGACATGCATCCTCCGAAAATGTTTTTCGATCGTTATTAATGGAAACCTTTTCTATTTCCTTAACCCATATCTCTATTCCTTGATTAATTGGTAAGAATTTCACTAGATTACAAACCTTACATTCTTGCGTAATCTGATCAGATATTAAACTAGGCAAACCAGCAGCCTGCCATTCTAGCACCACATTCGGTAATCCCTCGAACAACGATGGAAGAAGCATAACATCCATTCCCTGAAGCATTTCTGGAATATTGGGTATACGGCCAGTCATAATCACCTTATCAGATAATCCATATTCCTCCAGCTTTGCACGGACATTTTCTCTTTCCGGACCATCACCCATCAAAAAATATATACAATCAGGGTTGCTTATATTATTATGCCTAATAACATCAAGCAAAAAGGGAAGATTCTTTTGAACATTGAGATTGCCAACAAAACCAACCGCCGTTTTATTACCAATGGCATATTTAGTTCTAATAGAGTCCCTCTGTTCTTGGTAGAAATGGAATTTTTCAAGGTCTTTTCCATTATGCAATACAGTAAATTCTCTCTCACCAAATAACCACTTACCTGCATCTTCTCCACAAGAAAAAGCATGTGTGTAACAATGATCAAACACCGGTCTCAACAATTTATCAACCTTTTCATGGTCAGCGCGAGTATTTCTACTATGAGCGATGCGTGTTTTCACGCCTGCAAATTTTGCAATTAACAGTTCAATAGACATCATAGAACTACTACCATGCACATGGATTACATCGTAATGTTCTCTTCTGATCGTATGATTAAGTTGTTTGATGTAGGCTAAAAGTTCTCTTTTTCTATCAGGAAATCTCAATACTCGACATCCCGTTGCTTCAAATTCACTAATTACATCTTCTTCATTGTCATGAACAGCAGCAATATCCATCTGAATCTCGCTCTTGTCCATTCCCTTCATGAACTCAAGTTGGGTTGTTGTAATGCCTTCACGCCCTAAACCGCCCGTGATCACATTCAGTACTTTTACACTCATAAAATCCTCTCTTTCGGTAATCAGAGGTCCACTTACTCCTATTTTTTCATCAAGCTATCAACAAGTTCGTCGAAGTCCTGGCAAAATTTCAAATTATTGCTCTTAATATTAGTTGGCATTGCCTGAACAATATCATCATATCTTAAAATAGTGTCCTCTAATGATTCAATCTGCTCTACAACAATAATGTTTCCTTGTCTATTCGCTACTGCATTTGCAAAATCAACTTGATGATTATTAATATGTTCGTCAAATTGCTTCTGGCGTGGAATAACTACCGGAATTTTACCAATTTGCAACGGCATGATAAAACTTGAAGGTCCGCCATGTGTAATAACGATTCTTGCATCAGCCACATTATTGACCATTTCTTGATAGGGAAACAGCTTGCTCCATTTACAATATCGGGGTTCATAAGTACTAAATCCTGTCTGAATAATCACTTCTTCCTGAATGATCCCTTTTTCTTTCAAATTATCGATACATTCAACTAAACGATTAAATTGCTGTTCGTGTGTTCCTACTGTAACGAAAATCATTTTCTCACCCCTGCTTATCAGAAAATACTACCTAGATTTACTGCTTTCGGATAAACCTGTTTCATTTCTTCCCATTCAACTATAAATTTATCTGTAACCGGATAAACCATCTTTCCTGTAACTGTTGATTTATCAATACGATCAAACACCTCTACATAAATTGTTTTTGCACCAAACAATTTCCCAAGATAAAAGAACGGAACAGCCACAGCAGCACCAGATGAAATTATCAAATCCGGTTTTTCCTTGATCAGAACTTTAATCGCTAACTTTGTATTTATAACTAACGCCTTTAAGCTACGATTTGTAGGGAAATAACAAGGATACATCTTTTCGCCATTTAAAAGACTTCTTGCATCTTCTTTGTCAAATGTGACCCAAAATCGCTCTTTATTTTCCCAAAAAGGCTTTAGCATGTATAAGTGAGTAAGATGTCCACCAGAAGATCCTACAAGACAAACTTTCATTAAGATTCCCTCCTTAGTCTCTTCTAAATACGTCGCGGGTATAAACCTTATCCTGAACATCTTCCAGGCAGCTATCATAACGATTTGCAATGATCGCTTGACTCTGCTCCTTAAATGCAGTCAGGTCATTAACCACTTTGCTACCGAAAAAGGTGGTGCCTTCCTCCAGATTGGGTTCATAGATAATGACTGTTGCACCTTTGGCTTTAATACGCTTCATAACGCCCTGGATAGAGCTCTGACGGAAATTATCAGAATTACTCTTCATAGTCAAGCGATATACACCGACCACAGCTTCTTTTTCTTTACCTGCATCCCAGCTATCATTTGCTTCATAAGCTCCAGCAATCTCAAGGACACGATCCGCAATAAAGCTCTTACGAGTTCTGTTAGACTCAACAATAGCCTGAATCAAATTTTCAGGAACGTCTGAATAGTTCGCTAACATCTGCTTTGTATCCTTAGGCAGGCAATATCCGCCGTATCCAAAGGAAGGATTGTTGTAATGACTACCTATACGAGGATCAAGGCAAACACCAGTAATAATCTGCTGTGTGTTCAAGCCCTTCATTTCTGCATACGTATCAAGTTCATTAAAATAAGAAACTCGAAGGGCAAGATAAGTATTAGCAAACAGTTTAACTGCTTCTGCCTCAGTGAAGCCCATAAATAGAGTGTCAATATCTTCTTTGATTGCACCTTCATGCAAAAGCGAAGCGAATGTACGTGCTGCTTCTACTAAGTGTTCATCATCCATATCTGTGCCGACAATGATGCGAGAAGGATACAGATTGTCGTAAAGTGCCTTAGATTCTCTTAAAAACTCTGGGCTGAAGATAATATTTTTACTACCGGTCTTCTCTCGAATTGATGCCGTATAGCCAACTGGAATTGTTGATTTAATAACCATAATGGCATCTGGTGCATACTCCAGAACCAGGTTAATAACAGACTCTACAGCAGAAGTATCAAAGAAGTTCTTCTTGCTATCATAGTTAGTAGGAGCAGCAATAACAACAAAATCAGCATCCGAATAAGCAGCTTTTGCATCAACTGTTGCAGTCAAATTAAGTTCCTTCTCAGCAAAGTATTTTTCAATATAATCATCTTGAATAGGAGACTTTCTGCCATTAATTAGTTCAACTTTTTCTGGAATAATATCAATTGCCATTACTTTATGATGCTGAGAAAGTAAGGTAGCAATAGACAGACCAACATAACCAGTTCCAGCAACGGCAATTTTCAGTTCCTTCATATCTTTAGACAAATTTTTTTACTCCTCACGTGGGTTATATTTTTATACGGCTTTTAGCAGACCAATTATAATCTATATCAGGATATCTTATAAGTGCATTTCTCATTACATATAAAATGTTCTGTACCACTCAGCAAACTTGCGAAGTCCATCTCTTAAACTGGTGCTAGGCTTGAAACCAAAGTCACGCTCCAACGCAGTGGTATCAGCATAGGTAATAGGAACATCACCTGGCTGCATCGGGACCAGTTCTTTGTGTGCATCGAAGTCATAATCTTCTGGCAAAACACCCGCTCGGATTAATTCCTGCTGTAGGATATCTACAAAGTCCAGCAGATTCTCAGGCTGGTTGTTTCCAATGTTATAAACAGCATATGGTGGCAACGGTAGACCATCTTCACCAGTAACTTTGTCTGGAGCCTTTTGCATGACACGAACAACACCTTCTACAATGTCATCTACATAGGTAAAGTCGCGCTTGCAGTTTCCATAGTTGAAGATCTGAATAGACTTGCCTTCACGCAGTTTATTGGTAAATCCAAAGTATGCCATATCCGGGCGACCAGCAGGACCATATACTGTAAAGAAACGCAGACCAGTAGATGGAATGTTATAGAGTTTTGAGTATGCGTGAGTCAGCAATTCATTGGACTTCTTGGTGGCTGCATACAACGAAACAGGATTATCCACCTTATCGTCAGTACTGTATGGAACCTTCTTATTGGAGCCATAAACGCTGGAAGAGCTTGCATATACCAAATGCTCCACACCAATTGCACCATTGTCATAAGAATGACGACAAGCCTCCAAAATGTTATAGAAACCTATCAAATTTGCTTCCACATATGCATCTGGATTTGTAATGGAATATCGAACACCCGCCTGCGCTGCCAAGTTGACAACTACTTGTGGACTATATTCTTTAAAAATAGAGGTAATCAGAGCATTATCAGCAATGCTCCCTTCTACAAACACAAAAGACTCATTTTGGGTCAGTTCTTTTAAGCGAGCATCCTTCAGTTTAACATCGTAATAATCATTCATATTATCGATACCGATAACCTTTGCATCAGGAACATCTTGATAAATTCTTTTGACCAGATTAGAGCCAATAAAGCCAGCCACTCCGGTCACAAAAATTGTTTTATTTTGTAAGTCAACTATACTCATTTCTGTGTTACTCCTATCAATTTGTTAAACTTTCTTATATGGGTTTCTACTATATAAAAAAAGGTCTGTGAAAAAGTTCCTCACTCGCTGCAATAATTCAGCCTACATCTTTGCGCCCACAAACCCCAATTAAACTTTCTGCATTAAATGCTGCGGAAATCATCTACATGTGTTTATCCTTCACACAACACAATATCCGAGGTCAAATACAGCCATTCAGCCCATCTTTCCCCGACTTTTTCCTTAATCGCTTTGATTTTCTATAAACTTTCAATTTCTGATAAACTCATCAGTTTTGTAAAAAGCTCATTTCTACTTTTCTACGAAATATTGATACACTTATAAACCTCGTAGAACCTCAGCCTTCAAAAATCCTTTGGACCACTAAAATCCTCTACCGTAAAAATCATAGATAAGTGCAGCACGTTCCAATCTTATGAGGTTTACACTATACTTGAGAGATCAACATCGAAGCAACTATCCCTGGTATGTATCTACATTTCCCTCTGAAATCTTTTAATTCCGTAGAAAAATGCACTTTGTACCGGATTATCGAGTTGCAAGAGAATTTATTGGAAAAATGTGTTTTATGAGGCCAATAAGGAATGATAATAATTCACCCTGTTTTGCCATGATTTTTGAATTCTTAATTTACTGTTGACATTTTTTTCTGGTACAAAACCGCCAACAATTAAGTAATACTTTTGAATTTTTAACCACCAAAAGTTCAGATTCATAAAAGGGCCGATTCTACTGGTCAAAATATAAACTATTGCATTACTAATGCTATTATTTTTATATAGTAATAAACTAAATCAAGGGAATTAATGTCATAATAAACTGCCTTTACAGGGCCGATATTTGGAATATTAACGGTATATCATCTTGCTCCGTCATACTCAATTTCATCATAATTTTCATCTAAGCAGGCTACATGACATTTAATATCCTTTGATTTCTTAAACTCTGTTAAATTACTCACAAATGTCTCAAACCCACCATAATTAGAGGATCCCGAGAAAAATATATCTAAATAATGAGTATTATAAGCATCCATTTTATCATCTAATATGCATTCTTTGAACCAAATAAAACAAGTACTGTTTTTAAAATAATTTTTAAATCAAAAAGAATTGAACGTTTTTGCATATATACGAGGTCCAGTTCTACCATTTCCCCAAATCCAAGACTATTCCTTCCACTCACTTGCCAAAGTCCCGTGCAACCTGGTGTTACCATTAACCTTTGCTTGTCATACTCAGAATAAACAGCAACCTCTCTAGGAAGAGGGGGACGAGGACCCACTAAGCTCATATCCCCTTTTAAAACATTAAAGAGTTGTGGCAATTCATCAATACTGGTTTTCCTGATAAACTTACCGATTCTTGTAATCCTTGGGTCATCCTTCATTTTAAACATGGCACCAGATACTTCATTATGCTTTAAAAGCTCTTGTAACTTTTCCTCCGCATTGGATATCATCGAACGGAATTTATACATTTTAAACTCTTTTCCATTCAGTCCAACTCTTTTCTGTGAAAACAGAATTGCTCCCTTTGGATCTTCCAATTTAATTAAGATCGCAATAATAATAAAAAGGAAACCTAAAAGAATAATTCCTAATGAAGAACCAATAATATCTATTAATCTTTTTGTTAGAACGTATGTTTTTCCGTCATTAACAAGTAATTTCTGGTTTTCTAAATAAGATACTTCTTGATTTGCCAGATTTGACAACCGTGACCCCTTCCTTCTCTCTATAACATTACTTTTTCTTTTTCTAATGAAGAAACTAGATTCTTTAGGTAATCTAGCATGTCGTCATGGAGGTCATTATGCTGCAAAGCAAATTCAATGGTTGTCTTTACAAAACCAAATTTTTCACCTACGTCATACCGTTTACCTTCAAAGTCATAGGCAAAAACTCTTTGGATTTCATTTAAGTGTTGAATTGCATCTGTTAGTTGAATTTCTCCACCTGCTCCTTTTTCTTGACGGTCAAGGAACATAAAGATTTCTGGAGTTAAAATATATCGACCCATGATAGCTAAATTAGAAGGCGCTGTACCGAGCTTTGGTTTTTCAACAAAATTATTAACTTGATAACGTCTTCCATCCTTTTTTAATGGGTCAATAATTCCATAACGGTTTGTTTCATTATCAGCTACTTGCTGCACACCAATTACAGAAGAAAATGTTTCTTCATATTGATTAATTAACTGTCTTAGACATGGAGTTTCACTTTGTACAATGTCATCTCCTAAAAGAACCGCGAATGGTTCATCACCAATAAAGTTGCGCGCAGACCAGACAGCATGTCCAAGTCCCTTTGGCTCTTTCTGGCGAATGTAATGGATATCCGCTAGATTTGTAGCATACTGAACTCGTTCCAAGATATCATACTTTTCTTTCTCGATTAAATTCTGTTCCAACTCCATGGCATTGTCGAAATGATCTTCAATTGCTCGTTTTCCTTTTCCAGTTACAATGATAATATCTTCAATACCTGATGCTACAGCCTCTTCCACTATATACTGGATCGTTGGCTTATCAACGATTGGAAGCATTTCCTTTGGCATTGCTTTAGTTGCTGGCAAAAATCTTGTCCCCAGCCCTGCAGCTGGAATAATGGCTTTTCTTACTCTTTTCACTGTTAATTCCCCCACTATTATTCTTTTGTTTATCTACTAAACTCTTTCCTTTGCTAAAGCAAAGGGGCAAAAAATAAATATCTAATGGAATTGCAAGTGCTTTCACACTTATTCTTTCATTAGATATTTTTGTTTTTATAATAATCGGGCATCTAACCCGGCCTCACATCATGCTCTTGACGACAGGCGTCTAAGGTCCCTAAGGTACCCACAGCACAATCGAGTGCCCCCATCGATAACGGACAGGGGGCGTCGCCGATCAGGCGATTTAGCCTGATAAAGGAGGTGTAAATTGATAAATTTGTTAACACTTATTGGCTTATTCGGTTAAAAGATGTTAAAAAACCGATTCTTTTTAATTCGTTCGGGCACTTCTTTATAAACATGACTGCCCTCAATCACTAATTCAGCGTTCTCTTGGAATAAATAAACCATGTCATTCCCGTACTTTGCTTGAACAATGTCGAATGCTTCTCGCATTTTAAACGTACGATTGCTTGTATTATGAGCATCCGATGCAATGAAGTGAGTAAGGTTTGCATCGATTAATTGGAGGGAAAAACTTTTAATCTTTTTTCCAAAGTCCCCGCAGATACTTGCAGCAGTAATTTGTGTTAATGCTCCCTTTTCCACAAGTCGATATAGGATCTCTGGGCGCTCGATAATTTCTTGATTCCGTTCTGGATGAACAATCACCGGAATGAGTCCCTTTGTCTGCAAATCATAAAACAACTTCTCCGTGTATCTCGGGACATGGCCAGACGAAAACTCTACCAATACATATTGCGTGTTATCTATTGGAAGAATTTCACCTAACTCATATCCCTCAACCATTTCACCATAGATCCGTGTTTCTTGTCCTGGCAGCACATTTAAATCAATTTTTTCATCAAGTAAAGCCTTGTTAAATTCTCTTACTCTATCAATAATCGTCCGTTTTGGATTTTCATAACGGTTGTTCAAATGATGCGGTGTGGCTACAATCGTATGAATCCCCTGTTCGACAGCACTCTTGGCCATATTAATACTTTCCGACAAATCCCTTGCCCCATCATCTACCCCAGGTAAAATATGACTATGCAAATCAATCATTGGTCACACACACTTTCCAATAAAATGTAATTTTCCGATGACATTTATCATAGTAACACATATCAGGGATAGATTTTGTCGAAACTTGTCACCTAGAACCATAATAATAATAATAGTCTCCATTTTGGACTTCTTTATGATTCAAGACGACACCAAGTAATTTGCTTTGTGCATGTTCAAGTAATTCCTTACCTTTTTTTGCTTGATCAATTTCTGTTTTCTCGCTATATATAACCATAATTGAACCGTCCACCTGATTCGCAATGATTTGCGGGTCAGCTACCGCTAACAACGGCGGTGTATCAAAGATAATATATTCGAATTGAGACTTCGCATCTTCAATAAATTGTTCCATTGATTTTGAACTTAATAGTTCTGCTGGATTCGGTGGAATCGGGCCGCTCGTTAAGATGAATAAATCCTTCTCCTGTGTTTCAAGAACTGTTTTTTCCAGTTCTCTTTGCTTTGTTAACACCGTCGTAAAACCAAATAAGTTATTCATTCCAAATGTATGGTGAACCGTTGGTTTACGTAAGTCAGCATCGACTAGTAATACCTTTTTACCAAGTTGTGCAAAGGTTACAGCAAGGTTAGCAGCTGTCGTTGACTTTCCTTCCGCAGGTCCTGAAGAAGTAACCATGATTGCTTTCAGCTCTTCATCTACTGAAGAGTATTGGATATTTGTTCGAATCGTCCGGTATTGCTCAGAAATCGGTGACTTTGGATCGATCGCTGTGACCAACTTACGGCTTGCGTCTTTACTTTTCAGTTTCTTCTTTTTAAGCGCCAATGTCCTCACCTCTCCCCGATGATTTTCTACCTGCACGGCGTGCTGCCGCCTCTTCCATTTTTTGATCATCAATCGTTGCAATAACACCTAGGATTGGAAGACCTAAGATCTTATCTACGTCTTGTTCGTTTTTAATCGTGCTATTAAAGTACTCAAGTAAGAATGCAAGACCGATACCCGCCATTAAACCAACAACCATCGCAATGGCCACATTTAATAATCGATTTGGTTTAATCGGTGATGTATTTTCAGAAACATCGGCTTTATACCAAATGTTCACATTATCGACATTCATGTTATTATCGATCTCTTTCTTAAACACTTCAACCGTTTTGTTGGCAATTTGCGCAGCTAACTTAGCATCAGGATCCTGAACAGTCAGGTTAACAAGCTGGGAATCCTTTTCGCTCCCCACTGTAATCTTTCCTTTTAATTGTTCATACGTATAGTTTAAATCAAGGTCTTCAGAAACGATATTTAATATCCGCTTGCTGGTAATGAGCGCATTATAGGTGTTAATTAATTGAAGGTTTGTTTGTATTTCATTCGAATTGTTGTATAAAGATTGTTCATTTTTCTTTTGATTAACGAGAAATTGTGCAGAAGCCTGGTAAATCGAGGGTAAAAAATAATAACTAACCACTCCACTAATGATGGCAGCAATTACAGTTATCGACACGATTAGTAGGAATCGTTTTTTCAATGTCTCGAGCAGCTCTTTTAAACTAATAGTCTCTTCCATTTCGTCCTCCTAAATGTATGTTACAAAACATTTTCTATTATATCATATTTATTACAAAATACTGGCTATTATATCAAAATTTTGTCAGTTATTTTGTTTTTTTGTTTAATTAATTATTACTTTATCTATTAAACAACTTTTTTACATGAAATTGAAGAGGAAATATATATTTGGTATTAATTTCAATACATGTATTTCCTTATTCTCGATTCAAAGGTCCTAGTAACCGTTTTCACTCTCTAGTTCTAAAGAAGTGGACATCTACCCTGATTCATCTATTTCCTTTAAGAGTCCTCTGTAAAACCACACGCAAAATCCACGTGTAATCATAAAGGTAAGAAACAGAGTAATCCATGTCCAATACCAGGTCCAATGGTGATACTCAAGTGAATCTGTGTATTTTTCGATAAGAACCTCAGGTATGGTCAAAGCCGTGCAATAGGCACCATAATAAAAGAACTTTAAGACCTTCCTGCTGGAGTGTGGATAAAACACATTAAAGATGGCAGCCACAGTTGGGTATACAAAAAATTCATACGTGAAGCTCGCACGGTTGACGTCAGCGAAGAGCCTAACAGGATAGGAAATAAGCCCATACTGGACCACTAATAGGCCAAAAATCCATGTGATCGCCTGTGCAAATAAAAAGACTGTAACCGCTAAACGAATTTTATTTTTTGGAATGAGAAAAAGCAGTCTTATGGTAAGTAACCAAGCGCCGAGTAAAATCCACCACTCAAGCTTCATTCAACTGCCTCCTGTTCGATTCGAAAAAGCTCCTTGTTTTTAAAAAACCATTGATAGATTGAGTTAGTGACAGCAAAGATAAAAAAGAAATCGATCCACGTAAAATACCAAGCATAATGGACGTATTCGACCAGATTTGTATACTTCACAAGGATGACATCATAGACCGTGAGGAAGGAAATCCAAACGGACAGATAGATCAGTCGAATTTTAAATGAATGTTTGGGTTCATAGGCGATATAAAACCCACAAAGAAGCGGGTAAAAGAAATACTCCGTTGTAATCAGTAAGTCTGTTGCTTTCGGAAATTCACGAACCGGAAAGGCAAGCAGGTTGAATTCGACATGCACCAGCGAATTTACCCATAAAAGCGCCTGACAAGTAAGGAGAGAAAATAGTAATTTTCTGTACTGCTTCTTCGGCGTTAAGAACATATAGGCCATCAAACCACTGACCCACATCGCCATAACAAATATGTAATCTACTGACATCATCGAGGACCTCTCCTATACTGGCTGCTGCTTATGAATAGAGGTTGTAGAACTTCTCAACTACTTTAGTGACACGTTAAAGTAGCGAAGCATAAACACAATAATAACAACTGAGATGGGGTAGGTAAGTAACGGCCTTGTATAATGGAGGCGCATCATTACATACATAATGGTATAAAAGAATGGCTCCATCCAATACCCATAGCCATTATTTAGAATCAGCAGATGCATTTTATAAAAAGGATATTCGACAATCAGCGAACCAACGATCCACTTCAAAATATATAGTGCTTGCTTACTCTTTGGTTTTGAAAGGGGGTAATGGCTCAGGTAGAGCAGACCAATGCCGGTAGGTTAATAAAGGTAAAAACTACATCCACCATTGTATGAGATTTTGGAAATACCTCCGGGCTATGTTTCCAAAGCATATGATCTTTGCAGAGGAGATTGTAAAGCAAGTTACAGGTGCTTACGTAAAACATGGTAAGGATGTATTTTTCCCAATGCCGCCGATCACTCGCCCCTATCCATCCTCGAACATAGATATTTTTAATTGAAAGTATTTTTCACTAATAGTAGAAAAATAACTGATTTATGGTTGAAGTCATACCAAAAGGCTGACTCCTAGTTGAGTCAGCCCTCTTGTTTATTTCACCCTAACACCACTGGAGTTAAAGTAATATCGTTTACCGCTAATCGTTTCCGAGCCCGTTTGCATTACTCCACTGGTGTTGAAGTGGTACTTTTTGGTGCCGAGTTTTAGCCAGCCGGTTTTCATCGTGCCGTCGCTGTTGAAGTAGTACTTCTTACTGCCGAGTTTTAGCCAGCCTGTTTTCATTGTGCCGTCGCTGTTGAAGTAGTACTTCTTGCTGCCGAGTTTTAGCCAG
>NZ_JBALSN010000254.1:0-630 GCF_036966985.1 Neobacillus drentensis | reverse complement strand
AGTAGTACTTCTTGCTGCTAAGTGTAATCCAGCCAGTTTTCATGGTTCCATCGCTAGCAAAGTAATACTTTTTCGTGCCTATTTGCACGATGCCCGTACGGCGCACTCCATCCGAACCAAAGTAGTACTTTTTCGAATTGATTGTTAACCAGTATGTTTGCATTTCACCGTTTTTATTAAAGTAATACACCTTAAAGCTGATGGTTCGGAAGCTATTTGTTCTCAATTTGCCGTCTGTTTCAAAGTAGTAGCGTTTGCCGTTCAATGAAAGCCAGCCTATGGTCATTTTTCCGGTCGTTGGATGGAAGTAGTATTTGCTGCCATTGGCATCGACATACCAGCCAAGTGGCGATTTTACCACCTTAACGACCATTTCACTCATGTTCCCACCTTGATCTATCGCCTGGATAAACACTGAATTGTTTACCGGCTGCTTGGGAATAGTGATAGAAAAGTGACCTATATCGTCTGATTCCCCTGTATAGGTTTGATCTAATATGATTACATTTACGGTAATGTTTGGCTCCGTGATGCCTGTTACAGCGGTCGAAAAGATATTGATGTCATCCACTGTTGGTGCTAGCGGTGGAGCTGTATCAATTTCTAAAACTTCGACGGTTTTGCTGCTCG
>NZ_JBALSN010000253.1:20696-39547 GCF_036966985.1 Neobacillus drentensis | reverse complement strand
TTAATACTTGGACCGCTGTTTCCTTGATATGCCCATGGTACGACAACTGCCATGGCTACCTCAGGATCATTTGCTGGTGCAAAGCTGACGAGACTGAGGTTCATTACTTCTGTGCCACGCTTTGATTTATCAGATCCATCATAAAACGCCTGTGCTGTTCCTGTTTTTCCTGCAGGGGAATAATCTGCACTCTTAAAGTAACTTACTGCAGTACCGTCACCCACCTGCATAACCATTCGAAAACCTTCTTGAACCCGCTTAATCCATGATTCCTTCATATCTAATCGGTTTAATACTTTCGGTTGGATTTCCTCGACAATCGGGCCTAACTCATTATTTTCCATTACTGGCTCGCGAATTTCCTTCACTAGATGAGGCTGGATACGATTCCCGCCATTTGCTATCGTGGAGACATACTGCGCGAGTTGGATTGGTGTATACGTATCATACTGGCCAATCGATAGGAAAAGGAGTAAACCAGGAGTTCTTTCAGGACCTGGAAAGCCGCTCATCTCATTAGGCAGGTCAATCCCTGTACGAGTTCCTAAACCAAACTGACTAAATGACTGCCGCATCGTATCAAAGGCTGAATAATCGAGTGGTAATGGTTGATTTGGTCGATACTGTCCACCCGCCATCGCAATGACAGTTTTCCACATATATACGTTGGAAGAAACTTGTAGTGCCCTTAAATCATTGATCCGGCCAAATGTTCTCCATGATGACATTACAGGTGAACTTGCAATTCTTAAAGGCTCGTCTAGTTGTGTAGAACCTGGTTGAATGGCTCCTGTTTTATAACCAGTTAAAATCGTGGCACCTTTGACTGCTGACCCAACGTTATAAGAAGTTGTAATATTTCCTCCAGCAAAGTCATTCATGACTGTTTTGCCTTTTTTATCTTTACTAATTTGTTTTCCAGCCAGTGATAAGACTTCACCAGTATGAGGATCCATCAAAACAACAAAAGCGCGGTCGAGAAGGGCGGTATTTGGTTTTTGCTTTGCACTCCACATTTCTTCTTCGATGATATTTTCTACCTTCTTCTGAAGATCCATATCAATCGTTAAAACAAGATCTTTACCTCTTTTGCCTTCTGAAACTACTTCTGTTGAAAGGATTTTTCCCGTCTTATCTGTTACATTTTTCACTTTTGCCTTTTGACCATGCAGGACATCTTCGTATTTTAATTCTAGATAACTTTTTCCGACTCGGTCATTACGGCTATAGTCACGGGCCATATACTTTTCTAATTGCTCTTTAGGAATCCCTGCTTCGGAGGTAGTAACATCTCCTAATATTGATTTTAATGTCTTACCAAAAACATACTTTCGTGTCCAATCCGTTGTTGTATCAACACCAGGTAAGTTTTCTAAGTTTTCACTGACAATCGCAAATTCTTCAGGCGTAACATCTTTGTTTTTAACAATTTGTGGTGTTAAGGCATAACCACTATTAAAGACTCTATAAATGGCAAGAGTTTCGAGTTCTTCACCTTTGATACTTTTCACTTCATCATCAGTGATTCGATCGATCTGAAGTTTATAAATTTGCTTATCGTCTAACTTTTCTTGTTTATAGAGTGCCCATTCTTTTTCAGTAATTTTTGCTTTTGCTTCTTCGGGATGTTTTAAAATCCAATAATCCTTTCTATCCCGAATAGGAACTTTTTTTGCATCTTCAGTTTTGTCAATGATTTTTGCCAATTTCGCTGCACTTTCCAACATTTCCTCTTGGGTTGTTTGTTGATATTTCGTGTAAGTAATTGCGTTCAATGGCGTATTATCAACAATAATTTTCCCATTACGGTCAAACATTTTCCCTCTTGGGACAGGGTTATTTACTGTAACATCTTCTGTCCGCTCAATTTCACGTTTAAAATCATCACCAAAAACGATTTGTAATTCCCCAAGTCTAAGAATGAGGACAGAAAATAGCATGAATACCACAAAGAATAACATGTTTAAACGAAATGGGACATGTTCCTTCTTTTTTTTCTTTTTATTATTCAAGGGATAAAAACACTTCCTTCTTCACGGCTTAAGCTTAACTTTCTCTATTTTATAGGATATGTCTGCTTTTTTCTATGAAAAACCCTTACCAATTTCTAAGGTAAAATTCCAAAGAAAAAAAAGGCGCTGAGTAATTAATTTACTCAACGCATTCTGGGACTGGTATGTGTACTCTCTTAAGGAAAAAATAGATGCATGTATGCCCAGCACCTAAAATGAGAAGGAGAACGGGAATACTGTTTTCAGCTTTAAACCAAGTGATAGCTGCTAAAAAAGATAATATAGATACAATCCTGCCGAGATTCAAGTATATTTCTCGAACCACAATATATTCAATCCTCATTTCTGCAGCCTTCCAGCCGGTTCCAATAACATCGTATGTAGTTGACATATACGGGACGAGTAAAAGCGGATAAGCGATCGCAATCATCCCGCCATAGATTAACAATTTGACAAAATTAACGTCCCAAACAATTATCAGAACAGCTGCATATAAAATAATCCCACCAATTAGTATCGCTTTTTTTCGATTTTTTTGTTTTATTAATCGTGAAGCAAAATAATACGCTACAAATGATACTCCTGAATTAAGGAGACCAAATGTACCTAGAGACAATTCACTTCCTGTCGAGAGGTAAACAAAAACAGAGATAACAAATGCAAAGGTACCTTCCCTCAAGCCCTGAAAGAAGTTAGCATTTGTAATTAAACGCCAATTTTCATTTTGTTTTCTTTCATTTAGAATTTGCATGAAGCAATAGCTGCCTGATGATGGGCGTGGTTTCAAAGAAAAACTCATAAAAACCGCGAGAGCGAATAATGCGAGTGAGAGCCCAAAAACAATCGTGTAACCAGTATACTTTTCAAATCTTGTAATGATGATACCTGCTGCGATGGGACCAATCATCCCCCCTGCAGATGATAATATTCCTAAAAAGCCATTAAAAAAATCCCTCGTATCTGGTTCGGTAATTTCAAATGTTAACACATTGTAGGCTAACCAATAAAAACCATACCCTACTCCTAAAAAACTTCCTAAGAGAAGTAAATACGTTGAAGCATTTGTGCCAAATACTAAAACCATTACATAAAATAAAGCTAAAAAAATGACACCAATTCTGAGCACAATCACCCTGTCGATTTTTTTTGCCCATCGCCCCGCTAAGATAAATGTAAGCAATTGTAGAATCACTATCGATAGGTTATAGAAGGCGATATCTGAGTATTTTCCTGTCTGTTTCCAAAGATAAATATTTACAAAGGTGTTAGACAAAGCAATGCTTAATGAGTATAGCCCTCCGATAATCAGCAATAGTGATAAATCTTTTGTAAGTTTAACATCACCCAGAATCTTAAATTTTTTTGCCATCAAAAACTCCCCTTTATCTTATGGGTAGTCTTTAACAAGGTAGTTTTTCTTATTCACAAAAAAAAGACAACCCAAGGGCTGCCTTTTATCATTATCATTTATTTTGCTTGGCTGTAGCGATTTGACACTTCTTCCCAATTTACTACATTCCAGAAAGCGGAAATATAGTCAGGGCGCTTGTTTTGATAGTTTAAGTAGTAAGCATGCTCCCAAACATCGAGACCAAGAATTGGCGTTTTGCCTTCCATTAGTGGAGAATCTTGGTTTGGTGTACTAGAAACTTCTAACTCACCATTGTTTACAGATAACCATGCCCAGCCAGATCCGAAACGAGTAGTTGCTGCTTTAGCAAACTCTTCTTTAAAGCTTTCGAAGCTGCCAAATTTGCTGCTGATTGCGTCAGCTAATTCACCTGTTGGTGCACCGCCGCCATTTGGTGAAAGGATTTGCCAGAATAAAGAATGGTTAGCGTGACCGCCGCCATTGTTACGAACTGCCGTACGAGCAGCCTCTGGAACCGCATCCAAATTAGCAATAACTTCTTCAACTGATTTAGAAAGTAATTCTTCATTTCCAGCTAAAGCGTTATTTAAATTTGTTACATATGTGTTGTGGTGTCTTGTGTGGTGAATATTCATAGTTTCTTTGTCGATATGTGGTTCAAGTGCGTTTTCTGCATAAGGTAATTGTGGTAATTCAAATGCGATTTTAATTCCTCCTATGTATAAAAGATTTTATTGGCTTTAGAATTTCGAATATTTCTAAAGCTTTCCTCCTTAAGATACCAAAGTTGGTTATTTGTATCAAATAAAATGCTTAGGTACTTAACATAGTTACCATTCCCATTATATAGGATATTATTCATAAATATAGTATTGAGCCATCCATTCGTAATTTTTCGAAAAATTGTCACCTTTTCCTAAAGGGCAATCTGTCAACGATTTTTGTCATATCCGACTTTTGTCACTTCTAAATATTGTAATACCCGTATTGACACCTAATAAATTATTTATTTAAATCAAAGGGAAGTGGTACCTAAGGAGTGATTTACTATGCAATTAAACCGTTCTTCTATATATAATTTATTAGCTGCTTTTTTTCAAAAAAAAGAACCCATTCAAAAAATAAAAGCTGGTTCATTTCTTTTTCAAGAAAAGGATGCTGCCCAGTATGTTTACTTATTACTTAAAGGGAGTATTTCACTTGGAAGAGTTCATTTACGCGGCAAGGATTTTATCTTAAAAATCTTAAACGATCAAGAATTAATTGTTGAATACCAACTTTTTAGAGACAATCCTCATTATCAATTTTATGCAAAAACGTTGATTGATTGTGAAATGATTCTAATAAAAAAAGAGCAATTTGAAGATTTCATTTTGACTGACCCTGAGGCAATGAATGCTCTGGTTACATGGTTAAGTACAGGTTATTTAAAGGCACAAATGAAATGTCAGGATCTTATTATGAATGGAAAAAAAGGCGGTTTATATTCCATCCTCATCCGTCTATGCAATTCATATGGAATAAAAACAGAAGATGGTATTCTAATTGACCTTCCGTTAACACATCAGGAACTGGCTAACTTAACATTCGGAACACGTGAGGTTATTCAACGGGCCTTAAAAGACCTCCGAGAAAAGAATATTATCTCCTATGATAATCAGAAGTTTACGATAAAAAAACTGAACTATTTAAAAGAAGAAGTCGACTGCCAAAACTGCTCCTTTGAAATTTGTGGATTGAATTAATTGAAAAAAAGCCACCTAGGTGGCTTTTTTCTGTTAAAGTACGACGATGAAAAAGAAGATGACCATGATGATTTGAATAATAGTTTTTGTGACAACACTACTTATGAATCCAATCACTGACCCAAATCCAACTTTTAGGCTTTCCATGAAACTTCTTTTGTTAAAGATTAGTTCCGCAGCAATAGCCCCGATAAATGGGCCGATGAGAATTCCTAAAAAAGGAATAACAAAAGGCCCCACTAAAATACCAATCGTACTCCCCCAGACACCCGCCTTGGACCCGCCATATTTTTTTATTCCAATCATATTAGCAATGTAGTCAGCAATAAAAAGAAGGACGATAAACAAACCTTGTATCAACCAAAAATACCATCGAAAGGGTTCAAAATTAAAAAAGACTCCATATAATAAAAACCCAGCTAATAAAAACAATACACTTGGAATAATCGGATAAATCAAACCAACAAATGCGACAATAAATAATACGATGACGATGCTCCAATAAATCATTTCCATTCTACTCATCCCTTATAACTTATTGTTATTATTAAATGTACACATTTCTTCATACGATTAAACTTATGTTTGGTTTCAAATAATAAATAGACGGTGTCATTCTTGTATAAACCCTTTACTAAAGATACAATAGATGCTGAAGCATTTATTGTATTTGTGTAGAGGTGGTCATTATGAATATTTTTAAACAACTTTATAAAAGTATCTATTCTCCAAAGGATATTGCCTTGTTTCGGTTTCAAGGAATCGGAAAGACAATCTTATATGTCTTTTTCTTAACCTTCATTTCGATTCTCCCGTCCGTTATTTACTTAAGCACAGCTCTTACCTCCGGACTGGAAAGTGCAGAGACAATTATCAATGATAAATTACCTGACTTTTCTATTAAAGACGGACATTTAACGGCGGATACCAAAGTTCCAATTACCATTAATAAGGATGACTTTACAATCCTTCTCGACCCAACAGGTGCTATTACTGACGAAGATGTCGAGGATGAAGGCAATGCTTTTGCATTATTAGAGGATCAATTTGTATTTGCAGCAGGGGGCAGAGTTGAAACATACCCCTATTCGATGCTAGAAGGATTAGCCATCACAAAAAGTGACTTTGTCGATTTTATTAACGGAATTGGCGGTATGAAATGGATCATAATCCCTGTAGGAGCATTATTTATTTACTTATTTGCAAGTGCTGGCAGTTTTATTGAAGTCACAGTATTGGCTTTGATTGGATTATTACTTAAAAATCTTATTGGAAGAAACTTAAATTACCGGCAATTATGGAGAATGGCCGCATACAGCGAAACATTGCCTACCCTATTTTTCACTATTATGGCTGCCATTAAAACAACGGTACCTAGCAGCTTTATGATTAATTGGTTTGTCGTAATCGTCGTATTATCTTTAGCGATAAAGGAAATACCGAAACCCAAAAAAGTAAACTAAACAGCGCCCATTGCGGGCGCTTTTTTTATATACTCGTTCTTTTTATTATTGGACAAGCATACCTATGTACAAACTCTCATTTTTGGAGGCTTGTCCGATGAAAAAATTATTTGGTTTCTTATTAGCCGTTTTAATTATATATGTCATATATATTGACTTAACTGTTGGTACTCTCCCAAGTTCGCTAACACAGCAGGTCGATGCTAAAATCGAAGTACCAAAACAACAACAGAAATCTGACCTGCCTTCTTTTGAAGCAAAGGTGGAACCTGGAGAAACCGTGATATCAATTGTAGAACATCAACTAGATAATCCCCTTCCTGTCTCGATTACTGACTTGATTCAAGACTTTCGAAAACTAAACCCTGGGGAAACACCAGAAAAAATTCAAATTGGGTCTACATATCATTTTCCTGATTACTCAAAATAAAGAGGATAATGCTTATTCTTGTCAAAAATAGTGAAAGGCTGATAAAATAAAAGGCGGATTGTTTATATATACCTTATTCGAATCCCATTTTGAAGGAGCGAATTACACGTGAGTGAAATAATACATCGCACAAAGACCCGGCCAATTAAAGTAGGTAACTTAACGATTGGCGGGAGTAACGAATTATTTATTCAAAGTATGACCACAACAAAAACACATGATGTGGAAGCAACTGTTGCTGAAATAAAACGTCTTGAGGAAGCAGGCTGTCAGATTGTTCGGGTGGCTTGTCCCGATGAACGTGCCGCAAATGCTATTCCTGAAATAAAGAAAAGAATCAACATTCCACTTGTTGTCGATATCCATTTTGATTATAAATTGGCTCTTAAAGCCATCGAAGGCGGAGCAGATAAAATTAGAATTAATCCAGGAAATATCGGAAAACGTGAAAAGGTCGAAGCTGTCGTTAAAGCTGCTAAAGAACGTGGTATTCCGATTCGAATTGGCGTTAATGCAGGTTCGCTTGAGAAGAGAATTTTAGAAAAATATGGTTATCCAACAGCTGATGGCATGGTTGAGAGTGCTCTTCACCATATTAAAATACTTGAGGATTTGGATTTTCATGACATTATTGTCTCTATGAAGGCCTCTGATGTTAATCTAGCGATTGAAGCCTATGAGAAAGCATCTATGGCATTTGATTATCCTCTCCATCTTGGGATTACGGAATCAGGTACTCTTTTTGCTGGAAGCATAAAAAGTGCCGCTGGTTTAGGGACTATTTTACACAAAGGAATCGGGAATACTCTACGCGTTTCCCTAAGCGCTGACCCTGTTCAAGAAGTAAAGGTAGCGAGAGAGCTATTAAAGGTTTTCGGCCTATCATCAAATGCTGCCACATTGATCTCATGCCCGACTTGTGGTCGGATTGAAATTGATTTAATCAGTATTGCGAATGAGGTAGAAGAATATATTGAAAAAATTAAAGCACCGATTAAAGTAGCGGTTTTAGGCTGTGCTGTTAACGGTCCTGGAGAGGCTCGTGAAGCTGATATTGGGATCGCAGGTGCTCGTGGTGAAGGGTTATTATTCCGGAAGGGCGAGATTGTCCGAAAGGTTCCTGAAGCGCAATTAGTTGAGGAATTGAAAAAGGAAATCGACCAAATTGCTGAGGAGTACTTTCAGAAAAAGGCAGAAGAAGAAAAGATCATTCAATAACATCAAGAAACCCGGTGTAATCACCGGGTTTCTTTTTGCTCCTATGCAGGTTTACGTTAAAAGAACGGAAGAATAAAGATACCGATTACAATCGAAATTGCACCGATACCAATTGCCCAAGCACCTAAACCATTGGCTCCTCTTCTTCTGGCAACGAAGCCTAACACAATCCCTGCAGCACCAAAAAGTATTGGCATAACAAATAGTGATAAAATCGAAAGCACTAACGCAAGTGTCCCAACACCTGTACCACCAGCAGCTTTTTCCGTTCCCCCTTCGGTTTCCCTTCTGCGAATAAGAGGAACAGGTGCAGCAATCTCAGCAGCTGTCTCTTCCCTATATTCAGAAGAGCGTATCGGAACCGAAGCACCAATCCGTGGTGTAGACTCTTCTTTTTTCAAAGTGTAGTGAGCCTTAATGGGTTCAGTAAATTCTGATGCGGTTTCCTCCCTAAATGATGTAGGAGAATTGGGTATATCTTGACCAATAGTCGAGCTTTGAAGAGCCTCTTGCACTTTCGTGTCTCTTTCGTCTGCCATCCTAATCCCTCACTTTCAGTAATAGGAGCATTAATTATTGTTTGCTTCAGAATGTATTTTAGTATGTCAATGTTTGCCTAAAATAGTTTTTTATTTCTATTTTCAAAAAATTAATTGTAAATAGTTACTTTATTGAACCCAATACTTTGGTAAAATATAAAGAGATACGGAAAAGAAATAAGAAAGTGAGTCTACACATGAAAAAAAGATTTGGCATTGATATCGATGGAACTGTAACTTGTCCAAAATCATCGATCCTACCTTTTATTAATAAAGAATTTGGCCTGAACATATCCTATGAGGACGTTACCCAATATGAATATACTCCCTACGTAAATGTCTCTGAAAAGGTTTTTGCTGAATGGTTCACAGAAAACGAACCGACTATCTATGCCAACTCCCCTCTTGCAAATGGAGCAGAACATGTCCTTAAAAAATGGGAAAATGAGCATGAATTGTTTTTTATCAGTGCTCGTAGTTCTCATTTACTTGATATTACAATTAAATGGTTTATTGATAATGGTCTAACCTTTGATCACATCGAATTAATCGGTTCACACGACAAAGTCGCATCCGTTAAAAAACACAGTTTGGATATCTTTTTTGAGGATAAGCATGATAATGCGGTAATGATACATGAAGAGTGCCAGATCCCAGTCATTTTATTTGATACACCATATAATCAAGACCCGATTCCAAATGGGGTAATCCGTGTTAATAACTGGAGTGAAGCTAAGAGGTGGGTAGAATATTGGATGAAGGAAAGCCGCCCATTGGTACAAACGTTCTAACAACTACCTATAAAAAACAGCTTGTGCATCCACAAGCTGTTTTTTAATGGCATTCAGGACAAAGACCGTAAATCTCGAATTTATGACCAGAAATATCGTATCCTTTTAAATTTTCACTTAAATCTTTCATCGGACAGGTATCAATTTCTTTTGTTTTTCCACAAGTCAAACAGATGAAATGATGATGATGGTGTTGTCTTGAGCACGAAAAACGGAAATGCTTTTCCCCTGATAATTCAGTCATCTCTAGAATTCCCATATTAACAAATAAAGAGAGATTTCGATAAATCGTATCAAAACTCAGACCAGGGTAATCATCTTTGAGGTGATCCAAAACGTCTTTAGCCGTTAAATATTTATCACTATCTGCAAATAATTGCAGCATATCTTCTCTTTTGCCAGTTTGTTTAAATCCTTTTTCTTTTAAATATTGAATCGCTTCATTAACGTTCACCAGGCTGCCCTCCCTTATGGATTAAGAATTTTTTATATAAGATGGAGATAATTAGGATCAGAACGGCAATCATCACAATTGTTCCACCGGGAGCCAAATCTAAGTAGTAAGCTGTAAACAAGCCACCAAGAACTGAAACTTCCCCAAATAAAACAGATAAGAAGATAGTTTGCTTAAATCCTCTGGCTATCCGAATACTGGCAGCAACAGGTAATGTCATTAGTGATGACACCAATAAAATCCCAACAATTCTCATCGATGCAGCGATCACCAAAGCTACCATGACAATAAATATGAAGTGAATACTTTTCGCTGCAATGCCGGAGGCTTTGGCATGTTCCTCATCAAAAGATAGTAAAAATAGTTCTTTATATAATAAAATAATTACCAAAATCACTAAAATTCCAATAATAAACACGACCCATAAATCTGTTCTGCTAACAGCGGAGACACTGCCGAACAAATAACTGAACAAGTCTGTATTAAAGCCATTGGCGAGTGAAATAAAAATGACGCTTAAGCCAATCCCACTTGAAAGGATAATCGGAATCGCAAGTTCTTGGTAGTGCTTATAGACACTTCTAAGTTTCTCGATGAATAGTGATCCTCCAACCGAAAAAACCATTCCTATATATAGTGGATTCAAACCTGCCATCATGGCCACATTTCTTTCTAGAAGCAAACTCGCTGCTATTCCAGCTAATGTCACATGGCTTAGAGCATCTGCTATTAATGATAATCTCCTGACAACAACAAACACTCCTAATAACGGGGCAATAATGCCGATTATCATCCCAGTTAAAAAGGCATTTTGTAAAAATTCGTAATGGAAAATTCCTTGAATCATCTTATAACGCCTCCGTGCTCGTGATGATGGTCAAGCAGGTGAACATCGTGCCCATAGGCTTTTGACATATCATCCGCTCGGAGTTGTTCAAATTCCTTTGTTTCTCCATGAAAATGCAAATGTTTGTTTAAGCAGGCAACATGTGAAACTTTATCGGAGATCGTCCCAATATCATGTGTAACCAATAAAAGCGTAATTTCACGACTTTTATTCAATTCACCAAGCATTTGATAAAAATTACTTACATTCTCGGCATCTACACCAACAGTTGGTTCATCCAGAATAAGGAGACTCGGTTCACTAACTAGGGCACGGGCAATAAAAACTCTTTGTTGTTGACCTCCAGAGAGTTCGCCAATATTTCTATTACTGAACTTTGTCATTCCAACTGCATCCAGGGCTTCATGAACTTTTTGAGCATGTTCCTTTTTAAAAAATTTAAACATTCCAAGCTTTTTCGTCAAACCACTTTCGACCACTTCAGATACAGTTGCCGGAAAACCAGTGTTGAAGGAATTAGCTTTTTGAGAAACATAGCCAATTTTATGCCAATCCTTAAATTTATTTATTTCCTGACCAAATAAATGGATTTCTCCTTTTTGCGGCTTTAGTAAACCTAAGATCAACTTCAACAGTGTTGATTTCCCAGAACCATTAGGTCCGACAATCGCCAAAAAAGAACCATGAGGAATAGTAATATTGATATCCTCTAGTACCGCATCTTTTTCATAACGATAAAAAAGTTTTTTTATTTCAATTATTGATTGCATAATCTGCACATCACCTTTTAATTATAAGAATCATTCCGATTTACCTCAAGTAGTATACAATAGGTCAGATGGATTGTAAAGCAACTACACTGTATTAGACAATTGTTTCAGAAAATCTGTAATCACACTCCGGGAACTCCAACATACATTAAGGTGAGGAGTGGTGAATGTGACAATTTTTCAGAGCATCATTAATCATAAAATCAATACGATAACCGCGGAAGAGCTGCTAAAATACGCAGAACAGTTTAATATCTCAGTGACTAGGCAGCAAGCAGGGAAAATTGCGGAATACTTAAGAGGGAAAAATGTTAATATTTTTGATGATTCACAACGGGCTCAATTAGTAAAAGAAATTGCCAAAACTGCGGGTCCAACAACCGCACGAGAAGTAAATAAATTATTTACGCAACTGACCAAAAAGTAAAAAGCTGTGAATTCTCACAGCTTTTTTCCTTATGACTCCATGATTAAATCCAGCAGGTTCTCATTGAACTTTTGCTCACGAAGCATATTGATCTCAAACTTATAGGGAGCTTTTTTATTATTCTTATCTTCACCTACAAATGGAGTTTCTAAAATCTTAGGAACATCTGTAAGTTGTGGATGGTGGACGATATAATTAAGTGCCTTGAAGCCGATATGGCCAAAACCGATATTTTCATGTCTGTCCTTTCTCATCCCGACTGCATTTTTACTATCATTAATATGCAAGACCTTTAATTTGTCCAACCCTATGATTTTGTCAAATTCATTTAATACACCATCGAAATCCTCGACAATATTATAACCCGCATCGTGGGTATGACAGGTATCAAAGCAAACGGATAGCTTATCACTATAGTTGACACCGTCCATAATCATGGCTATTTCCTCGAACGATTTACCGCATTCAGAACCCTTTCCTGCCATAGTTTCCAAAGCAATTTGTACTTGCTCTTTCCCAGTTAGAACTTCGTTTAAACCTTCGATAATTTTTTTAATGCCCGCTTCTGTTCCAGCACTAACATGTGCTCCTGGATGGAGGACTATTTGCTTTGCTCCGATTGCCTCGGTTCGTTCGATTTCTGATCGAAGAAACCTAACACCTAGTTCAAATGTATCCGGATTTGTTGTATTTCCGATATTGATGATATATGGAGCATGGACAATAATTTCAGAAATACCGTTCTGCTCCATATGTCGGCGACCAGCTTCAATATTAAGGTCTTCTATTTTTTTTCTTCTTGTATTTTGCGGTGCTCCCGTATATACCATAAACGTGTTTGCACCATAGGAAACTGCTTCTTCACTTGCTGCAAGAAGCATGCCTTTTCCACTCATTGATACATGTGATCCTAATTTCAGCATGCCTTTTCTCTCCCTGCTTCCTTTATTTTTTTCTTTGTTCGATTCTTCGTTCCCGTTTTTTTATTTTATCCATTTCCCACTGCATTTTCTTTTTATACCCAGGCTTAACTTTAGTTGGTTTTTTTACCATTGTTTTGGCCTTTTGGTCTGCCTTATCCTCTTGTCTTACACGGGTCTTCCGCTTATTTCTCTCATCAATTTTCACAAGTTCGTTATTTTTAAGATCGACGTAATTAAATTGAATCCCCATTTTTTCTAGTCGATTTAACGCATCCTCATCAGATGCTTCATAGATTGTCAGTGCAATTCCAGAATATCCTGCACGTGCAGTTCGACCGACGCGATGGATATAAAAATCTAGGTCTGTAGGAAGTTCATAGTTGATGATATGGCTGATCCCTTCAATATCAATTCCCCGTGAAGCAAGGTCCGTGGCCACTATATATTGGTACTCTAAATCCTGAATTTGCTTCATCATTTGTTTTCGTTCACGCGGGTTTAAATCACCATGAACTCGGCCAACTTTTAACCCTTTTTCATTTAAAAAGTAAGCCACCTCTTCAGCCATTTTTTTGGTATTCGTAAACACGATCGCTAAATAGGGATTGTATGCAACAAGTGCATCATGAACCAGCTGCTTCTTACTCCGATGTCTTGACGGCAGGAGGTAGTGTTCTAAATTTTCTGCTGACCTTCTTTTTGGTTCAATTTGAATTGTCTTTGGATTTTCCATATACTTTTTAAGGAAAGGTTTTAATTTTTCAGGGATGGTTGCTGAGAAAACAAGCATTTGCAGATTTTCTGGCATTTTTCCAGCTACTCTGTCCAAATCCTCAATAAATCCCATGTCTAACATCATATCTGCCTCATCGACGACCAGTATTTCCGCAGTATGAACAAATAACGCTTTATCACTCATCAGGTCCTTGATTCTTCCTGGAGTCCCTACAACAATATGTGGTTGGACTTTTAATTTTTCAATCGTCCGCTGCTTGTCCGTTCCCCCAATGTAGCATCTAGTCATTATCGCTTGCTCTGGGTTGCAGTGTTCCGTTAATTTTAGAATTTGATGGTAAATTTGAGAGGCTAATTCTCTAGTAGGTGCTGTAATGACAGCCTGTACTTCCGAACGTTTCGGGTCAATTTTTTCGAGAATAGGAAGAACAAAGGCGAGGGTTTTCCCCGTCCCTGTTTGGGATTGGCCAATTGCACTTTCTCCTTTTAAAACAACTGGTATCATACGTTCTTGAATTTCAGTCGGTTCGCTAAAACCGAATCCTTTAATAGCTTCTATAATAAATGGTTGAAACGTAAAACGAGCAAAACGGTTTTCTTTCATATTTTTTCTCCTTATATTAAAACTTTGAATTAGTTTTTCTTATTCAGCATGATTAACACTTTTTATTCCATCATGCAATTATAGTCAATATTCCTTAAAAACTCCAGTTTCTTTCGTTTTAATATCATTTTCTACCTTCTGCCAACTTTTAAACAACTAATTTTAGTCTTTGTCCTGTGTATAATACCTAAACCAATTTAGGATAAATGCATAATTTAAAGCATGAGGCAATTTGAAAGGAGGCTAAAGATATGCAACCAAGATCTAGAATGCCTATGCAAGGGGGAATGGGACCTGGGCCATTTGGGCGGAATAATCAGATGATGAATCCCAGAATTAACCCTTTTGGCAACAGGAACCCAATGATGGGCCCTTCATCCAACCCATTTGGAGGAGGATATAACCCGATGATGGGGCAAATGATGGGTAGAACTAATCAGATGAATACAGGGGGCGGAGGAATCCTTTCGAAATTATTCGGAAGAGGTAACCAAGCAGGCGGCTTTATGGGGATGCAATCAGCAGGTAGAGCAGCATCCGGAGGTGGAGGTCTGCTCCAGACGTTAAGTAACCCTGGCGGACTAACAAGCATGTTAAATAATACCCAACAGGTACTAAAAACAGCCCAGCAAATCGGTCCAATGGTCCAACAATATGGACCGATGATAAAAAATATACCCGCCATGTGGAAGATTTATAAAGGTTTTAAAAATGCCACAAAAAACACGGATACGGCCTCAGAGGAAAATAGCCAAAAAGCCGAAACAGCCTCAGTTGAATCATCTTCTCATGAAATATCTGAAAATAAAAGTACTAAAAAGAAAGTCCAACGCAAGAACAATCAACAGCCAGTTTCTTCACAAAAAACTTCTCGCCAAAAGGGATCCTCTATTCCTAAAATGTATATCTAAATGAAGAATGCTGGCGACAGCATTCTTTTTTCCTATAAATGTTAAGGAAAAATGTATCTTTGTATTATATCTATTAGTTTTATATAATAAATAAATAAAACTATGAATCAATGTCTTTTTTAGGGGGACTTTAAGATGCAAATCATCAAAATTTCACCACGAGGCTATTGCTACGGTGTTGTTGATGCAATGGTTATTGCTCGAAATGCGGCTTTAGATAAAACATTACCTCGCCCTATCTACATATTAGGGATGATCGTTCATAATAAACATGTTACAGATGCGTTCGAGGAAGAAGGGATTATTACCCTAGATGGGAAAAATCGCAAGGATATTCTCGATAAAGTAGATACAGGAACTGTTATATTTACTGCCCATGGAATATCTCCAGAAGTAAGAGAGTTAGCCAAAAAGAAAGGTCTAGTAACTATCGACGCTACTTGTCCTGATGTGACTAGAACCCATGATCTAATTGAAGAAAAAACACAACAAGGATATCAAGTGATTTATATAGGAAAAAAAGGCCATCCAGAGCCTGAGGGAGCAGTTGGTGTCGCACCTGAAATGGTACACTTGGTAGAAACTCCAAAAGATGTAGAGGCATTAACAATTGACAGTGACAAATTGCTGGTCACTAATCAAACAACGATGAGTCAATGGGATGTATCCGAAACGATGAAAAAAGTTCAGGAAAAATATCCACATGTTAAAGTCTATAATGAAATTTGCCATGCAACACAAATTCGCCAAGAAGCAGTTGCCGAACAAGCAACGGAAGCGGATGTAACCATTGTTGTCGGTGATCCAAAAAGTAATAATTCTAATCGACTCGCACAAGTTTCAGAGGAAATTGCTGGGACAAAAGCATATCGTATTGCTGATATTACCGAGTTAGAAATTGATTGGATTAAAGATGCAAAAAACGTTGCAGTCACATCTGGCGCTTCCACCCCAACACCAATAACCAAAGAAGTTATTACGTTTCTCGAGCAATTTGATCCAAATAATGAAGCTACATGGGATCGAAGTAAAAAGGTTCAGTTAAGCAGAATTCTGCCGAAAGTAAAAAAATAGTCTAATAAAATAAACGAAAAGAACCGTGCCTCTATGACCGGTTCTTTTCATATTATAAAAATTGGAATGGATCGGTATTTTCTTCCGATGGAAATATCTCTATAGCAAACCCGGAATCCTGGCACATTTTTTGTAGGATTGCTGATAATCCTTTTTTCATTACTTTTTCAACATTATGACCTGGATCAATCATATTCAAGCCTTGCATCATTGCATCATGTGCGGTGTGATAATAAATATCCCCCGTAACATATACATCTGCCCCTTGATATTTGGCATTCATGAAGTATTTATTACCATCGCCGCCTAACACAGCCACCTTTTTAACTTTTGCAGACAAATCGCCAACCACTCGGACATGGGAAACATCTAATGTCTTCTTCACTTTTTCCGCAAATTCTTCTAATGTCATTTCTGGAACTTTACCGATACGGCCTAGACCGAGCACTTCTCCTTTGTTTTCAAGTGGATAGACATCATAGGCCACTTCTTCATATGGATGAGCCTTGATCATTGCCGTGATTGTCTTTTTGAGAATGGATTCTGGGACAACCGTCTCAAGCCTCACTTCCTCCACTTCTTCTAATCGGCCTGCTTCACCAACAAATGGATTAGTATTTTCTCCTGGTAAGAATCGACCTGTGCCACTGCCTGAAAATGAACAATGACTGTAGTTCCCAATAAATCCTGCACCTGCATTTCCAAGGACCCTTCTGATTTCCTCAGCATGGCTGACTGGAACAAAAACAACTAATTTCTTTAGTATAGTTTCAAATGTAGGTACTAGAACCTCTGTATTTTCCAGTTCTAGCGCTTCTGCAAGAAGGTCATTTACTCCCCCCGTTGCTACGTCGAGATTCGTATGCGCTGCGTAAACAGCAATATCGTGTTTCAATAATTTTTCAATGATTTTCCCCTGAACGGAATCCGTTAACAAATTCTTAAGGGGGCGATAAATAATCGGATGATGAGCGATAATGAGTTGGACGTTTTTTTCAATTGCCTCATCGATTACATTTTCAAGAACATCGAGTGCAATCATGATTCGCTCAACTTTTTTATTTAAACGACCGATTTGTAATCCTATCTTATCTCCCTCCATCGCCAAACCTTTGGGGGAGAACTGTTCAAACAATTGAATGACTTCGTGTCCATTAGGGATTTTCATTGGTTAATGCCTCCTTTACAAGCTTAATTTTGCCGATGATTTCTTGTTTTTTTTCTAATGTTTCAGGTGATTGAGCAGCATTTTCAAGAGCCTCATATATACGTTCCCAGTTTTTCAATTCTGCTGTCCATTTCTTCCTAAAAGTCTCATCCTGTTTTTGAACAAGGAATGGCCCTACTAACAATCCTAGATCTTGATTTTTATTATACGGCTTATTCGGGTCGCCCTTTTCTCCGATTAAAATTTCGTATATTTTCCCATCTTCTTCGATTATTTCTTCGGCAATTAGTTCCCAATTATTATCAATAAACCATTTCCTAATCGAAATCGCACTAATATTCGGTTGTAACACGAGGCGCTTGACTGACGATAACTTACTTCGACCATTTTCTAAAATACTTGCAATTAAAGCTCCGCCCATTCCAGCGATAGTAATACAATCGACTTCTCCATCTTCTATAACCTCTAGACCATCACCCATCCGCACCGAAATGATATTAGTCAATCCTTCTGCTAACACATTTCTTTCAGCTAATTGAAATGGACCTACTGCAACTTCACCTGCTATTCCAAATGATAACCTTTTGTTTTTTGCTAGGAAACAAGGTAAATATGCATGATCTGAGCCAATATCTGCAACTCTAGCCCCACTTGGAACGTATTTAGCAACCGATGCCAGCCTAGCCGACAATTTATCTGTATTCAATCATACCACCACTTTTTTATGTAATTATTATAGTATAAAAAAAGTCCTTCACAGATGCAAAGGACCCTTTTTACTTATTTAATTGTTGCTAACCAATCTGCCATTGCAGCTGCTTGTTCTTCTTTAACAAGTCCTGCTGGCATGCCTGTACCCTTACCTTTTGTTACAAAGGTCATTATTTCTTCTTTAGAATACTTGCTGCCTACACCTTTAAGTGATGGTCCTACAACCCCTTGATACTGATCGCCATGACACCCAATACAAGATTGCTTGTAAATGTCTTCTGGCTTTGATGCGGCAACCTCAGTTTTCTCAGTGCCTTCTCCTTTATCCTTCGCAATTTCTTTACTATCACCAAGGCCTTTGAAAGACAAAATGAGCATCAGCACAATTCCAAAAGCCATGATAAGAACGTAAGGAATAACCGGATTTCGCTTCATGATATTACCTCCCTTATGTACGAACGTCAGTAAATATGAAAATAGTCTACAAACAACTACTATTTTACTCGAAAAAGAACCGAAGGAAAAGCCCTAAACTTATTTTATCACTATAATCTTAATAAAAAAAAGAAAACAGGCTAAATTAGTGAAAATATCTAACTTAGCCTGTTCTTTATTTTTCGGTATTTTATTTTTTGGATGTGTTAAACCTGTCTGTTG
>NZ_JBALSN010000253.1:0-20624 GCF_036966985.1 Neobacillus drentensis | reverse complement strand
TCCCGCAGGAGTCTTCGCGCCTTGAACGAAGATCAACAGAGTGCCAAATTAACATTAACCATTAACACAGCCTATTTTTTAACATCCAATTAACCTTGAAATGACCATTCTTTGGACCTCAGAAGTACCTTCGCCAATTTCAAGCAACTTTGCATCCCTCATCATTCGCTCCACATGATATTCTTTCATATAACCATAACCGCCATGTATTTGAACGGCTTGATCAGTCACTTCCATGCAGATTTCTGATGCATAGAGTTTACACATCGCTGACTCCTTTGAAAATGGTCTTCCCTGATCCTTTAACCAAGCTGCCTTATACACCATATTCCGGGCCAATTCAATTTTCATTGCCATATCAGCAAGTTTAAACTGGATAGCTTGGAAAGAGGAAATAGACTTCCCAAACTGTCTTCTTTCCTTTGCATAAGCTAAGGCTTTTTCATAGGCCCCCTGAGCAATTCCTACAGCCATCGCACCAATCCCTATACGTCCACCGTCTAATGTCATTAAAAACTGTTTAAAACCCTCTCCACGCTTCCCTAAAAGGTTCTCAACTGGCACTCGTACATCCTCTAACACTAATTCTGTTGTATTTGATGAATGTAGACCCATTTTTTCATAATTATCAATAATAGAGAACCCATCTGTACTAGTCGGGACAATAATTGCACTTATTTCTTTTTTTCCGTCCTTCTCTCCTGTTATAGCCGTCAATGAAAGATGCTTGGCATAACTAGCATTTGTAATGAAACATTTATTTCCGTTTATGACAAACATACCATCTTCTTCACGTGCAGATGTTCTAGTCCCGCCAGCATCTGATCCAGCGTTAGGCTCAGTAAGGCCAAACGCACCAAATGATTCACCTGTACAAATCGGCGTTAGATATTTTAACTTTTGCTCCTTGGTGCCAAATAAATGCAGGGGTGCCCCTCCTAAAGATATATGCGCAGAATAGGTAATTCCTGTCGAACCGCATGCCCGGCTTAACTCTTCGGTTACAATTGCAAAACTAACCGTATCTGCCCCTCCACCACCATATTCCTCTGGAAAAGGCAGTCCCATAATTCCCATTTCGGCTAATTTTTTAAATATTTCTACTGAAAATTGTTTTTTACGGTCGCGCTCTATCGCACTTGGTGCGACTTCCTCATCCGCAAATTGACGCATTGTTCTTTTTATCATTTCCTGCTCAGAAGTTAAGTCAAAATTCATGTTCATCCCCCTTATCCGAAACCAAATGAATGCGCTTTCTTTATTATTATAAGAGGAATTATCTTTATTTCACAATACTTAAAAATTTTTAAAAATATTCTATTATATGGATATAACAAAAATTCAACCAATTATAACGTATAACTAAAATATTTCACTATCCTGATAATGGAAAACAAATTATATCCCTTTTTTACAAAAATAAATGATGAAAAACCATGTCAGGAAATTCTCATGTCTATTTGCAAAATGAGAGACAATTCAGTAAAATGGATTCAAATACAGAAAGTGCTTACATTTCCAACACGCTATTACCCAGCTACTTAAAATCGATACAAAAAAAATAGTCTACTTCAAGTGATGAAGTAAACTATTTATTAATGATATTTTATTCTAAGAAATCTTTTAGACGTTTACTGCGGCTAGGATGACGTAATTTCCTTAATGCCTTAGCTTCAATTTGACGGATACGTTCCCGGGTAACACCGAAGACTTTACCAACCTCTTCAAGTGTACGTGTCCGGCCATCATCCAGTCCAAAACGAAGGCGAAGTACATTTTCTTCCCTGTCAGTAAGAGTATCTAGCACATCTTCCAACTGCTCCTTTAATAATTCATAAGCAGCATGTTCTGAAGGCGAGGTGGCATCCTGGTCTTCAATAAAATCACCTAAGTGGGAATCATCTTCTTCACCTATAGGTGTTTCAAGAGAGACTGGCTCTTGGGCGATTTTCAAAATCTCCCTTACCTTATCAGGTGTAAGATCCATATCTTCACCAATTTCTTCTGGTGTTGGTTCACGGCCAAGGTCCTGAAGTAATTGGCGCTGAACACGGATTAATTTATTAATCGTTTCAACCATATGCACAGGAATACGAATCGTCCTAGCTTGGTCAGCAATTGCACGAGTAATGGCTTGACGAATCCACCAAGTTGCATAGGTACTGAACTTAAAACCTTTTTGATAATCGAATTTTTCAACGGCCTTAATTAATCCCATATTTCCTTCTTGGATAAGATCAAGGAATAACATACCACGGCCGACATACCGCTTTGCAATACTTACGACAAGCCTTAGATTTGCCTCGGCAAGGCGTCTCTTTGCTTCTTCATCGCCTTGTTCAATACGGAGCGCTAATTTTTTTTCTTCATCAGCTGAAAGCAGGTCGACCCGGCCAATTTCTTTTAGATACATACGAACCGGATCATTTATCTTAACTCCAGGAGGAACGCTAAGATCGTTTAAATCAAATTCATCATCATCACCTTTTGCTAATTGCTTAGGATTTGGATCTTCCTCTTCACTATCGCCAACTAGTTCAATACCTTGGTCACCGAGGAACTCAAAAAATTCTTCCATTTGGTGGGAATCTAATTCATAGTTAGCCAATTTCTCAGCAATATCATCATAGGCAAGGACGCCGGTTTTTTTCCCCAGTGCCGTTAACTGGTCTTTCACTTGTTCAAAAGTGAATTCATTTTCCACTTCTTTTGAACGGGCTGATTTTTCAGCAGCCATATGTCCCACTCCTTCCAGAATCAAAGACAGTAAAAATGGAATCTATAGAGATTTACGCAATTGAAGGATTTCCGTTGCAATTGCTGCAGCTTTAGTAAAATCACTTTGTCGCTCTGCTTCTTTTTGTTCCACTTCTTTTTCTTTTATCTTTAACAATTTTTGATAATTCAACACCTGTTTGATATAATCACTTAATTCATGATTGGTTAACTCATCGTTAATGGGCATCATTTCAATGTTTGCAACCATTCTTCTGAGATTATCATCTTGAATATAGGACAAAAACGCACTTGAATCAGACTGGAAATGTTCTTCATAAAAAGATAACAGATAGGTTATTATTGCCTGATGTTCATCAATATTAAACGTATTACCTTGTAATAAATCCTGCACTTTATAAGCCACATCTCGATCCTTTAACATGTGAGCAATTAATCGTCTTTCTGCTGTATAATGCTTTGGCTTAAGTTTATTGTCTTGCTTTGGGACTAAAATAGGCTTATTTACAGGTTGCTTATTTCCAGTTGATTTTCTTTTTTCTGCGAAGAATATCTCCTTTTGCTGCTGTTTTAATGCATCTAGTGAGAGTGAAAATTCAGCCGCCAATTGGCGTAGATAGTGATCCCTTTCAACAGCTTTATTCAAAGCGCTGATTTCCTTAATTATCACTTCGATATATGCAAGTCTATCTCCTTCATATTGCAGATTTTTTCCCCTGCGAAAATAAAGAAATTTGAACGCCATCCACGTTAGACTTGCACCGATAACCTCATTTCGGAATTTTTCGGGACCATTCTTTTTAATATATTCATCTGGGTCCATTCCATCTGGCATCATCGCAACCTTTACCTGGAACCCACCATCGCTAAGGTGGTTTCCAGCACGATATGCTGCCTCAATCCCGGGTTTATCAGAATCGTAGCAAATGGTAACGGATTGGACATTTTGCCGTAAGAGGGCTATATGTTCATCTGTCAAGGAAGTCCCCATCGTGGCTATACCATTTTCCACACCAGCGCGATCTGCAGAAATGACATCAGCAAATCCCTCAAATAAAACAGCAAATTGCGATTTTTTTAAGTTTGGCTTCGCATTATGGTAATTGTATAAAATTTTACTTTTATTAAAGATTGGCGTTTCAGGACTATTTAAATATTTTGGCTCGTCGGCCCCAAGTGTTCTTCCTGAAAAAGCAATCGTATTGCCGTTTCGGTCAAAAATTGGAAACATAATTCGATCCCTAAATCGATCGAAATACGTCCCATCTCTTTCACGTTTGATAATTAATCCGGCTTTCTCCATCCATTCAGGAGGAAAATCTCTTTTTGAAAGAAATTTAAAAACATAATCCCATGAATTTAAAGAATACCCAATTTGGAATTTATCTATTGCTTCTCGAGTAAATCCCCTCTGGAGCAAATATTCCAAAGCATGTTGACCTTCCTTTGTATTTACTAGCAAATGATGGTAAAATTTCTGTAATAGCTCATGAGCACCTAGAAATGCTTGGTGCTCTTCTGAAAACTTTTTCTCACCATGTCCGCCAGATAAATTGATTTCCAGGTCAATATTTGCCTTTGCAGCTAGTTTAATGGCTGATTCTTGGAAGGAGATACCTTCTAGCTCCATTAGAAATGAAAAAACATTACCACCAGCGCCACAGCCAAAGCAATGGAAAATTTGTTTATCAATAGATACAGAAAATGATGGGGTGCTTTCTCCATGGAATGGACATAATCCGAAGTAATTTCGCCCCTGTTTTTTCAGTTGAACATAATCGCTAATTACTTCGACAATATCAACAGACTGACGAATTTGATTAATCTTTTCTTCGGCAATACGTTCTGCCATGTAAAACAACTCCATTTGGTATTCGGCAGGCATCTTTTAAATTCCTGCAAATTTCGACAAAATTTTTGGTAATTCTGTCTTAAATTTTTCACGTCCTTAAGTTTAAATAGGTTTTTGGTTCCTTTCCATAAACTCCCCTTTTTGCTTGCCTGTGCGCATCAACATATTTCCAGTTTGTATGTAGAGTTTTCTTCTTTGATATGATGAACGTAGAAAGCAACAAAAAGAACACGGGCGCTATACTTCAACACTATTTCGACAATCTCCGCTTTAACCGGGCATGAATCTACATCGGCATAAATAGTCGGATTGCCTTTACATAAGTATTAATTCTACATTACTCCCCATATTCCTTCTTTAACAAATAACTTTTGTAAAAGGAGTTATGTCGAATTCTTTTTAGGGGGTCCCCTTGACATCTAACAATAAATAGTTTATTCGTTCATAAGCAAGTCTAAACCTAAAAAGATATATTTTTATCACAATTTTTTATTATAGTACATTTATTATGATTTTACCATAATTTTTTTTGTTATTATTCCACTTTCTATCAGTAGAAAACACATAATCAAATGACTATGTGTTAGACTCTTCCTTTATGAAAATAATTTAAGATAACATTTGCCGTCTCTTCTACCGCTTTATTGGTAACATCAATAACAGGGCAATTTATTTTCTGTACTACTTTTTCAAAAAAGATTAACTCCGCTTTGATCCTGTCGAGCGTAGCATAACTTGCTTTATCATTTAAACCCAAAGAAATTAACCGTTCCCGTCTGATATTGTTTAACTTTTCAGGGCTTATTTTCAAACCAAAACATTTCTCGATTGGAACTCTATAGAGTTCTTCTGGCGGATCTACCTCCGGTACAAGTGGGACATTCGCTACTTTTAATCGTTTATGAGCTAAGTACTGTGAAAGTGGAGTCTTTGAAGTCCTTGAAACCCCTATTAATACAATATCTGCTTTTAATATTCCTCTTGGGTCACGGCCATCATCATATTTTACGGCAAATTCGATTGCTTCCACTTTTTTGAAATAATCTTCATCTAATTTTCGAACAAGTCCTGGTTCACATAAGGGTGTTTTTCCACTAAACTGTTGAATCTGATCCATAATTGGACCAATTAAATCGACAGCTATAATCCCTTCCTGTTCGGTTCTATTCTTAATATATGTACGCATTTCAGGCTTTACCAATGTAAATGCAACCATTGCTCTATCTAATAAAACAAGTGAAAGAACTTCATCGATATGTTCCTTATCCTCCACATAAGGAAATCTCTTTAATGTCATTCCGGAGCCATTGAATTGGCTTATTGCTGCTTTTGTAACTAATTCAGCGGTTTCTCCCACTGAATCAGATACTACATAAATTATTGGCGATCTCATTCTCCCTCAACAACCCCTCAACATGTTATCTTGTTACTCATCACCTAATGCAACGAACGCTTTGGTAATATTTGTTTTGGTTATTCTTCCGATAACCTCAAATCCATTTTCTGTTTCCCGAACCACTGGAAGTGCATCGATTTGTTTTTCAATTAATTTCTTAGCGATATCAATTAATAAATCCTCTCGTTCACACATGGTAATATTAGGCATTCTTGTCATAATAATATTAACAGGTATAGTAGTCAGTTCTTGCTTACCTATACTAGCTCGGAGCAAATCCTTTCTGGATAAAACTCCAACAAGAATGGTGTTTTGATCTACTACAAACAAGGTTCCCACATCTTCGAGGAACATTGTACAGATTGCATCATAAACGGAGATATTTTCATTCACTACAACAGGAATGGACTGATAATCTTTCACGTATATTTTTTGTAAATTTTCGGTTAAAAGCTGTGTCCCCGATTTACCAGTATAAAAATACCCTACACGGGGCCTCGCATCTAAATAACCAGCCATCGTCAGAATGGCAAGATCCGGTCTAAGTGTCGCCCTAGTCAAGCTCAATTGTTCTGCAATATGTTCTCCCGTGATCGGCCCATTTTCTTTTACAATTTGCAAAATATGTTCTTGCCGTTTGGTCAATTCGATTGTTCACACCACCTTTGTTTCCCATTTTAGAAACGGTTTTATCTCAAAAAGCTTACTTTATTAGGAATATTATATACTATTGAATCTATTAAGAAAACTCGCCAATCGGCGAGTTTTTCCTTAAAACATCATTTTTTCTTGCAAGAAGTTAACTAGTTCATGTATCGAGATTCGCGTTTGCTCCATTGTATCACGATCGCGAACTGTAACCATATTATCCTCTTTAGAGTCGAAGTCATAGGTAATACAAAACGGAGTACCAATTTCATCATGACGACGATAGCGTTTTCCAATCGATCCTGATTCGTCATAATCTACTGAAAAATGTTTAGCCAGAGTGGCGAAAACTTCACGTGCTTCTTCTGACAATTTCTTCGATAACGGAAGAACCGCTGCTTTAAATGGAGCTAATGCAGGGTGGAAATGCATAACCGTTCTAGATGTACCATCTTCAAGCTGTTCTTCATCATAAGCATCAATTAAAAACGCTAACGTAACGCGGTCTGCCCCTAAAGATGGTTCAATACAATAAGGTACATACTTTTCATTTGTTTCCGGATCAAGATAATGGAAGTCCTCACCAGAATACTCCATATGCTGCTTCAAATCATAGTCCGTTCTTGAAGCAACCCCCCAAAGTTCACCCCAGCCAAACGGAAACTTAAATTCAAAATCAGTTGTTGCATTACTGTAATGAGATAATTCATCCTCTGAGTGGTCGCGAAGTCTTAAATTTTCCTTTGTAAGGCCTAATGACAATAACCATTGTTCTGCAAATTGCTTCCAATAATCAAACCATTTCAGCTCCTCACCAGGCTTACAGAAAAATTCAAGTTCCATTTGTTCGAACTCTCTTGTTCGGAACGTGAAGTTCCCCGGAGTAATTTCATTTCTAAAACTTTTACCAATTTGAGCAATGCCAAAAGGCATTTTCTTTCTCATCGTCCGCTGGACATTTTTAAAATTAACGAAGATACCTTGTGCTGTTTCAGGACGAAGAAAAATTTCATTTGTACTAGATTCTGTTACTCCTTGGAAGGTTTTAAACATTAAGTTGAACTGGCGAATTCCAGTAAAGTCATGACTGCCGCAATCTGGACAAGCGATATTGTGTTCTTTCACTAACTCTTCCATTTTTGCAAATGGTAAGCCATCGACCACCATTTCAATGCCTTTTTCATCAAGAGCATTTTCAATTAATTTATCGGCACGATGACGTGCTTTACAATTTTTACAATCTATCATCGGATCATTGAAGTTCCCAATATGGCCAGATGCTTCCCACGTACGCGGGTTCATTAAAATACTTGCATCTAATCCTACATTATACGGTGACTCTTGGACGAATTTTTTCCACCATGCCTGCTTAATATTGTTTTTAAATTCAACGCCTAACGGACCGTAATCCCAAGTATTTGCAAGGCCTCCGTAAATCTCTGAACCAGGAAAAATAAATCCTCTGTGTTTTGCATGTGAAACGATTTGGTCCATTGTTACATTCATAGAAATTGCTCCTTTAAGTAAATTTTATTCAAACAAAAAACTCCCGTTCCTATGCTAGACTAGCATAGGGACGAGAGTTACCCGCGGTTCCACCCTATTTGCTGCTAAGAAGCAGCCTCTTTTATGTGTTACTAAACACAAAGATTGCTCAGGAACGCCTTCGTTAGTTCCCTATACCCTAGCTTACACTATCCTAGGTTCGCTTTTATAGAGGATGACTAAGTACTCTTCTCCGTCACTGCAATTATTTTATTAATGAAAATAATAGCGAAAACTCCAAACATTGTCAACAAGGCAATTATAAGAGATTGCGAAATTTATCCATGGAATTTAGAAACTTTTTGGATTTAAGGTGCAAACCAGAATACTCTTCATAGTAGGCAGTAATTACCCTCTTAAGTTCTGCTTTCGTTTCTTCTTTAACAGAAACATTTCCTAGCCTGGAAAGATCAAAATAATAAAATACCCTTAATAATTTAACCGCAGCAGCGGATAGTTTAAGATGGTACGGATCTTTATCTAAACATCGATGACAGATAAATCCTCCTTCACGAATAGAAAAAGAAAAATGTCCGTCTGTACTCCCGCAAACGGAACATTGATTTAAGATTGGGTTCAATCCCATCACATTTAGCATTTTCATCTCATAAATATTCATAAGGATATCTGGGTCATAACCTTCATTTAAGTAATTTAATGTTTGAAAAAGCAACTCAAAATGAAAAGGATTTGGTTTCTTTTCATCCGTACATTTATCCGTTAATTCGACAATATAACTAGCATATGCAGTCAAAAAAATGTCTTCACCAATCGACCTTAATGAAGTAGCAGTTTCTCCTTGCTGCAAGCCTCCTAAACCAGTTCCTCTCGTAATGAGAAAATAACCATGTGTAAACAGTTGTGTGATGGAGGAAAGGCGGCTGTTAGGCTTTTTTGCCCCACGAGCCATTACGCCAACCTTTCCCCATTCCCTAGTATATATAGTGACTATTTTATTTGTTTCACCATAATCAGTTGTTCTAATAACGATGCCTTCACACTTCTGGAGGATTATTGTCACCTTCTAAAGTAGCACGAAGACAAACTTATGAAACGGGAAAATCGATTTGTGCTAGCTCGTCATTCAGATTTCCGGGTATTTCCTGGTTTTCCTTCTCTAGTTCCTTAATGAGAAGATATGTGTCAATATTACCTGTTTGGAGGAATACTTTCCACGTAAAATCCATCATTGAAAACCCCACCTTTCATATTTAGACTAGCTTTCATTCGGTCCCAAACCTTACATTTATCATAGCCTGCCAGCGCAAAAATCATAAGACGAAATATTTGTTAATTGTGTCCATGCATAATTTAAAATAAAAGGTAATATTTTAGTTAGGGCTTATTTATTAATATTCATCTTCGTTAAAACCGTAATCTCGCAGCTGGGACATCTTATTACGCCAGTCTTTTTGAACTTTTACCCATAACTCTAAATACACTTTAGACCCTAAAAGATTTTCAATATCAGCACGGGCACGTTTACCAATTTCTTTTAACATACTTCCTTGCTTTCCGATAATAATTCCTTTTTGGGAATCACGTTCAACAATTACGGTCGCCATGACATCAATTATGTCTTTACCTTCTCGTCGTTCCATTTTGTCAAGAACAACAGCGAGTGAGTGTGGAATTTCTTCTCTGGTTAAGTGAAGGGCTTTCTCCCTGATTAGCTCTGTTATAATAAAGCGTTCCGGGTGATCCGTCACTTGGTCTGCAGGATAGTATTGTGGTCCCTCTGGCAAGAAAGATTTAATCTGTTCTAGCAATCGTTCCACATTATTACCTTCAAGCGCTGAGATAGGTACAATTTCTTTAAATGGATATTTTTCTTGATACGATTCAATTATTGGCAATAATTTATCGGGATGAACTTGATCAATTTTATTAATGACAAGAAAGATTGGCGTAGTTACAGTTTGAAACTTTTCAAGGATAAATTCTTCGCCTCGGCCAAACCCTTCTTCCGCATTCACCATAAACAAAATCAGATCTACTTCTTTAAGCGTATTCACTGCTACCTTCATCATAAAATCGCCTAATTTATGCTTTGGTTTATGAATTCCTGGTGTATCAATAAATATCATCTGTGCATCATTTACTGTTAACACACCTTGGATTTTGTTGCGGGTGGTTTGTGCCTTATCACTCATGATGGCAATTTTTTGGCCAATCACGCGATTTAAAAACGTGGATTTTCCGACATTGGGCCTGCCTATAATAGAAATAAAACCTGACTTATAACCTTTGCTAGAGGACTCATTATTTAACATGGAGATCCTCCGATGCAACAAATACACATACTATTGCTTCTTCAATTAGGTGTTCGATATTCACTAGTGTTCTTCCCTTCCAGCAGAAGTCTGCTGTTCCTTTATTTTACCTCAAAATCCATTGAAAATCATTACTTACAGTCGAAAAAAATTAAAAAATTAGAATTTTCTCACAAATAGGCAAGTCTACTTTTTTTGCCGTTAAGTCATTTTACCGAATTCATTATTCGATTTCAAATTACGTCAAATCCCTATTCTACCTGTCTAAAATAACTCTAAAATATAAGGTAAAAAGATCATAATCCCAATGACAACAGATAGAATGGCATATACAAAGACAGCACCAGCTGCTAAATCTTTCGCCTGTTTTGCCAAGAAATGATATTCATCTGTAACGAGATCTACTACTCGTTCAATCGCTGTGTTCACCATTTCGAGCGCAAACATTCCTCCTATTGACACAAGGATAAATAACCATTCAGTTTTAGTAATTGAAAAATAAAACGAAATAAGTAAAACAACAATCGAACTAAAAAAATGGAAGCGCATATTTCTCTCGGCCCTCAGGGCAGTTGCAATTCCCGCGAATGCATATGAAAATGACCTTAGAAATCCAAACTGTGCCGGTTTAGCGTTTGAGTCCATATTCGTCTAAAATGTCCTTCTGCAAGGTAAACATTTCTTTCTCTTCTTCTGCCGTCATGTGATCATAACCCAGGAGATGCAAGAATCCATGTACAGCTAAGAAACCAAGTTCACGTAAGAAAGAATGACCATATTCTTCTGCCTGCTCAATTGCTTTAGGAACAGAAATAATGATATCACCCAAAACCCGCGGCATTTCAGCTCCTACTAGTTCCATTTCACCTTCCCCTAGTTCTTCCATTGCAAACGATATAACATCGGTTGGCTTGTCTTTATCGCGGTATTCTCGATTAATTTCCTGAATTCTTTCATTTGAGACAAATGTGACAGATACCTCACTGTGCTCTTCCACATCCTGTTTTTTAGCGGCAAAATTAATTACCCTTTCGATTTCAAGCATTTGTTCGTCTTTAAGTGTTTCCGTTTCGTCGATACAATCAATTAGTAATGTCATGCTTGCTTCACCTTCTTTATCATTTCTGGATACTCAATTCTAGAGTGAAAAATTCCTTTTAAAGTTTCACATAACGCTTCAGAAACTGTTTCAATTTCTCTCATTGTGATATCACATTCGTTTAATTGTCCATCTTGAAGACGATCTGCAACAATTTTCTTAACTAGTGATTCAATTAATTCAGGCGTAGGCTGGGATAAGGAGCGTACAGCCGCTTCAACACTATCAGCAATCCCAACTACTGCCGACTCTTTTGTTTGTGCCTTAGGTCCAGGATACCGATAATCTTCTTCCTTAACTTCAGTATCAGATTGGACCGCTTTGTGGTAAAAGAATTTTAGCAGGGTAGTTCCATGATGCTGCTCCGTAATATCAATAATTTCCTTAGGCATATTGTATTTTTTCAAAATAGAAGATCCATCTGTTACATGTGCAATAATAATATTCGCGCTTTTATCTGGCGGGAGACGATCATGTGGATTTTCAAGATGCATCTGGTTTTCAATATAAAAATTAGGGCGTTTTGTTTTTCCAATATCATGATAATAACTTCCTACTCTTGCTAAAAGCCCATTCGCTCCAATTGCTTCACAAGCAGATTCCGCTAAATTAGCGACCATCACACTATGATGATATGTACCTGGTGCTTCCATTAAAATTTTTCTAAGCAATGGATGGTTGGGATTAGAAAGTTCTATTAGCCTCATCGTTGATAAAATCCCAAAACTCGCCTCAAAAAAAGGAAGGAGCCCAATCGTGAGGACCGCTGAACCTATCCCGGAAACAAGGGCTGTAATAAGATAATATCCATACTCAATTCCAGTAAATTGTCCATTCGGCAGATACATTAACGCTAAGATTGTCAACACGTTTACAAGTGCCGCAAAGGAGCCTGCCTGAAAGATTTTTGACCGTTGATTGAGTTTACTTAAAAATAGGATACCCGCTAACGAACTAAATAGAATATAGATCCCCTCTGAAAAATTTAAAGTCCCTGTAACCCCTTCATTAAATAAAATACTGCCGCAAACCGCCATGATAATCGACATTAGTGTGGCTAACTTTTCATCAATTAATATTTTAATTAACATCCCACCTAGAGCAGCAGGAAATAAATAGCCGATTCCAGCATAATTAAAAATTTGCAGCATGCTGATGATTTTCATAATAAGTATCGTAAGGATGAATATTATCCCAAATAATAACAAGTCCGTTTGCCTTTTTCCTGGTATAGACTTTATTTGAGAAAAATAAAAATAGAGAGCTGATAGAATGATCGTTATAAGAACTATTAAGCNNGTTCATTATCAAGGAGGCCGACTAATTTTAATTGTCGATAAATATCCTGGTTAATTAATTCTCCTTCTTCAACAATAATTTGCCCCTGTAGGATTTTGGCAGGTTCCACACTTTCTACGGCTTGCTGCCTTAGTTCCTCGGTTGCATTAGGGTCATAAAATTCATTTTGAATAATAGCATACCTGCCCAATTCAATGACACCACTTCTTAAATCATCATTTAAAGTTGTATATTTTAATTCTTCTTCAACCCTTTTTTTGGCATTTTCAACATCATCAGCTGAAATACGTTGAGCCATGACATTATTAATCGCTGTTACAGTTAAATCCCTAGCAATCGATAATTCATCATGACTGGCTTGGACTAAAGCAGCAAAGACTTGATCAGACAGACCTTTGGAGACATTTGGTGTTAATTTTGCTTTTAACCGGTCCATTTTTTCTGAATCACTTGGTTCAGGTTGTTCAGGTTTTTCTTCCGTTGCTAACTCAGCATGCTTGTTAATTTCTTCTTTTATTTCATCATTCATTTCAACCGTGGCTTGAAAAATAGAGCTAATTAAATCCACTCGATTTTGTGTGTATTCTTTTTTTAATGTATAGACATCCTGCACCTGATCTAGCGCGTCTTTACGCTTATTTTCAGTACTTTTCCGATCTTCCACTGTTCCTGGTGAACGAATTGTTTTTTCCGCAACTGAAAATAGGCTTAAATCTAATTTCTCAGGTTTTACATTACTATACATCGCTGCAAATAATACGGTACCTAACATTATAAAGAATAGTACTAGAAAGAAAGTTATATCCAGCAGCTTACGTATCCGTATGAAGTATTGCTGAAGTTTACCCAACTATATCCCTCCAACCACTGCCCTTGAAAAAAGATTCATTTTGTACATAAATCAATTCTCAATAATTGTCATATTTTCACTGTTTTTGCTTCATGTAAAATGATAACAGTTTTTCGGACAAGTTTCACCTTCTTTAGAAGAAGATTTGTTTTTACGGCATTTTTAAGAAAAAAAGAGGTAAACCTTAAATAGGTCTACCCCTCTTGTTATTGTTGGATTGTTTTCTTCTCATATGCTTCAATAATTCTGCCAACGAGTGGATGACGGACGACATCTGTTTGTTCTAAAAAGATAAACGATATCCCGTTGACATTTTTTAAGATTGCTTCTGCTGCAACTAAGCCGGATTTTGCCCCTTTTGGCAAATCAATTTGGGTTTGATCCCCAGTGATAACCATTTTGGAACCAAAGCCAAGTCTTGTCAAAAACATTTTCATTTGTGCATGCGTTGTATTTTGGGCTTCATCTAAGATGACAAATGCATCATCCAATGTACGCCCCCTCATATAGGCAAGCGGGGCAATCTCAATTGTCCCTCTTTCCATTAATCTTTGTGTATGCTCCGCTCCTAATACATCATGAAGCGCATCATACAAAGGCCGTAAATATGGATCCACTTTTTCCTTTAGGTCCCCTGGTAAAAAACCAAGACTTTCCCCCGCCTCTACAGCTGGCCTAGTTAAGATTATTTTATTTACCTGTCCATTTTTAAGGGCGTTAACAGCCATGACAACAGCTAAATAGGTTTTACCTGTTCCAGCAGGCCCAATCCCAAATACAAGGTCAGTTTTTTTGATAGCCATCACATATTGTCTTTGACCAAGTGTTTTAATTCGAATAGTTTTTCCTTTTACATTTTTGCCAATTTCTTCTTCATATAAATTCACAAAATATTCTAATGTCCCTGCATTCGCCATTTGCACCGCATATAGGACATCTCTTTGACTAATGTTTATCCCTTTACGGATTATAATCATTAATTTATTTAGAATCTGTCCAGCCAATAAGACCTTTTCTTCATCCCCTGACAAACTAACAGCTTCACCACGAGTAATGACTGTGACTCCGAGTTCCTGTTCAATGATTTTTAAATTGGAATCAGAATTCCCTAGCAAACTAATTGCTTCTGCAGGATTTTCAAGCTGTACACTTATGGTAGTTAACTTTTCTGTCATTCACTAGTCTCCTTGGAAATCGGTTGTCCAACCGCAATATTTTCTATTACCTTAAAATGAATATCCAGTATAACTTTACCATTTTTATTTGCTTTGTGTAAAATTTTTTCATCCTTTATGATAGCATCCTCATCTAGCCGCCCTTTTATTTGTTTTTTCGCAAGTTCAATTGCTATATTTTGTGCCTCTTTAATAGTATAGGTACGCTGGACCTCTTCTTGCTGGCGAAGGGTCTTATTGAGGTAAGAAACTGGCAATTCCCACTTCAAGAAATGAATTTTGTGAACATTCTCCTCTGTTACATAATTACTAAATTCTGGCTTACCGAACCCCCAAACCGGGAGCTCAAAATTGCCAAGTAAAATAAAATGTTTTTCCATTTCTTTACCGTTATAAACTTTAAAGTTGGTTTCTAACGGGAGTTCAACGTGACTCTTATACCATGTTTCTCCCCAAACTTCACCTTTAGCAGCTACCAATTCTGGTTTTTCTTCTTGTCCAAATGCACCTGAGACAAGGAGTTGTCCCTTGTCCACGTGATCATGAATATCCACCATTTTTTGACCATTTTCAATATACATATTAACAATTATGGCTTTCTTTTTCGCAATTAGATTCCGAGGTGATAAATGCTCCGGTTTTTTTGGCTCATTCTTTTCAACTACTTGGAGGTGAAAGGTTGTCCCTTTTAACTCCACACCAACCCATGTTAAGTCCCCGACATTATTAGTTAGTTTCCTCTGGATACCCTCCACATTTTCTACAAAAAATTGTAACTTTCCAATTTTCACGCCCATCTTGTCCAATTCTTTACGGATCTGATACTCTGTTGCTGGTTTTGCGCCTTTTATTTCAATCCCCCAGATAACATTGGATAAAAACATTAAAAGCAACAAGAAAAGTCCTGCGCCTGCCAAAAAACCACTATTCTTCAGCATTCTCCGGATTAAAAAAGGAACTCCGTTCCTTCGTAAGAAGGATATGGAGCAATTACTTTTCCTAGCATATTTCCTGATATTCTTGGCATCTTTAAGCCTCATATTAAACGTTATCGTCTCGGTTCCATGTCTTTTGATATTCCAGATTGGAAGATCATTTCTTGTCAGGACATTTATAAATCGTTCAGTGCCCTTGCCTGATACTTTAACAGTAACCCTGCCATTAAAAAATTCGATCCACTGGTTATTCATTTTTTTCCTCCCGGATTTTCATTTATATAAATGACCTGATCAATTTTCCCTTCTAGCAAAATTTCTTCAGGTAAAATTGTTTTAATTACAAAAGATTTACCCTTTATTAATAACTGCCCTTGCTTTAACAGCAAGCGGAGTTCTTTATCAGTAAATACCAACAACCCCCGATGATTCTCAATATAGACATGAATTTGCCCAATCATGGTTATCCTTGGTAAATCCATCATGACATCTTGAGGAAGATCCATTTTTTTAGCCATCCAGTTACGAACCCGCCCGGCCCAGTTTTTTGCCATAAAAAAAGAACCCCCTTTCATCTCATATTTATGAAATGAAAGGACGTTCTAGCACACCTTTTTCGTATTAACTAAGTTGATTTACCACTAACTGTTTCTTGGACGGTATGGCTTTTTTGACCGTGGTTCCCCAAGAATCTCAGCCCAAATAATACCGTTAATGAGCGTTTTTTCATCTGGATTAAGGGAGATTTCGCTTCCATCTTCGTGTCTGGGATTTACTTTTTCAGACTTATGTTGGGCAACTGACATTCCGATCCGTTTAACCTCAGGCTCTTGTTTTAGTTGAAGGTATTTATTTTCTAGATTTCCGAGATTATCTTTTGGGACAGTTGGAATATTTTTTGCTTTTAATGGGCGATTTGTTCGGGTTTCCTCAAAATCCAGTTGTTTTTTTACTAAGTTTCGAATTTCCTCAAAAGTTCCCTTTGAAAATGTTTTGTTTCTAGATTCTCCTTTTTTCTCTTTTGCATTACGGAAAACGATAGAAACAATACCGATGATAATCATAAACAGGATACTTTCCAATAATCTCCACCCCTTTCTTATCCCAAAGTGGATTATTGACCGTCTTTTTTGTCCCCAGTCATCTTACCAATAGAACCTCTCATATCAGTGTCTGCTGAAATATTTTTATAGTTCATATAATCCATTACACCTATATTTCCTGATTTAAGAGCTTGAGCCATTGCCAGCGGAACCTCTGCTTCAGATTCTACAACCTTAGCCCTCATTTCTTGAACCTTTGCTTTCATTTCTTGTTCGAGAGCCACTGCCATCGCTCTGCGCTCTTCTGCTTTGGCTTGAGCAATTTTCTTATCTGCTTCTGCTTGCTCCGTTTGTAATTCAGCTCCTATATTTTTACCGATATCTACATCCGCAATATCGATGGAGAGGATCTCAAAGGCCGTACCAGCATCTAGACCTTTAGAGAGGACAGTTTGGGAAATTAAATCTGGATTCTCGAGCACCTTGCTATGACTATCTGATGAACCAATAGTGGAGACAACACCTTCCCCGACACGAGCAACAACCGTTTCTTCCCCCGCACCACCAACAAGTCGCTCGATGTTAGCACGAACAGTAATTCTTGCCTTTGCCTTTACTTCAATCCCATTCATAGCCACACCAGCGATAAATGGCGTCTCAATGACCTTTGGGTTAACACTCATCTGAACCGCTTCTAAAACATCACGACCAGCTAGATCAATAGCAGCACAACGTTCAAAGGATAATTCAATATTCGCACGATGTGCAGCAATTAGAGCATTGACGACTCTGTCAACATTACCACCGGCTAGGTAATGGCTCTCCAGTTGATTAGTAGTAACGTTTAAACCCGCTTTATGGGCCTTTATAAGGGGATTAACCACTCTGCTTGGTGTTACCCTCCTAAGCCTCATACCAACTAATGTAAAGATACTGATACGTACACCCGCTGCCAAAGCAGAAATCCACAGCATAACCGGCACAAATGATAATAAAATCCCAAATAATATTAAGGCAATGACTACAACCGCAATGATAAAAATTGTTCCGTTACTTGCTATCATATTTAAACCCCCTTCTTAATTTACCTCTCTTACAACAATACGTGCCCCTTCGACTTTTATCACTTTAACGAGAGCGTTCTGCTCGATAAAGCCACCTTCACTAACTACATCGACTCGCTCATTATTAATAATAACAGTTCCAGCAGGCCGCAGTATCGTTAGGGCGAAACCTTCTTTTCCCAACAAATCAGTCCTGTTAATGTTGGAGACATATCCATCTTCTTTTCTAGCTGAATCAAATAGGACCATTTTATTAAATAGGACAAGTTTTTTATTAAAAATCTTAATCATCATAAAGAAAACTAATACGGATAAGAAAATAGCAATCAAGATGGATACACCGATTTGAATTGTATTCTCTCCTGCTAAAAAAAGGCTTAATATTAATGCAGCGACCCCTAGAGTACCGGCAATCGCTCCGGGTAAAAAGAACTCGAGGAATATAAGGATTAAACCTGCCACAAATAATAATAACGTGCCATAGCCTGCAAGACCTGCCTGGAAATGGCCATAAAAGAATAAAGTGAGTGCTAACACACCGATAAATCCTGCCACACCAAATTTTGTTGAAAATAACTCCAGTACAATTCCGATTCCCGCAATCGATAAAAGGATGGTTACAACAATCGGGTCAGTAAGAAATTGCGTCATTCGAGAGCCCCCTTTCTTTCTTTAGTCTCGACTATATTTATTACGTATGTAGAAGAAATAAGTTTCATTATTAAAATTAAAAAGACTGCAGGCCAGTGACCTGCAGTCTTTATGTCAGAATACTATGAAAGGTGTTGTTGTACAAGTTTATTTACAAGTGCCCCATCTGCCTTACCCTTTACTTTAGGCATAATAGCAGACATCACTTTTCCCATTTCTGCTTTTGATTTTGCGCCGACTTCAGAAATCGTTTCTTTAACGACCTCTGCCAGTTCCTCTTCAGAAAGCTGTTTTGGCATATATAATTCAACAATAGCCAACTCCGTGCGCAACTTATCAACTAGGTCTTCACGACCAGCTTTACCAAATTCATGGAGGGAGTCTTTGCGTTGTTTCACTTCGCGAGAAAGGACTGTTAACTCAACATCATCGGAAAGCTCTTTCGTGCCGAGCTTAATAGCTTCATTTTGCAATGAAGCCTTAACCATCCGAATGACTGAGAGTTTGTCTTTTTCCTTGTTTCTCATCGCTTGTTTCATATCATTATTCAAACGCTCGAGAAGACTCATGTATTACACCCTCTCTTAAAACTTACGTTTTCTAGCTGCTTCAGACTTTTTCTTACGTTTTACACTTGGCTTTTCATAGAATTCGCGCTTTCTTGCCTCTTGCAAAGTACCAGTTTTTGATACTGTACGTTTGAAGCGACGAAGAGCATCTTCAAGCGATTCGTTTTTACGAACGACGGTTTTAGACATTCTCTTTCCCTCCCTCCGAAACACAACACACTAACATTCAATCCATGTACCTTGCAATTATAATATAACCTTGATACAAGGTCAACTGAAATTCGTATGGTTAAAACAAGCTTTTTATTTTTTTATTCAAATAAATGTAGACTTGTCTTTATTTCCCTTAAAAACTGGCATGTCCCTCTTAGTACAACCATACAATGAAGCGAGGGGGGCCATATAATGCTATACATATTATTATTTGTTCTTTGCATTTTATTATTTATATTCGGGATGACCATTATGCGATTTGCACTGTTTAATTTATCAGCTAACAAATTAAAGGGTTGGCTGATTAAACTGACTAGTACTCCTTTAAAAGGGATGCTAACAGGGACATTTATAACAGCACTTTTACAAAGTAGTACCGCCGTAATGGTGATTACAATAGGATTAATTTCAGCAAGAATTATGACCTTCCCCCAGTCAATTGGGATCATTCTTGGCACAAATATTGGTACAACCTTTAAAACAGAATTAATTACGTTTAATATTGATAAAGTTCTCGTTCCACTCGCCATTTGTGGAGCACTGCTTATTTTATTAAAAAATAAAAAAGCGAGAAGTATCGGGATGCTGCTATTCGGAATATCCTCAGTTTTCGCAGCTATGAAGGGCTTCGAGATGCTGGCTGTTCCGTTAACATCAATGGATTATATTAATAATTTTATCCTTTCCATTAATGATCATATTCTTTTAAGCCTGATAACCGGCACAATTATAACAGCTATTATTCAATCGAGTACTGCAATGACTGGCATTGCAATGAGTTTTTTATTAACTGGACTCTTGCAGTTAGATGCGGGTATAGCTATTGTCCTTGGTGCGAATATTGGTACATGTATTACCGCTCTTATTGCTTCGATTGGCGGGGGGAAGGAATCGAGATTAGCTGCATATGCGCATGTTTGGCTCAATGTATTCGGGGTCTTACTTTTTATCCCGCTAATCCCAACACTTACTGAAAATGCTCCACTTCTTGCCGATACAAAAAATGTACAACTAGCTCACATCAGTGTCATTTTTAATGTTGTGTCATCAATCATTGTTTTACCTTTTGCAACGAGATTTGGGAAGATGATTTTGTTTTTACATGATAGACCATCAAAAAAACCATTAACATGATAAAGATCGTATAAATGCTGTCTTTTTTGGTTGTTATAAATAAGGATTATGTTTTTTTCACAGGTCCCATTCTAGGCCTTCTTCTATCTCAATGGGCACTGTGAACTTCTCATGGTGCCCGCTCTATGTATTTTTTCTTGTT
>NZ_JBALSN010000252.1:6438-6924 GCF_036966985.1 Neobacillus drentensis | reverse complement strand
TATATGAAAAAAATTCTTACATCTGCATTAGTGCTAGCGTTATCTGTTGGAACCTTGTTGGGGTGCGCTGCTAAGACATCGGAAACTCCGAAAGCGGGTGAGCAAGCCAAAACTGAGAAATCGGATTATCCGACTAAGCCAATTAAGTTAATCGTCTCTTTTCCTGCAGGTGGAGGAACCGATTTGGGTGCTCGTCAGTTAACGCCTTATTTAGAAAAAGAATTAGGTGTTCCTGTAGTCATTGAAAATAAAGCCGGAGGAGGCGGTTGGGTCGGATATTCGCAATTGCTTAGTTCTGCTCCGGACGGCTACACAATTGGGTATGTGAATACACCAGGCCTGATTACTGGCTATGTTAATCCGACGGCGCAAAGAAAAGAGAATTTGGATAGCTTTGAGTTCATTATTAATCACGTAAAAGATGCAGGTGTGATTGCTGTACGTACGGATGAAAAGCGTTTTACGGATATCAAAGGATTAGTGGAG
>NZ_JBALSN010000252.1:0-6388 GCF_036966985.1 Neobacillus drentensis | reverse complement strand
TCACATTGCTGCGCTGCAGATGAACAAAGAATTGGGAACCAAATTTAGATCCGTTCACTTCGGCGGAACATCTGAAGCGATTACCGGTGTGCTTGGCGGCCATGTAGATGTATTAATTGCCAAGGTAGGGGAAGTCAAAGAACCCGCAGCAGATAAACAATTGAAGGTGTTGGCTGTGATGATGCCGGAACGCGTTCCTCAATTTCCAGACGTCCCTACTGTGAAAGAAGCTGTTGGTGTCAATATTGAAAATTATTCAATTCGAGGTATCGCCGGTCCTAAAGGAATGGATCCTAAAATTGTAGATAAGCTTCAAGATGCGTTTGAAAAAGCTGAGAAAAATGCAGAGCACGCCAAGAAAATGAGTGATATGGGGCTAAATATTGATACCACCGAAGGTCCAGACTTTAAAGAAATGTTAAAGAAGGAAGAAACAAATGTAATAGAAATGAAGAAATTGTTGGGTTGGTAATTTAGCAGAATACTAGGCTAGCGTTAGTCTTGAGCAAAACGTCTGCCTAGTATAGTTTTTAGGGAAAGGATTTGTTTTCGATTGGAAAATTTAGGAATCTACCTTAGCTTATTCTTCCTACTACTTGGTGTCGTTGTTTTTTCACAATCATTTACGATGGGTTATTATAGCGAATACGGCCCAGGGCCAGGCTTGTTACCACTTTGGACTGGCGGCTTGATAATAGTATTATCCTTATTCTATCTTTGGTTTTCGATCAAAAAGGAAATCATCCTCTTTTCTAAAGCAATCCCAAAAGGAGAAGGACTCATCAATGTAATAACTTGTATGGGTTCGCTCATCCTGTTCATGATCATCGTTCCCTTTACGGGTTTTCTCATTGGCAGCACGATCACATTATTGCTGCTGTTTAAGCGAGGATACAAATGGCCTTGGGCTATAGGGTTATCGGTAACGGTTTCTTTGGTTGTATTTGGATTATTTGATGTGTTATTGCAGGTTCCACTGCCTGTAAATGAATTTGGTTGGTAGGAGGACAGGTTGATATGGAATCAGTAGGTTTTTTACTTGGAGGATTTGAAACGGCGCTTACTTGGACGAATTTACTTTATTGCCTGGTCGGGGTCACCTTTGGGATGTTAATTGGGGTATTGCCAGGACTTGGCCCCACTGCCGGAACCGCGTTGCTTCTGCCGTTGACGTTCGCACTTGAACCGGTTTCCGCCATAATTATGTTATCTGGAATTTACTATGGTTCGATGTATGGCGGTACGATTACTTCGGTACTTATTAATACACCGGGGGAAGCAGCATCCCTGATCACCTGTTTGGATGGGTATCCGTTAGCAAAACAAGGTCGAGCGGGAGTGGCTTTAGGAAGTGCCGGTATTGGTTCTTTTATTGGAGGTATCATTTCGATTATTGGTCTAGTATTGGTGGGGCCGATTTTGGCAAAACAGGCACTCAAATTTGGTCCGCCAGAATTTTTCGCGATGGTTTCATTAGGACTCGCGTTACTTCTCGGATTAATGGGGAAATCGCTGCTGAAAGGGATTCTTGGAGCGCTGTTTGGATTATCTTTGGCTTTTGTCGGACAGGATCCAAGTTCAGGAATTATCCGGTTTGCTTTTGGTGAAACCCATCTCATGAATGGTTTCGATTTTATATCGATTGCTATGGGGCTTTTTGGTTTATCTGAATTATTTTTGAATGCAGAGGCAAGCATGAGTTCAAATGCTGAAGCGCCTCCGAAGGTTCAAGGTCTCCTTCCCCATCGTGAGGAGTGGAAACCGATGATGAAGTCCATTGGGAGAGGAAGTCTTTTAGGTTTTTTCATCGGATTAATTCCGGGTACTAATTCCGTTATTCCAACAATTTTGAGTTATTCCATGGAGAAAAAGCTGGCAAAGGATCCTTCCCGTTTTGGTAAAGGGGCGATAGAAGGAGTTGCTGGTCCGGAAACGGCTAACAATTCCTACTGTGGTGGTGCGCTAGTGCCTCTATTTACACTGGGAATCCCAAGCTCCCCTGCCATAGCCGTCTTATTAGGTGCCTTTATCATGCATGGTCTGACACCGGGGCCAATGTTGTTCCAAAAGAATCCAGAAATGGTCTGGGGAATTATTGCAAGTATGTTCGTTGGGAATGCGATCTTGTTGATTATGAACTTACCGATGGCCAATTTCTGGGCACGACTGACGTTGGTTCCATATCGTCTACTTTTCCCCATCATTTTGATGATTACCATCGTAGGAACGTACAGCTTGAATAATAGTTTGTTTGATGTAGGTGCGATGTTAGTGTTCGGTATCATTGGCTATTTCCTGAAAAAAGCTGAATTTCCTTTAGCTCCGATCATTTTAACCTATGTATTAGGTGTTCTCTTAGAAAAAACCTTATTGCAGTCGTTAACCATATTTGAAGGAAGTTTCTTTGGATTCTTCACGCGTCCAATCTCTGGCACGATTCTAACCATTGCGATTATTTCTATTGTTTTCAGCATCGTTGCTTCTATGAAGAATAGAAGATTAGTTACCGAAGATGTAGAGATGTAAACCAATTTGGTGGAAGGAGATATATTAAGAAGTCTTTATCTCCATTTTATGGGTCATTTTGGGAAGCTTATATTTTGAATTAATCGACCTGCTTACAGGAGACCATACGTGATGACCGAAGGGCAAGTACCTTATTATCAAAAGTTGGTGTTAGATCTTCATTAAAGTATGGAGGCATAAAAATGAGTATTATTACGACAACCGCTATTGTCGAAATCAATCAAACAGCTAATAATTTCCAATCGAGTATTGTTCTCCGTGTTAATAACCGAAGTCTGGATGTAAAAAGCATTATTGGTTTGAGTGTTACCCTTATTACTTCTAATGAGTATCATCTTGAAATTCATGGGACAGATGAAGAGGAAGCCAAAAAACAAATGGTTAATGTTTTTCAAAAGCACGGATTAAAGGTAGAACTAATTTAAATTTGGATGTTTATCTCGAGTGTTTAAAGCCTGGTAACTGACTCCAGGCTTTTATAATAATCCGGGGGTTTGCAATAAAGCGAACTCAATTTCCATATTGCTAGGAATAATGAAAGGATGAGTAACTTTGTCTGGAACTGTTACAAGAGTATATAAAGATGAGTTGGAACGGTTTGTGTTCGATGTCTTTCAAGCTGTGGGCTTGAACGAGGAACATTCTACGTTAGTTGCAAAGCATCTTGTACTTGCGAATCTTCGTGGAATTGACTCACATGGGGTAAGTAGAGTGGATATTTACACCAAACGACTGGATTTAGGCGTAACGGCAAAGACGACAGAAGGAAAAGTAGTAAAAGAATCTGCCGCGAGCATGTTAGTAGACGGAGGAAATGGTTTAGGCATTATTTTGGCAACGAGGGGAATGGAAATTGCGGTTAAAAAGGCGAAGGAAGCTGGGATCGCGGTTGTCGGGATTAAAAATTCGTCGCATTGCGGAATGCTGGCGGACTATACCATGTATGCAGCAAAGCACGATTGTATAGCTTTAGCCACAACCAATGCACCATCTAGCATGGCGCCTTGGGGAGGAAGAGTGGGCTATTTTGGTACGAATCCCTTTTCCTATGGAGTACCTGCAGGGGAAGAGCAGGATATAGTTTTTGATATGGCTACCAGTGTAGTAGCGCGAGGGAGAATTACACTTGCTCGTAAAAACAATCAGCAAATCCCTCTTGGATGGGCCATTACAAAGGATGGTCACCCAACCACGGATCCAGTCGCTGCGGCTGATGGTTTGGTACTTCCCGTTGGAGGACCCAAGGGATACGGACTTGCCTTTTTAATGGAGGTATTATCCGGTCTTTTAACAAGGGCAGCATTTGGTCCGTATATTGCGAGTTTATACAAAGATTTAGATAGAAACCAAAATGTTGGCCAATTTTTCTTTGTCATGAGAGCGGATTTATTCGAAGAGATAAAAGAATTTAAGAACCGCATGGATCAAATGATTAGCGAAATCCGCCATATTCCTTTGGCTGAAGGATTTGAGAAAATCTATTTGCCTGGAGAGATCGAATTAGAACGGACCGTGGAGAGGCAAACAAATGGAATCCCCTTATCGATTCATATTTTGAACGAACTGGAAGCAGTCGGAAGACGATATGGACTTCCTTTTCCTTTTAAGTAAAGAATATGCGAAGGTTAAACAAATAGAAAAAATTTACAAATTTCCCTAGGCGGATTATGGCAGCTATTCTTTATAGGATTTTACAGAAGGATGGGAAAAAGAGAATTCACTATTATTGGGAATTGGCTTTATTTTGAAAAAAGTAGCACCTAAAGAAAAATATGAAACGATTCCAAAATAATCAATTGAGGAGTTGAGCTTATGGAAAAAGAATTAAAAGGTCTTTGCACCATCACTTTAACACTTAATGGAATTTGTAAAACCCAAGAACTGAAGTAACAACAACAGGGCAAGCGTATTTAAAAGCGATCAATAACACAGAACAAATAAAGAAACTTCCCGATTCTGGCCTACAGGTTTACTACAAGGACAGTGAACCGATGAACAATAGGGTAATGTTCCTTAAAATCTTTCATTAATCCTGGAATCAAGGGTCAGTCCCACTAGCCTTGCAAGATAGTAATTAAATTGAATTAATTCAAAACTTTTACATCGGTTTTTCGTTCTCAGTAGAAAAAAGGAGAATAGGGCATTAAAATGACCATGTTCCCTTTTTTTCCTACTTAGTAATTTCCTAATTTTCCTCTTATTCTCCGCTGTTTCTTAACTAATTCTTTCACCAAAGCGACGTTACCGATGGTTTTTCCTTATCTTTTGGTATAGGAAGTTTTTGTCTTCCCTCTGGCTTCTAGGAAGTCTATTTAATTCTTTTAACATTTTTGTGCTTGGTAAATATAAATACGTCCGTAGGACGCGGAAGAATTTCCAGGGTGTTGTCGACGTGCTTTGAATCTTAATGATAAGCGAAATACCTAACGTAATAAGTGCTTAGAACGTTTGATTCCAGTTACCTTGTGTTGGTCCCCCATGAAAATAAAAATGGAAAAAGAGTTAGAAAGTGCCTCCGGCCAAAAGTTCCTATTACTTTGAAATGAAATCTATAATGGTTTGGCCTGCCACATACTATCACATATGGTATGATGTAGAATATGTATCGTTATAATTACAATATAGGAGAAAAGTCATGAAAACGAATGTAATACAATTAATTCAAAATAAGGCACCAGAATTAACTGAATCACAACGTAAAGTAGCCGATTACATAATCAAGAATGCGATGGATGTTGCTTTTTTAACAGTTGATCAATTGGCAGGGCTCGTAGGAACGAGTACAACTACGATCATGAGGATGGCTTTTAAATTAGGTTTTTCGGGTTATGCAGAATTTCAAAAGGAACTTCAAGAACTACTTAGAAATAGGGTCGATCCTCAAACAAGGTTGCAAGTAAATCTGAAGGAAATTGATGAAAGCGATTTATTAGTGCGTTGTGCAGAAAAACAAATAGAAAATATTCGTTCCACAATGGATCTCATTGATAGCCAAACTTTGAATAAGATGATGGATATGATATGTTCTGCCAATCAGATTTATTGCTTAGGTTCCAGAACAAGTAAGCCAGTAGCTCAATTTTTAAATCATGGATTCAATCGATTGTTTGGTAACAGTCATTTGGCAAATGAGGATGAGTGGCCAGAAAAAGTAACTAATTTTTCACCATCAGATTTAGTGATAATTATCAGTTTTCCAAGATATTCTAGCAAAATGATTAACATGGCGAGAGTTGCAAAACAAAATAATGCGAAGATTATTTCTATTACTGACGGATATTCATCTCCTCTAGTGGGTTATACCGATTTATTGCTTCCTTGCAGTTACCAAAGCATTGCTTTTCACAATTCCATCATTGGACCAATGTTTATCGCTGATTACCTTATTAGTGCAATTGCAATTAATTACTCAGATAAAACAAAAGAACGCTTTAAGTCAATTGAACCAATCATTACCGATTTGGGCTATCACTATTTGGATTAAGGAAGAAAGGATGACGTAAATCTATTGAAGATGTTCATGGAATTGCGGATTTATTAATAGAGTACTTTATACAATATTTAAATTAATTACTTATTGACTATCAGGAGTAAGTTTAGAATTTTTTATTTTTTTATGGGACTCCATAAATAACTAAAAGTCATTCTGAAACGAAAAGGCCATACGTGTAAAGTTCACGTATGGCCTTATTTATATATATTAAATTCAGAAAAGTGTAACAAATTTAGTAATGATTAATGTGAATTTTACTTATTTTCAAAATTTATATAGTGAAAAGGTTTACATATAAACAAAACGATGATAATATTTAGGTGTAATAAATATTACATTTCTTTTATTAGTTGTTATTTTTACTACATT
>NZ_JBALSN010000251.1:0-7919 GCF_036966985.1 Neobacillus drentensis | reverse complement strand
CATATTACTTACTTAAATGATGAATGTTTTCTTATTTAGGTTTAGGAGGAGAAACAAATGTCTAACTCTAAGGCTTACGGAGATGCTGCTATTGATAATGGCGCTGCGGGCCTGAATACCAACTTACAAACCTCAGCTTGGAAAGACCTTATGGCCCTTATAAAAATAGGGATTGTAAATTCCAACCTTATAACTACTTTTACAGGTTTATGGTTAGCACTACATTTTACAGGGCAAAGCTTTCTAAATAATTTAGATATTGTCTTTTTTACAGTAGTTGGTTCTTCGTTAATCATTGCTGGGTCCTGTGCGATCAATAATTATGTTGATCGAGATATTGACCATTTAATGGAAAGAACGAAAGCGCGACCAACTGTAACAGGGAAAATAGGGCCGGTAAAAGTTCTATCATTAGGTATTTTACTTATTGGACTGGGAACACTGTCTTTATTCTTTACTACGATGACTGCAACAGTAATTGGACTGCTTGGAGTTTTTAGCTATGTTTTCCTCTATACTCTGTGGTCGAAAAGGCAATTGGTTTCCAATACAATTATCGGGAGCATTTCAGGCGCCGTACCTCCGCTTATTGGGTGGGCAGCTGTTGATGCAAATCTTGATATAATGGCATGGTCATTGTTTGTGTTAATGTTTGTTTGGCAGCCACCGCATTTTTATGCATTGGCGATGAGAAGAGTTAAAGAATATAAAGCTGCTGGTATCCCAATGCTACCGGTAGTGAAGGGGTTTAAAACCACCAAAATTCACATCGTACTCTGGGTTGCTGCACTTCAACCGATTCCGTTTTTTCTAACCAAGTTAGGAATCCCATTTCTAGTACTTGCTATCCTATTAAATATCGGGTGGCTGGCATTAGGGATTTATGGATATAGAATCAAAGATGACATAAAGTGGGCAAAACTAATGTTTGTTTACTCTTTGCAATACTTAACTATTATTTTTGTAGCAATGGTTATCGTTACATTGATTTAGTTTTGCAATTGATTGTTTCTAGATGAAATTGAAGGAAACAGTCATCCTACATACTTCTTTGATCCACCAATTGTTTTATAATTTATTAGTGAAAGAGGGGTTTGATTAAGCTATGAAAAGGCTTGCAAAATGGCGTTTGATTTCGTTATTTTCGATTTTAGCGCTTGTACTCTCCGGATGTGGCGAACCGTACCTTTCCACGTTAAAGCCTGCCGGTGAAGTTGCGAAAACGCAATATGATTTAATGAAGTTAAGTACTTTAATCATGGTTGGGGTTATTATTATTGTTGCGATCATTTTCATTTTGATCTTGGTTCGTTTTAAACGAAAGGATGACAGAATCCCAAAACAAGTAGAAGGAAGTCACAAATTAGAAATTATTTGGACTGTTGTGCCGATTCTTTTACTATTGATTCTTGCCGTTCCGACTGTAGCTGCAACCTTTAAACTTGCAGATGTATCACCAATGGACAAGAAAAATACAAAAGCGCTTGTTATTAATGTGCGTTCTCATTTATACTGGTGGGATTTCGAATATCCTGGACAGAAGATTGTAACAAGTCAGGATTTAGTTGTACCTACGAATGAAAAAGTGTACTTTAATTTAAAGTCTACCGATGTTAAACATTCATTTTGGATTCCAGCTGTTGGAGGAAAACTTGATACCAACACTGAAAATATTAATAAATTCTGGTTAGAGTTTGATGATAAACAAGCAAACGAAGCCGGAAATCTATTCTATGGGAAATGTGCAGAACTTTGTGGACCATCCCATGCATTGATGGACTTTAAAGTAAAAGCAATCAGCAGGGACAAATTTGATGCTTGGGTTACTTCGATGCAGAATGTGAAAGAACCAGCTAAAGCCCAAGGCACTGTTGCTGCACAGGGTCAAGAAATTTTTAATCAAAGCTGTATCGGTTGTCATGCTGTAACACCATCAAATAAAATGCCTGAAACAGCACGTCTTGCACCAAATTTATCAGATTTTGGTAATCGCTCTCGTGTTGCAGGTGTTTTAGATCATAATAAAGAAGAGTTAAAAAATTGGATCCGTAACCCGGAAACATACAAACCAGGTAACATGATGACAGGTAAATACCCTGAAATGTCTGAAGAACAGCTTAATGCCTTATCAGAATATTTAATGGGATTAAAGGTTCAGGAATAAAAGGGGAATTGGTTGAAAGGGAGGTAAAATTGTGAGTACCTATGCTCAAAAAAAGGGATTTGGGGCAACTTTATGGGACTTTTTAACAACTGTTGACCATAAAAAAATCGCCATCCTATATCTCATTGCAGGTGGATTTTTCTTCTTAGTGGGCGGATTAGAGGCAATATTTATCCGCATCCAACTTGCAGTACCAAATAATGATTTTGTAAGTGCCGGATTATTTAATGAAATTATAACAATGCACGGAACAACAATGATTTTCCTTGCTGCAATGCCACTTGTATTTGCATTTATGAATGCAGTAATGCCATTACAAATTGGAGCACGCGACGTTGCGTTTCCATTTGTAAATGCTTTAGGATTTTGGTTATTTTTCTTTGGAGGAATATTTCTAAATCTATCATGGTTCTTAGGTGGTGCTCCCGATGCAGGTTGGACATCTTACGCGTCACTTGCACTTCACTCAAAAGGACATGGTGTAGACTTTTATATCTTAGGTTTACAGATCTCTGGTATCGGAACCTTAATTGGTGGTATTAACTTCCTTGTTACCATTATTAACATGCGTGCTCCTGGTATGACGTATATGAGAATGCCTTTGTTTACTTGGACTACATTTGTTACTTCAGCACTGATTTTGTTCGCATTTCCTCCATTAACAGTTGGTTTAGTTCTAATGATGTTCGACCGATTGTTTGGTGCGAATTTCTTTGATGTTACTTTAGGTGGTAATACCGTTATTTGGGAACATCTTTTCTGGATTTTTGGTCACCCAGAAGTATATATTTTAATACTTCCGGCATTCGGGATTTTCTCGGAGATCTTCCCAATTTTCTCAAGAAAACGTTTATTTGGTTATTCCTCCATGGTTTTTGCAACTGTATTAATTGGTTTCTTAGGCTTCATGGTATGGGCTCACCATATGTTTACAACAGGGTTAGGACCTGTAGCTAATGCCATTTTCGCAGTAGCAACTATGGCAATTGGTGTACCGACAGGAATTAAAATATTTAACTGGCTGTTAACAATGTGGGGAGGAAGTGTAAAATTTACCACTCCTATGCATTGGGCAATGGCATTTATTCCATCATTTCTTGCTGGTGGGGTAACAGGGGTAATGCTTGCCTCCGCAGCAGCAGACTATCAATACCATGATACTTATTTCGTTGTTGCGCACTTTCATTACGTTATTGTTGGTGGTGTAGTATTTGCAGTCTTTGCAGGCACACATCTTTATTGGCCAAAAATGTTTGGAACAATGTTGAATGAAGCTTTAGGTAAAATTACTTTCTGGTTGTTCTTTATCGGGTTCCATTTAACATTCTTTATTCAACATTTCTTAGGTTTATGGGGAATGCCGCGACGTGTATTCACATACCTTCCTGGTCAAGGATTTGACAGTGCCAACATGGTTAGTTCTATAGGAGCTGCGTTTATGGGCTTAGGTGTTATTGTAATGTTATATAACATCATTATCACTTCTGTGAAAAATGTTAAAGTTGGTAATGATCCATGGGGAGATGGAAGAACACTAGAATGGGCAATCCCTTCACCACCACCGTTCTATAACTTTAAGCAACTTCCACTTGTTCGTGGGTTGGATGCTTATTGGTTAGAAAAAATGGATGGTAAAAAAGGAATGACTCCGGCTGAGCCGCTTGGTGACATTCATATGCCAAATTCTTCTTTCTTACCGTTTATGATGGCTCTAGGATTATTCATTGCTGCCTTTGGTGCAATGTACCATGTCAATGATAAAGCTTGGGCTTTACCAGTAATGATCATTGGATTATTAGTAACTTTTGGCTCCATGTTCTTACGTTCAGTAAAAGATGATCATGGATTCCATATTCACAAAGAGGACTTAATGGATGATGATGATAAGGGGGTTAAGGCATAATGCACGCTGATGAAAAATTTACTTATGAAACATGGCCTGCTGCGCCGGAAAAATCAACCCTTGAATCAAAAAATAAATTTTTAGGTTTTTGGTTTTTCCTAGGGGGAGAGACAGTTCTTTTTGCTTCCCTCTTTGCCACATACCTTGCATTAAAGGATAAAGTTCCAAGTTCAAGTCATCCTTTAGCAAAGGATTTATTTGAATTACCGTTAACATTTGTTGCGACAATGCTTCTGTTAACCAGCTCGTTAACAAGTGTGTACGCCATGTATCATATGAAGAACTTTGCCTTCAAAAAAATGATGGTCTGGCTTGGTCTTACAGCTCTGTTAGGTGCAGGGTTCTTAGGACTAGAGGTTTACGAGTTTACCCATTATGTCCATGAAGGGCATACATTTACAAGCAGTGCTTTCGGATCTGCCTTCTATACACTAGTTGGTTTCCACGGGGGCCACGTTGCTTTTGGTTTACTTTGGTGTTTAACATTAATGTTTAGAAATTCTAAACGTGGTTTAGACCTTTACAACGCGCCAAAATTCTATGTGTTTAGTTTATACTGGCATTTTATCGATGTTGTTTGGGTATTCATCTTTACAGTAGTATATTTAATGGGAATGGTGGGATAAACTGATGGCTAATCAACAATTAAATTCAGGTAACCCAAGAGTCGACATTGAATATCGTCGCAGGAAAAATGCAGAAGAAATGAGATATCAGTTAGTTTCTTTTGCCTTAATGATTTTCTTAACATTAATTGCTTTTGCAGCTGTATATATTAAAGGGTTTACTTCATGGTTTACTGTACCGTTTATTATTCTATTAGCAGTTGTTCAAGTTATTTTCCAACTATATTATTTCATGCATATGAGCCATAAAGGGCATGAAGCTCCATCACTCTTTTTATACTCAGGTGTGTTGGTTGGAGCTATAACTATACTTGCCTTTTCAACAATTATTTGGTGGTAATATGTTCAAAAAAAGAAAATCGGCTAAGGCCGATTTTCTTTTTTAAGAGCAAAATTATGGAAGGTTACATTTCTTTGCTTATCGTTTTGACCAAGGGTATAATATAGTCAATAATTCTTTTAATTCAAAAAGAGGTGATTTGGGTGCTTACTTTAGATATCTTTGGTTTTAAAGCACTTTGGAGCCCGTACTTTTTATTAATTTTACTTCTATTTACTGCAGGTTATTTTGTTCTTACTACAAAATATAGAAACTGGTTTCCGGATAGTGAGCCATTAACAAAAACACAAGGTTCTTTGTTTCTATTATCGATCATCTTACTTTATGCCATTAAGGGATCACCTGTCGATTTATTAGCTCATCTTATGTTTTGGGTCCATATGATTCAAATGGCTGCTCTGGTATTGGTGGTACCACCTATTTTAATAATAAGTATACCAAATTGGGTTTGGAGAAAATTATTCAGTATCAGCGCTATCGGTTCCGTCTTTAAGGTATTAACAAAGCCACTTATTGCACTGATTGTTTTTAATGGATTATTTTCTTTTTATCATGTTCCAATTATTTTTGATCACGTCATGCAAAATGGTTGGCTGCATGCTATTTATTCTATCCTATTATTTGTTGTTGCAACTTTCATGTGGTGGCCTTTACTTAATCAATTGCCAGAACATGAGACATTAAGTGGACTAAAAAAGGTTGGTTATATTTTTGCAGATGGTATTCTGTTAACACCAGCTTGTGCCTTAATTATCTTTGCAGATACACCAATGTATGCGACCTATTCTGATCCTCAAGTATGGGGGCAAGTAATGAGTTTATGTGTCGGTTCTGCTAACTTTGATAGCTTGAATTTAAGTGGTCCCGAGCTTTTTAGTTCAATGTCATTACTTCATGATCAGCAGCTTGGCGGCGTATTAATGAAAATTATTCAGGAAATCATATATGGAGTCATCCTTGGACATGTTTTCTTTGAATGGTATCGAAAAGATCAAGCTGATACTGAACAAGAAATGAAGCAGCAGCTAAATCCTTTGCTCATAAAATAATCTCCCATACTCTTGGGAGATTTTTTTACTAATGAGAGGATATTTCATGATTATCCGTTGAATTGTTTGTGTAGTTGAACTACTATTATTGTAGAATAAAAGAAAAGAGAGGACATGGAATGAATTCCTTACCCATTTTACCTACGATCAGTACTTCATTTATTGTATTAAGTGCTATTACCGTTGCCATTGGATGGTGGCAAATAGCACAAAGGAAGATTGAATCTCACAAAAAAACCATGTTTTTGGCTGCTATTTTTGCTGTGATATTTTTTATCATTTATGCTTCCCGGACAATCTTTATTGGAAACACGTCGTTCGGTGGGCCAGAAAATATTAAAATTTATTACACCATATTTTTAATCTTTCATATAACACTTGCCACAACTGGAGCTGGGTTCGGTATTGCCTCAATCTTGACCGGACACAAAAACAAACTTTCTATCCATCGTAAACTTGGCCCGATTACTAGTCTCATTTGGTTTTTCACTGCGATTACAGGAGTTGCTGTTTACCTACTGCTTTATGTATTTTATCAAGGCGGTGAGACAACTTCGATGATTAAAGCAATTCTAGGACTGTAAAATAAAAAAGACGCATGAGTACATGCGTCTTTTTTGCTCTTATAGGGCGAATTTACTTACTTCAGCCTTGACGGCTTCAAGAATCTTTTTACACTGATTCACAAGTGAGGTAGGGAAGTTTTCTCCTTCGCCATATTCAACACCATGTGGATAATAGTGTTTGCCTAAAAGCGGGGTCATTAATTGAATGGTTGCTCTATCTGCACCAATGTCACCTTCTACCGCATGGCCGCGGACACGCAGGTAAAATACCCCTTCTTTTAACTCAAACTTGCGGTCATATGTAACACGTTCGTAGTCCCATTGCCCCTCGCGAACTAAACCGTGATCTAACATAACTTCATCTAAACGGTTTAAGTCAGCCTTTAACTTCTCAATCTCAGTATTCTCGAATTTCATAATTAATCCCTCCTAAAAACAATACCATTACCCCAAAGTTTCTTTTATCAGTAAAGCAATTATAATTCAATTTTAATAATAGTTGAAAATCAATCAACTTGCAATGAATAGATTCAGGCGAATAAAACATTATTGGTTGGAAAACCTAGAATAAAGATAAGAGGAAATAATTATACCATGGGGGTAAGAAAATGGAAAATATCAGGGATATTATGACTAGCGAAGTTGAAAGTTGTACTTTATTGGATAATGTATATGAAGTGGCCTTGAAAATGAAAGAGTTAAATGTTGGTGCTATTCCAATTGTCGACCAGGATAAGCTTGTGGGAATGATAACAGACCGTGATATTGTGGTAAGAGGTGTTGCAGAAAAACATCCTGGTTCTACCAAGGTAGAAGATATTATGAGTAACAAACTCATTACCATTACACCTGATTCTACAAGCAAGGAAGCGGCAAAATTAATGGCTGAACATCAAATACGCCGATTGCCTGTGGTAGAAGGAGATAAATTAGTTGGAATTGTTTCATTAGGTGATTTCGCCATCCGAGAATTAACTGATGATCAGGCAAAAGTGGCCTTAACCGAAATATCTGAACAAAACTTTAATAGTGCACAACACTAAGAATTATTATATAAATAAAATAGTCCGTTCATAATTAAACAGGTACTCAGTGTACCTGTTTTCTTTTAATCAGTTCATTTATCTGATATTTATCATAATGACTATTATTATTCAAGTCATAGATGATATAATAATTTTATCTATACATAAAATGATAGAAAAAGTTCCAGAGAGGGTGAAAGCCTCTGCGCATACTGTCAAAAATTTTAATCCTTTCAGCGGTTTTTT
>NZ_JBALSN010000250.1:0-14346 GCF_036966985.1 Neobacillus drentensis | reverse complement strand
ATTATTAACTTCTTCATATATAACAGCTTTGCAGTTCATCCAAATAATTATAGTACAGTTTCAAATCCGATTCTAAATCCCTTTATTAACAATCTGAAAATAATGCTAATTACCCCCTTAAAATAAGACTTCACAAAACGTTAACAATATACGTGCCTTTTTTCACAAGAAACCTGTTATACTCGATTTATAGAAAGAACAACCAAACTGTTATATTGTTTTATAAAAAATATGAGGTGATTAATAATGGAACAATGGACTGGATTTACAAAAGGTGCTTGGTCAAAAGAAGTTGACGTTCGCGATTTTATCCTTAATAATTTTACTCCTTTCGAAGGGGATGATTCATTTCTAGCAGGTCCTACAGAAGCAACTACTAAACTTTGGGCACAGGTAATGGAATTAACCAAACAAGAGCGTGAAAAGGGCGGCGTATTGGATATGGACACAGAAACCGTATCTACGATTACGTCCCATGGACCTGGTTACCTTAACGAAGACCTTGAAAAAATTGTTGGGGTACAAACCGATAAACCGTTTAATCGTTCAATGCAGCCATTTGGTGGGATTCGTATGGCGAAAGCAGCTTGTGAAGCTTATGGTTACCAATTAAACCCTGAAATTGAAAAAATCTTTACTGAGTTCCGTAAAACTCACAATCAAGGTGTTTTCGATGCCTATACAGATGAAATGATGCTTGCTCGTAAAGCTGCAATTATTACCGGTCTTCCAGATGCTTATGGCCGCGGCCGTATTATTGGGGATTATCGCCGCGTTGCTCTCTACGGTGTTGATTTCTTAATCCAAGAAAAGCAAAAGGACCAAAAGAACACTAGCAAAGTAATGACTGAAGATAATATGCGCCTTCGTGAAGAACTTGCTGAACAAATTCGTGCTTTAAAAGAACTAAAGGAAATGGCAAACAGCTATGGATTTGACATTAGTCAACCAGCTAAAAATACTGCTGAAGCATTCCAATTCGTGTACTTTGGATACTTAGCAGCGATTAAGGAACAAAACGGTGCTGCAATGAGCCTTGGCCGTGTGTCAACATTCTTAGATATTTACGTAGAAAGAGATTTGCAAAACGGAACAATAACAGAAGAAGAAGTACAAGAAATAGTTGACCATTTTATTATGAAGCTTCGTCTTGTAAAATTTGCCCGCACACCAGATTATAATGAACTATTCAGTGGAGACCCTACATGGGTAACAGAATCAATCGGCGGGATGGCAAATGATGGCCGTTCCCTTGTAACGAAAAACTCATTCCGCTTCCTGCATACATTGGATAACTTAGGTGCTGCACCAGAACCAAACTTAACAGTTTTATGGTCACCACAGTTACCTGAAAACTTTAAGAAATATTGTGCGAAAATGTCAATCAAAACTAGCTCGATTCAATATGAAAACGACGATATAATGCGCCCAGAATATGGCGATGACTATGGAATTGCTTGCTGTGTTTCAGCAATGGAAATTGGGAAGCAAATGCAGTTCTTTGGTGCCCGTGCCAACCTTGCAAAAGCACTTCTATACGCTATTAACGGCGGCGTAGATGAAAAATTAAAAATCCAAGTGGGACCACAATATCAGCCAATTACATCTGAAGTATTAAACTATGAAGAAGTAATGCAAAAATTCGATCTTGTGATGGAATGGCTTGCTGGTCTTTATATCAACACCTTAAATGTCATTCACTATATGCATGATAAATACAGTTATGAAAGAATTGAAATGGCGTTGCATGATACGAAGATTCTTCGGACAATGGCTACTGGTATTGCCGGCCTATCCGTTGTTGCTGATTCACTAAGCGCTATTAAATACGGAGAAGTTAAAGTAATCCGTGATGAAAACGGTCTGGCCGTTGATTTTGAAACTACTGGGGACTTCCCTAAATACGGAAACAACGATGACCGGGTCGATGCGATTGCTGTAGAAGTACTTAAAACCTTTATGAAAAAGCTTCGTAAGCACCAAACTTACCGGGACTCTGTACACACATTATCTATTTTAACGATTACATCTAACGTAGTCTACGGAAAGAAAACTGGTAATACACCTGATGGACGTCGTATGGGAGAACCCTTTGCACCAGGCGCTAACCCAATGCACGGCCGTGACACAAAAGGAACACTAGCTTCACTATCTTCGGTTGCGAAGCTTCCATACAACTATGCGATGGATGGCATTTCAAATACCTTCTCAATCGTACCTAAAGCATTAGGTAAAGAAGAAGAAAGCCAAACCCGTAACCTTGTCTCAATCCTAGATGGATATGCTATAAAATCAGGTCATCACTTAAATGTGAACGTCTTTAATCGCGAAACATTAATTGATGCAATGGAACACCCAGAGCTTTACCCACAATTAACAATCCGTGTTTCTGGATATGCAGTTAACTTCATTAAATTAACAAAAGAACAACAGTTAGACGTTATTAACCGAACATTCCACGAATCACTATAATCAAACCAACCGGGGCCCTTTTATTGGGGCTCCTGGTAAACTAAGGGGGATCATTATCATGAACGGAAATATTCATTCAATCGAAACCTTAGGTACAGTCGACGGACCAGGTATCCGCTATGTTATTTTTACACAAGGCTGCCTATTGCGGTGCCAATTTTGCCATAATGCTGATACATGGAAAATTGGCAGCGGTAAAGAAATGACCGTTTCCGAAATCATGGATGATCTTATGTCCTATCTGCCTTTCATTCAGTCTTCTGGCGGTGGAATTACAGTGAGCGGTGGTGAACCATTGCTGCAAATCCCCTTCCTAACAGAATTGTTTAAGGAATGTAAAAAGAAAGGGATTCATACGACCATTGATTCTTCCGGTGGCTGCTTCTCACATTCAAAGCTTTTTGTTGACCAGTTAGAGGAGCTGCTCCAGTATACTGACTTAATCCTATTGGATTTGAAACATATTAACCGGAAAAAACATATTCAATTAACAGGAATGGCCAATGACCATATTCTTGAATTTGCAACATTCTTATCCGACCATCACGTTCCTATCTGGGTTCGCCACGTGCTCGTCCCTACGGTAACAGATGATCCTGAAGATTTAACAAAACTTGGTGAATTCATCGGAACACTTAAAAACGTCCAAAAGATTGAAATTCTTCCTTACCACAAACTCGGTGTTTATAAATGGGAAGCACTCGGACATGAATATCAACTCCATTCTGTTGAGCCACCCACAGAAGAAAATGTGGAGTTTGCCTTTAAGAAAATAACTGCACACTGGAATGCACCCATCCAAAAACACTGATTCGATTGAATCAGTGTTTTTAGATAATGGGCATAATTTGGCAACTTTGATACTTACCCTATTGGCCAAAAAGTAAATATCTTCATAATCTGGCATTTTGGCAAGTATTAAATTGATTCTTTACCCTATCTCCTATATACTCATATCATTGACATTTAAGTGAGGTGATAATATTTGTTTCAATTGCTTATCGACAGTTCAGATATAAATGCCCTTAACGCTCTTTATGTAAGTATTTTTTTAGGAATTGCTTTAAAATTATTATGGGCATGGAGTGTGGAATATTCGTTTGTTGGTTCCTTATCTGATCCGGCAAGGACAAATATTATTCACCCATTGGTACTTTATCTTAAGAAAAGTTGTTTAAATGGCAGCTTTATTCTGAAAAGAATTGTTATATATTTTCGTAGAAAAGAATATTCACAGGATGATTCTGAAGAACCTGTTTCCTCCCTTTTTTGTTAATAAATATTTATAAATCAATTCTAGGAGGAAATATGAAAAACAAACGATCTTCTTTCATTATTGTCACAATGTTAGCTTTAACAACTTTATTATTATCTGCATGTTCATCTCAAGCACAAAATGGAAAAAACAATAGTGGATTTTTCCATACTTATTTTGTCGAACCTTTTTCAACTTTTATCCATTATTTAGCGGAACTTTTTAATGGAAACTATGGTTTGTCCATTATTCTTGTAACGCTGATTATCAGGCTTGCCCTAATGCCGCTTATGTTAAGGCAGTATAAAAACCAAATGGCAATGAAGGAAAAAATGGATGTGTTAAAGCCTGAAATGGATGTCATCCAGACTAAAATGAAAACTGAAAAGGATCCAAAGAAAAAGCAGGAACTTCAAGCAGAAATGATGGGACTTTATAAAAAGCATGGGGTTAATCCATTAAATATGGGCTGTCTACCTTTGCTCATCCAAATGCCTATTCTAACTGGTTTCTATTATGCGATTCGTGGTTCAGAAGAGATAAAAACTCATGAGTTTTTATGGTTCAGTTTAGGAAATCCTGACATCATTATTACGATTATTGCTGGGGTTATTTACTACTTCCAGTTTAAAGTTTCCCAGTCGAATATGCCTTCCGCACAGGCAGACCAAATGAAATATATGGGTTTACTCTCCCCATTAATGATTGTTATGTTTTCTTTTAACGCACCAGCAGCCCTTCCCCTTTATTGGGTAGTCGGCGGTACGTTCCTGATTATTCAAACAATGATTAGCAAAAGTCTTTATCAAACTAATAAAACACCGAAAGTTCAAGTCAAACAAAAATAGTCGGATTGAAAAAGAAGCGTCCTTGGATGCTTCTTTTTTTTGGATAGTTTTTTACAATTATGGCAACCTAATTTTGTAGTATTCAGATAAAGGAGTGATATGACAACATGAAAATCAACTTATTCATCATTGCTTCCCTTATTCCAAGTCTTTATTTAACTGGTTGTGCTAATAATGATATGAATAATGAAGTTGCTACACGTCAACGAAATGCAACTGACACAACCCGTGTAAATTATAATCCCCATCAAGTCGGACCTGCGATTTCGAGCGCTGATACAAGTGATCCCGAATTAGACCGCATGAGAAAGCATAATACTAGGAATAACGTACGTAATAACAATCAAACCAAAACAAGACTAGCGGATAGGGCAGTGGATAAAGTAATCAACTTATCCGAAGTCGATGATGCAGTTATCATTGTAAATGATAATAATGCTTATGTTGCTGCTAAATTGGACCGTTCCTCACGGAATGAATTGACCTCAGATATTAAAAATAAGATTTCTCGCGCAGTCAAATCCGTTGATGAAAACATTGATAACGTTTATATTTCAGTTAACCCTGATTTTTATGACCGAATGAATACGTATTCCAGAGATATTCGAAATGGACGACCTGTTGCAGGTTTTATGGACGAGTTTTCAGATATTATCCGTCGGGTCTTCCCTAATGCAAAATAGTCAATATAAATAAAATGCCTGGCACATAAGCCTGGCATTTTATTTATCTTTGCAACTGGACTTTTAATTGGGTGCTGATGTCTTCCCATTCATCACGAAGGATACTAAAAAATACCGTATCCCTTACATATCCATCTGAAATTATCCGATCTTTCCGTAATACTCCTTCTTTTACGGCACCGATTCTAGCAATCGCCTTTTGGGATCTTATATTTCTAGCGTCCGTTTTTAATTGGACACGTGTAAGGTTCCAAACATTAAATGCATGGCTTAATAAAAGAAATTTACATTCAGTATTTACTCTGGTCCGCCATACAGTCGGGTGATACCACGTCGAGCCAATTTCCGCACTATTATGGTTTGGGAGTATATCTAAGAATCGTGTGCTCCCAATGATATGATTATTGTTGTCTACAACCGTAAAGGTATAATCTGTTCCATGTTCACGTGCTTTTATGGCAGCGTTTATCATTAGTTCCATCTCATCTTTTGAGCGAATTTTTGTCGCCATATACGTCCATATTTCTTCTGGTTCTGCTGCTTCCCACAAACCGTCTAAGTGGTCCATACTGACAGGAATTAATTTTACCGTTTCCCCTTGTAACGAAAATAGATCGTTCCATAATTTAGCCATTAATCATTCTCCCTTTTTCATAAGAAAAGCGTAAGCGCTCTGGTCAGCGGCGTATGGCCTCCTCGAAAGAGCTAACGCTCTTTCTTCGTGCGATGCTTTGCTGCCGAAACCTTCCTTGTGGAGCGCTCCAACNNCACGAAGAGCCGGAGGCGCATTCGTGCTTGACTTATCGTAGGGCGGAGAGCGAAGGACACTAGCCGCTAGGGCGCTGGAGCTAGACAGTAATATAAGTTCAAAAACTTTTACTTTCTTACCATAAGAAAAGACTGCGGGCTATGCTCCACAGTCCTCCTATTATGCATCCTGAAAATATTCCTTGTAAAAGCCGCCTACTTTTCCTGTATTATCAACAATGTAATAAAATTCTTCTGTCTCATTTTTTACATCATAGACTTTCCCAGCTGTTAAAGCATTATTGACAAGATATTTTTTGGCATCCGTATGAACGCATTTTATTTTTTTTATTGTTTCCCGATCACGCCATGATAGATGAATCATTGGTGCACCCTTCCTTTCGTTCTTTGTCCCACTCCTAGTATAATCAAAATGGCTGGTGGTGCGCAACAAAATCAATGCATTAAGAAATTGTGAACAATTTTAAAATTTTATTAATTTTGGGTTCTCAAATGTCAAAAAAAACATTACAATTATAAAAACTGAATATTCAATCCATTTTCTCGAGGAGGCATTCATAAGTATGAAAATTATGAGTAATGAGCAATTAGTTGTTTCGTATCGGGATGCATTAAAGTCTGACAAGGAAAAAGAATGGATTAAGATATTAAAAGATGAAATCAAACGCCGTGGCCTAAGACCATTTAAAAATCGTTAACTAGAAAAAACCGCTGAAAGGATTCAGCGGTTTTTCAATTTCATCCCATTTTCATTTCATTACTTGTTAACTCATTAGGATAAAAGGATAATTCAGTAAGTTTTCCTGCAATCTTGTCAGCCGCATCCACTGGATTATCAGCAAAGATCTCAAAGAATTCCCCTTCATACTCTTGTTTCGCATGGTCATAACGCGGATCATAATAGTGCTCAAGTAAAAGGTGAATCATATCCGGGTATTTTCGATCGGATAACGCTTGGATGAGTGAATTTTTGATGTCAATAGCTTTAATACGCCTTAACACCTTTTCAATCCCATCAGAAATCTTATCAAAATACCATGGATCATTCTGATAAGGAAGTACATATTCCGCCACAAGATGTGTTACCCTTTGTTCAATCGGGATATTTAGGTTGATATTAATCCCTCTCATCTTTTTATCCATTAGTTCCTCGGTTTGGACGGCTTTTCCGATTCTTTTGCTTTCTGCTTCCACGAGAAAGTATTCAGCACCCTTTATTTCGGTAAGCCCTTTAAATAGTAAGGAGTCAAATGTTTTTTGATTATGACCATCCCCAAGGCCGATCGTGCCGAATATCGAACCGCGATGCCCTGCCATCTCTTCAAGGTCTAAAATTGGATAACCTCTTTTTTTCAAGACCTTTAAGACCTCTGTTTTCCCAACCCCTGTTAATCCATGAAGGACAACAGCTTTGCCGGGAAGCATTGTTGGTAACTGTTCAAGAATATAGTGGCGGTACTCTTTATATCCACCTACTAGCCTACTAGCATAAATACCTGCAAACTCGAGAAACGTGACCACAGCTTTACTTCTCATCCCACCGCGCCAGCAATGGATAATCAGCTCGGAATCGTTGGAAATGGCCTTCTTTATTGTTTGTAATAAGGCAGGAATCTTAGGGGAAACGATTTCCATTGCTTTCCACTTAGCATGCGATGGTCCTTCTTGTTTATAAATTGTTCCAATTATCTGACGTTCTTCATCTGTAAATAAGGGAACATTGATCGCTCCAGGAATTGCACCATCATTAAACTCAATTGGTGAGCGTATGTCAATGATTATAGGATTCTTAATCGTAAAAAGTTCTTCGACAGTCATTTCTTTCATATCATCTACGCTCCTCTTAAAATAAATCAAATATCTATTTGAAAACAAACAAAACTTCCACAACGGGAAGTTTCGAAAAAAGTTAACTAGTGTAAATTAGGATTTCCTACGTATCTATTATACAGGAAACATCCCTTGCATTCAAGGAGAGGCAGTTATTCTGTGTGCTTATACCATTTTGGATATTGGTTTAAAAACAGACATTAACTTTTCCATCTCAACCAGTTTTCCATTATGAAATTGATCGACAATTTTGCTGCCAACTATAACTCCATCACAGTACTTTGTTAAGTCTACTATCTGTTCTTGGCTTGAAATCCCGAAACCCGCCAAGACAGGGATCGGACTTAGAGCTTTTACATACTGTAAGAATTGATTCAATTCCGAATCATATTCATTTCTCACACCTGTAATCCCCTTAATTGTTACCGTGTATAAAAATCCCTTGCCCTTATTTGCAATCGTTTTGATTCGCTCAATAGGTGTTGTGAGCGTGACAAGACGAATTAATTCTATTTCAGCTGCATCTAGCTGCGATGTAATAATACCCTCTTCTTCTATCGGTAAATCGGGAATAATACACCCGTCTACACCTGCTTTCCGTATATCTTGAACAAATTCATTGATCCCATAGCGATATATTGGATTTAAATAAGTCATAAGCAGGATTGGAACATTAATTTCCTTTCGTGCCTTTCCAAGTTCTGTAATAATGCTTTTTAGCGTTGTGCCGTTTCCAAGTGCTCTTATTCCTGCTTGCTGGATGGTTGGTCCATCGGCCACTGGATCCGAAAACGGAACCCCCACCTCAATGGCCGTTGCACCAAATTTCTCTAATAATTGAAGGCGATCAACCAAACATTCAAGCCCGCCATCTCCTGCCATGATGTATGGAACAAACGCTTTTGTATTATTCTCTTTCAATGCTGCAAAAGTTTTTTCAAAACGGTTCATTTCTTATCTCTCCTCTCCTAAACGTGTTTTCACCGTATCTACATCTTTATCACCGCGCCCTGATAAGCAAACTACAATTTTTTGGGATTCGTCCATTTTTGCTGCCAGCTTAACTGCGAAGGCAATGGCATGTGCACTCTCAAGGGCTGGGATGATTCCTTCCAGTCTAGATAAAAGTTGAAAAGCGTCTAGTGCCTCTTTATCGGTAATCGAATGATATTTTGCACGACCAATGTCATGTAAATAGCTATGCTCCGGTCCGATACCCGGATAATCTAATCCGGCCGAGATAGAATGTGCTTCTTGAACTTGACCATCTTGGTCTTGCAAAAGATACATGAGTGCTCCATGTAATACCCCTGGACTTCCCTTAGTTAAGGAGGCTGCATGGTACTTTGTATCAACACCCTGTCCAGCTGCTTCTACACCATAGAGACTAACCTCTTCATCTTCGATAAATGGATAGAACATCCCCATTGCATTACTCCCTCCGCCGATACAGGCTACCACGGCATCTGGAAGTGTCCTCTCGCTTAATTGGAATTGGTGTTTTGTTTCCTTACCAATCACACTTTGGAAATCCCTGACCATCTGAGGAAATGGATGCGGCCCCATTACAGAACCCAATAAATAGTGAGTATCATCAACATTTTCTACCCAGTATCTTAACGCCTCATTTACTGCATCTTTCAATGTAGCGCTCCCAGAGATAACACTAACAACCTTTGCACCCAGCAATTCCATTCTAAAAACATTAAGGGCCTGCCTTTTGATGTCCTCTTCACCCATGAACACGATACAATCAAGATTTAATAAAGCACAAACGGTTGCGGTTGCAACACCATGCTGGCCAGCTCCCGTTTCAGCGACGATTTTTTTCTTTCCCATACGTACGGCTAATAGTGCTTGCCCAATAGCATTATTGATTTTATGGGCACCTGTATGGTTTAAATCTTCTCTTTTAAGGAAAATCTTAGCTCCTCCAGCATGTCTTGTAAGATTATCTGCATAATACAATGGCGTTTCTCTACCAACATAGTTTTTTAATAAATCTTGAATTTCCACTTGAAAGGAAGGGTCCTTTTTCGCGCTTTCATACGCTTCACCAAGTTCTATTACTGCTTTCATCAATGTCTCAGGGACAAATCTTCCTCCGAAAATTCCGAAGTGACCGTTCTCATTTGGTAATGTATAAGTATTCATTCCCTTTACCTCCCTACAGGTGTGCTTTTCGCTTTTTCTATAAATGTTTTAATCTTTTCTAAATCCTTTTTCCCGTCGGTTTCTACCCCCGAGCTAACATCTACCATATATGGTCGAATAATATTAATCGCTTCTTCCACATTGTTTGCATGCAAACCGCCGGCAAGGATTATTTTGTGATTATTAATCAAATTAGGGTCAACCTCATTCCAATTAAATACCGTCCCATTTCCGCCTCTGTATTTTCCCTTAGGACTATCTAATAAAATAAAATCACTTGGATAATCAGCCAATGCTGATAAGCCTTCATTTCCTTGAAAACTTATTGATTTTATCACTGGCAAGGACAGCGATTCACTAAATCGTCCTGTTTCGTCTCCGTGTAATTGGATATGTGTAAGGCCCACAGTAGAAGCAATTTTCTCAATTTCTTCACGTGATTCATTTACAAAAACACCGACCTTATGAACTTCTACTGGTAAATAACCAATAATTTCTTGCGCTTTCTCAATTGTGACTCTTCGCTTACTTTCTGCAAAGACAAACCCAATAGCATCAGCACCATAACGAACCGCTTCTATCCCAGTTTCTACATCAGTGATTCCACAAATTTTCACTTTCATTTAATGACACCTCCAATAAGTGGCATGCGAAAGTCTAAAAAAGATTGTTTCACATCTGGACTTTTCATTAATGCTTCGCCCACTAATATTCCATTAGCTCCTGCATTTCTAATGCGTGCTACATCCTCTTGGTGATGAATCCCGCTTTCACTAATAAGATAAGCACCAGAGTTTTTAGCAATCGATGCTAGGGTCTCAGTCACCTCTAGGGAGACATGAAATGTCTTTAAGTCACGATTATTTACCCCAATCAACTTTGCTCCGGTCTTTAGTCCTATTTCCAATTCTTCCTGATTATGAACTTCGACCAATACTTCTAGACCAAGCTCCTTAGCGTATTGATAAAGTTCAACCAATCTCTGTTCATCTAAGGCAGCTACTATCAACAAAATGATATCCGCACCATTTGAGGCAGCAAGCTTTATTTGCAGTTCATCTATGATAAAATCTTTACAGAGAATTGGCAGATTTACTTTACTCCGAACTGCTCTTAAATCGGAGAAAGATCCTTTAAAAAAAGTTTGGTCCGTTAAAACAGAAATTGCTGACGCGCCATATGCTTCATATAGTCCTGCCTGATAGGCAGGATCAATCGAGTTATTTATGATCCCTTTCGAAGGCGATGCCCGCTTAAACTCTGAGATAATCGATATTTGATCAGTTGTTTTTAGCTTTTGAATAAATGATCTTCTCGGCTGGTTTGTTACTTCGAATAGTTGGTTCCCTTCTCGAAGGAATAGAACTTCTTTTTTCTTTTGTTCTATAATTTTATCTAAAATGGTTGCCACTTATATCGCCTCTTTCTGCCCTGCTGCTTGAGATTTTTCAATCAGAGTGGTTAATTTTTCATAAGCAGCACCAGAATCAATGACCTCTCTTGCTACGTGGATACCTTCCTTAATGGAACTTGCTTTTCCAGCTGTAAAGATTCCGAGCCCCGAATTAAGTATTACCGTGTCACGATAAGCGCCCTTTTCCCCTTTTAACACATTGATCAAAATTTCTGCGTTTTCCTTGGAGTCACCACCCTTAATACAACTGTTATCATATTGTGGAAGATTGACGTCTTCTGGGAAGAATGACTGATTAGTAATGATACCATCCTCTAAAATGGTTAAATGGTTTTCCCCTTGAAGCGATGCTTCATCCATAAAGCCTGCTCCATTGATGACAATGGCCCTCTTGCGTCCCAACTTTAAAAGTACTTCAGCAAACACATTCAATAAATCTCTCCGATACACACCCAACAATTGATAGTCCAACTCAATTGGGTTTGTAAGTGGTCCAATAAAGTTAAATATCGTTGGAATCTTTAATTGTTTTCTAACGGTCATGACTTTCTTTAATTTTGGATGAACATTAGGTGCAAATAAAAAAGATAAGCCAATTTCCTGCAGAATTTCTTCTGTTCTTTCTGCTGAAAGATTTAAATTAATTCCTAAGTATTCGAGTACGTCGGCACTTCCCGTTTTACTCGAAACACTTCGATTGCCATGCTTGGCAACAGGAATTCCAGCACCAGCAATCACAAAAGCAGAAGTAGTACTTACATTGAAACTTGAAGAACCATCTCCTCCGGTCCCACAATTATCGATAACTCCAGAAAATTTCTCTTTAAATTTCAGTGTATTTGCTTTCATTGCTTTTACTATTCCGGTAATTTCTTCGACTGTTTCTCCTTTTGATTTCAAGCCCATTAAGAAGGCAGCAATTTCGGATTCTGAAACCTCTTCACCCAAAATGCAACTAACCGCTTCTTTCATCTGGTTTTCAGAAAATGATTCACGTTCAGCTAATTGGAGTAAATAATTCTTCATTTTTCTTCATCCTCTCTATCTCATTTAAAAAGTTATTTAGGATTTGTTTGCCGGAAGGAGTACCAATCGACTCCGGATGAAACTGCAGCCCAAAAACAGGATAGTCACGATGTCTGATCGCCATAATTTCCTGGTCTTCGTCAGAATGAGCGATGCACTCGAGCACTTCAGGAATACTACACTTTTCAATAATTAATGAATGATAGCGCATGACTTCTAATGGGTTGGGTAGATCTGCAAATAATCCATCGCACTGATGCGATATGAATGATGTTTTACCATGCTTGATTAGGGCTGCCCTTTTAATCTCGCCACCGAATGCTGCACCGATGGCTTGATGACCAAGACAAATTCCTAAAATTGGTATTTCATTAAAAAATGTTTGAATTAATTTGATGCAAATTCCGGCATCCTCTGGCTTTCCTGGTCCCGGGGAAAGAATGATTGCTTTAGGGTTTAATTCCTTGATTTGTTCCATGCTTAGCTGATTATTCCTAAAAACTGTTATCTGTTCCCCTAGTTCTCCTAGATATTGATAAAGGTTGAATGTGAACGAATCAAAATTATCAATCAGTAAAATCATTTCTCACCCTCCAAGAAAGAGTTTAGTTTGTTTATCGTCTCTTGATATTCGGACTCTGGATTCGAATCATATACGATTCCAGCTCCAGCTTGTATATAAGCCGAACCCTCTTTTAAAATCATCGTTCGAATCGCAAGGGCAAAATCCATATTTCCATCGGCGGATATATATCCAACAGCTCCTGAATATAACCCACGTTTTGACTTTTCCAAAGAGTTAATAATCTCCATCGCTCGAACCTTAGGAGCTCCTGAAACAGTCCCGGCAGGCAGACAGGAAGCGAGCGCATCTATGGCTGTCTTGTCAGAATTTAAATNNTGAGACAAGGTGCATCACATGTCGATATTTCTCCACTGCCATATACTTATCCACTTGAACAGACCCAAATTCGCAAATTTTTCCGAGGTCATTTCTGCCAAGATCAACTAGCATCTTATGCTCTGCCAGTTCTTTTTCATCATTTTTCAATTCTTGTTCAATCAACAAATCCTCTTCATTTGTTTTCCCTCGTCTTTTTGTACCAGCAATAGGATTCGAAATAACTGTCTGTGCTCTTGTTTTAATTAAGCTTTCAGGAGATGAGCCAATCACGGTATAGCCGTCAAAGTCAATATAAAACATATAAGGCGTTGGATTATTTGCACGGTGTTTGCGATAAAGTGATAATGGATCCCCATTAAATGCTGATTTCATCCTCCTCGAAAGAACCACCTGAAAAATATCACCAGCTAAAATATGTTCCTTCGCAATTTCTACATTTTTGATAAAGGCTTCTTTTGTTGTTTCAGAGTCAAAGCCTGAAAAATCAAAAGGCTCTTCTGCTGGGTAAAAGGTAGGCTGTTTGAGTTCCTCTATTCTGCGCTCGATTCTTTTTTCAATTACAGCGGTGTCGCTCTCCTTCGTTAAAGGACAACCACAAATCAAAACCTTGTCTTGAAGATGATCAAAGACTATTACTTCTTCATAAAACATTAAGTGTACATCCGGCATTTCCATACCGTTTGGAAATTCCTCTCCTATCACTTCATACTGCCTAATAATGTCATAGCCTACAAATCCAACTGCGCCTCCAATAAATGGGAAGGGATACTCTTCAAAGTCCATGGGAGGGATAAGTCTCTTTAACACTTCTAGAGGATTACCCTTTATAACTTCTTTTTCACCATTCTGCTTAAGAATCTCATTCCGATCCCCCCTTGAAATAAGTTCAAAGGCTGGTTCTGCACCAATAAAGGAATATCGACCGGAATCATTATACTTATGTGAACTTTCTAATAGGAATTTCTTTTTCCCGTTTATTTTTTTTAAGATGG